>NZ_BCSQ01000001.1 GCF_001570945.1 Janibacter anophelis NBRC 107843
CCAGCCGGTCCGACTCCGCGTACCGGCTCGGCCGGGTGAAGACCCACCGGTCGAAGTCGATCTCCTTGCCCACCTGGTCGCCCGTCGGCCGGGTGATGTCGACGAGCGCCGAGTAGGTCACCTCGAGCCAGCCGCTGCCGACGTCCTCGACGACGTGCAGGCGGGTGCCGTGGTTGCCGGCGAGCTCACGGGCCTCGACCTGGCGGCCGGCCGCGTGGATGAGGATCTCCTCCTCGAGGATGTCGTGCGCGTTGGACACGGCAAAGGACAGCAGCGCCTCACGGACCCCATTCGTCCCATAGGCAAACTTGGTGCCTACCCGCGCCCGAAGGGGGGTGGGCGCGGCGTCGACGATCGCGAGGTCGGTCATGGGTCCATGGGACCGCGCCGGGTGCGACCGCGTCAAAACGATGGCGGCCTCGCGCGCATTTCCCCGGGGAAATGCGCGAGTGGGCGCGCATCCGCCCGGGGAAATGCGCGGGTGGGGGCGGCGCGAGGTCAGGCGGGGGTGGGGACGGCCAGGAGGGCCGAGAGGGCGCCGAGGGCCTCGGGGTTGATCCGGTACCAGACATAGGTGCCGCGCCGCTCGCTGCTGACCAGTCCGGCCTCGCGCAGCTGCTTGAGGTGGTGCGAGATCGTGCCGAGCGACAGGTCGAAAGCCGGCGAGATGTCGCAGACGCAGACCTCGGGCTGGGCGGCGATGAGGCTCGCCATGCGCAGCCGCGCCGGGTCGCCGAGCGCCTTGAAGACCGGAGCCAACCGCGCCGCCTCGTCCGCACTCATCGGTGACTTGGTGAGGCCACCACAGCTGACGATCGGCTCGAGGGGGGTGGGCTCGCGCGGGCTCATGCCGCCATCTTGACATGCATCAAACCAGGCGTCACGCTGAACTCGCTGATTGGACCCCTGTCGAAGCACGAGAGCCGATGACCTCCCCCGCCACACCCCCTTCGCGCCTGTCCGCGCTCGACCGCTGGCTGCCCCTGTGGATCGGCCTGGCCATGGCCGCCGGCCTGCTCCTCGGCCGCCTCGTCCCCGGCCTCGGCGAGGCGCTGAGCACGGTCGAGATCGACGGCATCTCGCTGCCGATCGCCATCGGGCTGCTCGTGATGATGTACCCGGTCCTGGCCAAGGTGCGCTACGACCGGCTCGACACGGTGACGGGCGACCGGCGGCTGCTCGGCTCCTCCCTCGTGCTCAACTGGCTCGTCGGGCCCGCCCTGATGTTCGCCCTCGCGTGGCTGCTGCTGCCCGACCTGCCCGAGTACCGCACCGGCCTGATCATCGTCGGCCTCGCCCGCTGCATCGCCATGGTCATCATCTGGAACGACCTGGCCTGCGGCGACCGCGACGCCGCCGCCGTGCTCGTCGCGATCAACAGCGTCTTCCAGGTCATCGCCTTCGCCGGGCTCGGCTGGTTCTACCTGTCGGTGCTGCCCGGATGGCTGGGCCTCCAGCAGACCGCCCTCGACGTCTCGGCATGGCAGATCGCGAAGTCGGTCCTGATCTTCCTCGGCATCCCGCTGATCGCCGGGTACCTCACCCGTCGGTTCGGCGAGCGCCGGCTGGGCCGCGAGCGCTACGAGGGCAACTTCCTGCCGAGGATCGGCCCGTGGGCCCTCTACGGCCTGCTCTTCACGATCGTCATCCTCTTCGCACTCCAGGGCGAGGCCATCACCTCCCGACCCGGCGACGTCGCCCGCATCGCCCTGCCGCTCCTCGCCTACTTCGCCGTGATGTGGGGCATCGGATACCTCACCGGCCGCCTCCTCGACATGTCCTACGAGCGCACGACGACCCTCGCCTTCACCGCCGCGGGCAACAACTTCGAGCTGGCGATCGCCGTGGCCATCGCCACCTTCGGCGCGACGAGCGGCCAGGCCCTCGCCGGCGTCGTCGGTCCGCTCATCGAGGTCCCCGTCCTCGTCGGCCTGGTCTACGTCAGCCTCGCCCTCCGCACGCGCTTTACCTCCCCTTCGCCCGACCTGCAGGAGGTCCGATGACCCCGTCCGTGCTCTACGTCTGCGTGCACAACGCCGGCCGCTCGCAGATGGCCGCGGCCTGGACCCGCGTGCTGTCCGGCGGCGCCGTCGAGGTGCGCTCCGCCGGCTCCGCGCCCGCCGACTCGATCAACCCGGCCGTCCACGCGGCGATGCTCGAAGAGGGCATCGACCTGTCCGCCGAGCGGCCCAAGGTCCTGACCACCGACGCGGTGCAGGCCAGCGACGTCGTCATCACCATGGGCTGCGGGGATGCCTGCCCGATCTTCCCCGGCAAGCGCTACGAGGACTGGCAGCTCGACGACCCCGCCGGCCAGGGCGTCGAGGCCGTGCGGCCGATCCGCGACGAGATCAAGGGGCGGGTGCGGGAGCTGCTCGCCTCGCTCGGGGTGGACGTGTGACGGGTCACTGACCGGGTCTCGAGGCTCGGCCGTGGACGGCCTCGCACCTCGACCAACGGTGGGTCGCGGACCTCAGCCGGTCGGCTGCGCCAGGGCGAGGACCTCCGCGGTCGGCAGCGCCGCGAGCTCGGCCGCGTCGACGAGCAGCTTGGAGCCGCGCACGCCCGAGCCGACGACGACCTCGCCGGCGGCAACGACCGCCTCGTCGACGAGCACCGGCCACCCCTCCGGCAGCCCGACGGGGGTGATGCCGCCGTACTCCATGCCGGTGACCTCGACGGCCTCGTCCATCGGGGCGAAGGAGATATTGCGTGCGTCGACGTGCCGGCGCACGACGCCGTTGATGTCCGCCCGGTCCGTCGCGAGGACGAGGACGGCGGCGTGCCGCGTCTCCCCTCCTCTTCGGCCCGCGACGACGACGCAGTTGGCGGACGACTGCGGCGGCGACGCGTAGGCCTCGCAGAAGGCGGCGGTGTCCGCCAGCTCGGGGTCGATCTCGGCCACGCGGGCCGAGGGGACCGCCGCGATCGCGGCGGCGACGGGCGCGGCGAGCAGATCCGTGCGCTCGGCCGCCGGAGTCCAGGTCAGGGTGCCGGCTGCGGTGCTCATCCCTCGACTCTAGGCCCCGCCCGGCCTACCCTGACCGGGGACCACGAGGAGGTGGCCGATGGTGGAGTCGGGTCGGCGGCGCACGCTGGAGCGCGCCTGGGAGCACTGGCGCGAGGGCAGCGCGCCCGAGCAGGTGCGCCCCGAGATCCTCTCGTCGTGGCGCCGATCCGCGGAGCACCTGCCCGCGACCGTCGAGGCCGCTCCGCTGGCGGACGAAGGGGAGACCGCCAGCCTCTTCGCGGAGTCACCGCTGTCGGCCGCGGTCGCTCGGCTCGAGGGCGCGCTGCGCTCCGCTGCTGAGGACGGAGACCTCGTCGTCGCTGTCACCGACCCCCAGACACGGATCCTGTGGACCTATGGCGGGCGGGTCATGCGCAGCGCTGCCGAGCAGGTCAACTTCGTCGCCGGCGGCCGGTGGGACGAGGGCAGCGTCGGGACCAATGCGCTCAACCTCGCGCTGCGCACGGACTCCGTCTCAACCGTCTTCGCCGCCGAGCACTACGCCCCGATCATCCACAACTGGGTCTGCTGGGCCGCGCCCGTCCACGACCCGGTGACCGGTGCCCAGCTCGGGGTGCTCGACCTGTCGACGACGTGGGACCGCAGCCACCCCATCGGCGCCGCCACCGCCCAGGCGCTGGCGCGTCTCCTCGAGACGGCGATCCCCGCCTCGTCGATCGCCTCGACGCTGACCGTGCCAGCGCACCAGGGGCTGCACCTACGGCTGCTCGGCGCGAGCGAGGTCCACCTCGACGGGTCACGGCTGCTCCTCACCCGACGCCAGGTCGAGATCCTCGCGATCCTCGCGCTGCACCCCGACGGGCTCTCGCTCGGCGAGCTGCACGCCCACCTCTACGGCGACGAGCGGGTCTCGACGAGCACCCTGAAGTCGGAGGTCAGCCACCTGCGCTCGGCCCTCGGCGGCCGGCTCGCATCGCGCCCCTACCGACTCGACCTGCCGGTGACGAGCGATGTCGACGCCGTCCGGGCCGCCGTGCGGCGCGGCGACGCCCGGGCCGCCGTCGACGCCTACGGCGGCGACCTCGTCCCCGGGACCAGCTCGCCGCTGCTCACCGAGACGGCCGACTACCTCGCTGTCGCCGTCCGCGAGTGCCTGCTCACCGACCCCGACCCCTCGGCGGTCCTCGCCTACAGCGAGGTCGTCGCCGACACCGAGGTGCTGCAGCGGGCGCTCGACGAGCTGGGCGATGGGCGCCACCCGGCCCGGGCACCGCTCACCGCGCGGCTGGCGGCGGTGCTGCGGTAGAGCGGTAGCGTCGGGCCATGAGCGCAGCCGACCGAGCGGGCCAGCCCGCACTGCCCGAGGACCTCATCGACGTCAGCCACGTCGTCACCGCCTACTACGCGGTCCAGCCCGACCCCGACGACGTCGACCAGCAGGTCGCCTTCGGCACGAGCGGGCACCGGGGCTCCTCGCTCACCGGGTCCTTCAACGAGGCGCACATCCTCGCGACGACCCAGGCGATCGTCGACCACCGCCGCGCGGCCGGCATCGACGGCCCGCTCTTCCTCGGCCGCGACACCCACGCCCTCTCCGAGCCGGCGTGGACCACCGCCCTCGAGGTCCTCGTCGCCGGCGGCGTCACCGTCCTCGTCGACTCCCGCGACGGCTACACCCCGACCCCCGCGATCTCGCACGCGATCCTCACGGCCAACCGGGGCAAGGACCTCACGGCGAAGGGGGGTGGCCTCGCCGACGGCATCGTCGTCACCCCGTCACACAACCCCCCGAGCGACGGCGGCTTCAAGTACAACCCGCCCCACGGCGGCCCCGCCGACACCGACGTCACGAGCGCCATCGCGGACGCGGCCAATGCACACCTGCGCGATGGGCTGCGGCAGGTGCGGCGGACTCCCTTCGCCCGGGCGCGGGCCATCGCGACCGACCACGACTACCTCGACGCCTACGTCACCGACCTGCCCGATGTGGTCGACCTGCAACGGATCCGAGACGCCGGCGTGCGGATCGGTGCCGACCCGATGGGCGGCGCGGCCGTGCACTACTGGGGCAAGATCGGCGAGCGGCACGGCCTCGACCTCACCGTGGTCAATCCGCTCGTCGACCCGACGTGGCGCTTCATGACCCTCGACAAGGACGGCAGGATCCGGATGGACTGCAGTTCGCCGTCCGCGATGGCGAGCCTTGTCGCACAACGCGATCGGTACGACATCGCGACCGGCAACGACGCAGACTCCGACCGGCACGGCATCGTCACGCCCGACGCGGGGCTGATGAACCCCAACCACTACCTCGCCGTCGCGATCCAGTACCTGCACGGCGGCGCGCGTCCGGGATGGTCGAGCCGGCGCATCGGCAAGACGCTCGTGTCGAGCTCCATGATCGACCGCGTCGCGGCCGACCTCGGCATGGACCTGTGGGAGGTGCCGGTCGGCTTCAAGTGGTTCGTCCCCGGCCTGCTCGACGGCTCGGTCGGCTTCGGCGGCGAGGAGTCGGCCGGCGCCTCCTTCCTCCGCCACGACGGGTCGGTGTGGACCACTGACAAGGACGGCATCATCCTCGCGCTGCTCGCCTCCGAGATCCTCGCGACCACCGGTCGCTCTCCCAGCGAGCACTACGCCGACCTCGTCGCGCGGCACGGCGAGCCCGCCTACGCCCGCGTCGACGCGCCCGCGACCCGTGAGCAGAAGGCTGCACTCAAGGCCCTCACCCCGGCCGCTGTCTCCGCGGACTCCCTTGCAGGAGAGGCGATCACGGCCAAGGTCACCGAGGCCCCCGGCAACGGCGCGGCCATCGGTGGGCTCAAGGTCACCACCGAGTCGGCGTGGTGCGCCGCCCGCCCGTCGGGCACCGAGGACGTCTACAAGATCTACGCCGAGTCCTTCCGCGGGCCCGAGCACCTGGCGCAGGTGCAGGCGGACGCCAAGGCCATCGTGGACGCGGCACTGGGCGGCTGACGACCGACCAACCTTTGGCCAACCTTCCTCGTCCTACGGTCGGCCCAGGACGACTTCGCAACGGTGCGTCGTCGATTGACCCCAGGAGGCAGACATGGCCGTCTACAGCCCGCCCGGCAGCTCGGACTCGACCATCGAGGTCAAGGAGCAGTACGACAACTTCATCGGTGGCGAGTGGGTCGCCCCGGTGAACGGCGAGTACTTCGACAACATCACCCCGGTGATCGGTCAGGTCTTCACCCGGGTCGCCCGTAGCACCGCCGAGGACATCGACAAGGCGCTGGACGCCGCGCACGCCGCCAAGGACGCGTGGGGCCGCACGTCGACCACCGACCGCTCCAACATCCTGCTCAAGATCGCCGACACCATCGAGGCCAACCTCGAGGACATCGCGGTCATCGAGACCTGGGACAACGGCAAGGCCGTGCGCGAGACACTCGCCGCCGACATCCCGCTCGCGGTCGACCACTTCCGCTACTTCGCCGGCGCGATCCGTGCCCAGGAAGGCAGCATCTCGGAGATCGACCACAACACGATGGCCTACCACTTTCACGAGCCGCTCGGCGTCGTCGGCCAGATCATCCCGTGGAACTTCCCGATCCTCATGGGCGTGTGGAAGATTGCCCCGGCGCTGGCCGCCGGCAACTGCATCGTCCTCAAGCCGGCCGAGCAGACCCCGTGGTCGATCCTCAAGGTCGTCGAGCTCATCGCCGACCTGCTGCCCCCGGGCGTGCTCAACGTCGTCAACGGCTTCGGCGTCGAGGCCGGCAAGCCGCTCGCGTCCAGTCCCCGCATCGCCAAGATCGCCTTCACCGGCGAGACGACCACCGGCCGGCTGATCATGCAGTACGCCAGCCAGAACATCATCCCCGTCACCCTCGAGCTCGGCGGCAAGTCGCCCAACGTCTTCTTCGACGACGTCGCGGCCGAGCAGGACGCCTTCTACGACAAGGCACTCGAGGGCTTCACGATGTTCGCCCTCAACCAGGGCGAGATCTGCACCTGCCCCTCCCGCGCGCTCGTGCAGCAGGGCATGTACGAGCAGTTCGTCGGCGACGCCGTCAAGCGCGTCGAGGCGATCACGCAGGGCAACCCGCTCGACACCGAGACGACGATGGGCGCCCAGGCGAGCAACGACCAGTTCGAGAAGATCAAGAGCTACCTGGCGATCGGCCGCGAGGAGGGCGCCAAGGTGCTCACCGGTGGCGAGTCGGTCGACCTCGGCGGCGACCTGTCCGGCGGCTACTACATCGCGCCGACGGTCTTCGAGGGCAAGAACTCGATGCGGATCTTCCAGGAGGAGATCTTCGGACCGGTCGTCTCGCTGACCTCCTTCGCCGACGAGGACGAGGCACTGCACATCGCGAACGACACCCTCTACGGCCTCGGCGCCGGCGTCTGGTCGCGCAGCGCCCACACCACCTTCAACATGGGTCGCGGGATCCAGGCCGGTCGCGTGTGGACCAACTGCTACCACCAGTACCCGGCCCACGCCGCCTTCGGCGGCTACAAGCAGTCCGGCATCGGTCGCGAGAACCACAAGATGATGCTCGAGCACTACCAGCAGACGAAGAACCTGCTCGTCAGCTACGACCAGAACAAGCTCGGCTTCTTCTGATCGAGCCGGACCGAAGGGAGTCCCCCGCCATGGGTGCACGCGTCGACCTCACCGACGAGGCAGCAGCACTGCTCGCGAAGCTCGAGCAGCGCCACGGCCCGCTGATGTTCCACCAGAGCGGCGGTTGTTGCGACGGCTCGGCGCCGATGTGCTACCCGGCGGGGGACTTCATCACCAGCGAGGCCGACATCAACCTCGGCACGCTCACCGGTGAGGGCTTCACCCCCATCGAGTTCTGGATGAGCGTGTCGCAGTACGAGTACTGGAAGCACACCCACCTCACGGTCGACGTCGTCCCCGGCCGCGGCTCGGGCTTCTCGGTCGAGGCGCCCGAGGGCGTGCGCTTCCTCATCCGCTCGCGCCTGATGACAGAGGATGAGCTGCGGGAGTTCGACCTGCTGTAGCGGGCTTCGCGGCTCGCTGGCGCTCGCACCTCAGCCACCGTGGGTCGAGGTGGCCGAGCGCCAGCGAGGCCCTCGAGACCGCGCACTAGGTTTCGAGGCTCGTCGCAGAGCTCCTCACACCTCGACCACCGGTGTGGACGGGGCGGGTGAGACGGGTCGGGCCGGGGCGACCGGGCGCGACTACGGTGGGCAGGTGACCGCCCCGCTCCTCACCGCAGCCGCCGTCGACGAGGCGGCAGCCCTGCTCGCCGATGTCCTGCCGCCGACCCCGCTGCACCGCAGCGAGCGCCTGTCGGCCGCGACCGGCGCCGACGTCTGGCTCAAGCGCGAGGACCTGCAGCCGGTGCGGTCCTACAAGTTGCGAGGCGCCTTCACCCTCATCGCCCACCTCAGCGACAAGCAGCGCGCGAAGGGAGTCGTCGCCGCCTCCGCGGGCAACCACGCCCAGGGGGTCGCCTTCGCCGGCCAGCGCCTCGGCGTCAAGGCCCGGATCTACCTGCCACGCAACACTCCTCGGCAGAAGCGCGACCGCGTCGCAGCCCTCGGCGGCGACATGGTCGACGTCATCGTCACCGGTGAGGTCTACGACGACGCAGCGCGCGCAGCCGCAGCAGACGCTGCGGAGTCCGGTGCTGTCGTCGTGCCGGCCTTCGACGCCCTCGACACCATGGCCGGTCAGGGCACGGTCGCCGTCGAGATCGCCCGCCAGCTCGGCCGCACCCCCGACCTCGTCACCGTGCCCGTCGGCGGGGGCGGGCTGCTCGGCGGGATGGCGACGTGGATGGCGGCCCACTCCTCGAGCACCCGGCTCGTCGGGGTCGAGCCCGAGGACGCCGCCTCGATGGCCGCCGCCCTGGCCGCCGGGGCCCCGGTCGACCTCGAGACGGTCTCCCCCTTCGTCGACGGGGCCGCAGTGCGCCGCGCCGGTGACCTGACCCACGCGGCCGTCGCCGCCACCGGCACCGAGCTGACGTCGGTCGCCGAGGGCGCCATCTGCGTCGAGATGCTCGCGATGTACCAGACCGACGGGATCATCGCCGAGCCCGCGGGCGCCATGGCGACCACGGTCCTCGCCGACCTCGACATCACGCCCGGGTCGACCGTCGTCGCCGTCGTCTCGGGCGGCAACAACGACGTCTCCCGCTACGCCGAGATCGTCGAGCGGGCGCTCATCCACGAGGGCCGCAAGCACTACTTCCTCGTCGACTTCCCGCAGGAGCCCGGGGCGCTGCGGCGCTTCCTCGACGAAGTCCTCGGGCCGGACGACGACATCACCTTCTTCGAGTACATCAAGCGCAACAACCGCGACACGGGCACCGCGATCGTCGGCCTCGAGCTCGGCGACCCGCAGGACCTGCTGCCGCTGCTCGCGCGGATGGACACCTCGCCGCTCGGCATCGAGCGGATCCCGGCGGACAGCCCGCTCTTCCGCATCATCGGCTGACCCGCGCTGGAATACCCTCTGGGGGTATGCTGTTGACCGAGTCGACACCCCACCAGGAGGACCCATGGCCGGCTACAGCGGCAGCAAGGACGACTACCTCAAGCGACTGCGACGCGTCGAGGGCCAGATCCGTGGCATCTCGCGCATGGTCGAGGAGGACACCTACTGCATCGACATCCTCACCCAGGTCTCCGCGGCGACCAAGGCGCTGCAGGCCGTGAGCCTGGGCCTGCTCGAGGACCACGTCGGGCACTGCGTCGTCGACGCCGCACGCGAGTCTGACGAGGCAGCCGCGGCCAAGGTCCAGGAGGCCAGCGCCGCGATCGCGCGGCTCGTGCGGTCCTGACGCCACGCCCCACCGCGACCACACGCGAAGGGGGCGACGCGCCCCCTTCGCCTCCCCGAGGCCCCGCAGACCGAGCGAGATGATGCACCCATGAGCACCACGACCGACCCCCGACCCGAGACCGAGGCGGACGCGCGCAGCGTCGACCTCGCGATCACCGGCATGACGTGCGCCTCCTGCAGCGCACGCATCGAGCGCAAGCTCGGCAAGATCGACGGGGTCGAGGCGAGCGTCAACCTCGCGACGGAAAAGGCGACGGTCCGCCACCCCGACTCGGTCGCCGTCGACGACCTGATCTCCGCGGTCGAGTCCGCCGGGTACGGCGCGACCGTCATCGAGCCCGAGGCACGCCTCGCTCCCCCGAGCCACACCCCGATCGCGCGCGCCGACCTGCAGCGACGGGCGATCGTCGCCGGCGCCCTCGCGCTCGTCGTGGTCGTCATCGCGATGGGCCCGTGGGACTTCGCCGCGGGGCCGTGGCTGGAGTGGCTGCTCACGACGCCGGTCGTGCTGTGGGCTGCCTGGCCCTTCCACCGCGCCGCCGCGATCAACGCGCGCCACCTGGCCTCGACGATGGACACGCTCGTCAGCCTCGGCGTGAGCGCCGCCTACCTGTGGTCGACCGTCACCCTCTTCACCGGGGCGGGCACCGAGGGGCACTACTACTTCGAGACCGCGGCGGTCATCACCGCCTTCCTCCTCCTCGGGCGCTGGCTGGAGGCCCGCAGCAAGGACGAGGGGCGTTCCGCGCTCACCGAGCTCATGGACCTGGGGTCGAAGGGAGTGGCCGTCCAGCGCATCGACGCCCGCACCCGCGCGACGACCGAGGTCGTCCTGCCCCTCGACGAGCTGCAGGTCGGTGACCACTTCATCGTCCGCCCGGGCGAAAAGGTCGCGACCGACGGCGTCATCGTCGACGGGACCAGCTCGATCGACACCTCGCTCGTCACCGGCGAGTCCGTGCCCGTCGACGTGCGCACCGGCGACCACGTCGACGCCGGCACGGTCAACACCTCCGGGCGGCTCATCGTCGAGGCGACCGCCATCGGCGCCGACACCACCTACTCCCAGATCGTGCGCCTCGTCGAGCAGGCCCAGACGGGCAAGGCCGACGTGCAGCGGCTCGCCGACCGGGTCTCCGCGGTCTTCGTGCCCGTCGTGCTCGGGCTGGCGCTGCTGACCTTCGTCGGCTGGTGGATCGGCTCCGGGTCGGCCACGACCGCGATCGGCGTCGCTGTGACCGTCCTCATCATCGCCTGCCCGTGCGCGCTCGGCTTGGCCACGCCGATGGCGCTGCTCGTCGGCACCAGCCGCGGCGCCCAGCGCGGCGTGCTCATCAAGGGGCCGCAGGTCCTCGAGGACACCCGTCGCGTCGACACCCTCGTCCTCGACAAGACCGGCACCATCACCACCGGCGTCGCCCAGGTCACCGACCTCGCGGCCTCGCCCGGTCTCCACCCGGCGGCCGTGCTCACCGCTGCGGCGGCCGTCGAGTCGGGCAGCGAGCACCCGATCGCGCGCGCCATCGTGCGCCGCGCGCAGGACAAGGGGATCAAGGTCCCGGCGATCCGCGACTTCGAGGCCCTCCCGGGCGCCGGAGCGGTCGCGACCATCAAGGACACGCGGGTCACGGTCGGGCGAGCCGACCTCTTCGACGAGGTGCCGGCCGAGCTGGCGACACTCGAGCGCGCCGGCACGACGGTCTTCGTCGGCTGGGACGGCGTCGCGCGCGGCGCGCTGACCGTCGCCGACGAGGTGCGCGAGACCTCCGGTGATGCGATCCGGGCGCTGCGCGCCGAGGGTCTGCAGGTGTGGCTGCTCAGCGGCGACAACGAGCACAACGCGACGACGATCGCCGGGCAGGTGGGCATCGACCCCGAGCACGTCATCGCCGACGTCCGCCCACAGGACAAGCACGACGTCATCGCGCGCCTGCAGGACGAGGGCCGGGTCGTCGCCATGGTCGGTGACGGCGTCAACGACGCGGCCGCGATCGTGCGGGCCGACCTGGGCATGGCCATGGGCACCGGCACCGACGTCGCGATGGAGTCGGCCGACATCGTCCTCGTGCACGCCGACCTCGAGTCGGTGCCGCGCGCGATGGCCCTCTCCCGCGAGACCCTGCAGATCATCAAGCAAAACCTCGGCTGGGCCTTCGGCTACAACATCGCCGCGATCCCGCTCGCGATGGCCGGCCTGCTCAACCCGATGATCGCCGGTGGCGCGATGGCCCTGAGCTCGATCCTCGTCGTGCTCAACTCCCTTCGCCTGCGGCGGGCGATCGACGACTGAGGGGCTCCCCCCTTCGGCTGGATCGCCGGTGAAATCCAGGGCGCGTGTCCGGAAGCGCGCCCTGTATTTCGATCGACGGGGAGCATGACGATCGGCCCGGGCACACCCCCTGCGGGTGCCCGGGCCGATCGGGATCTGAGGCCGAGCGTCAGAGCTCGGCGTTCCACGCGTCCTTGTAGCTGAGCTTGCCGCCGGTCTGCATCAGCGCGCGGCGGTAGATCCGCTCGGCGACGAGGATGACCGCGACGGTCGCGACGGCGAGGATGCCGAGGCTGATGAGCGCCTCCCACCACTGCGCCTCGCCGGAGACCAGGCGCATCGGCTGCAGGATCGCGGAGAACGGCGGGATCCAGGCGAGCACGTCGACGATCGTGCCGCTGGCGAACATCGCGCCGAAGAACATCACCATGAGCAGCATCGTCACGGGGAAGGACGTCGACTGGATGTCCTCCTGCCGCGACGCGAGCGCCCCGGACACCGCGTACATCGCGGCGATCATCGTGAAGCCGGCGATGAAGAACACGACGAACCACGCGAGTCCCGCGGTGAGGCCGGGCAGCAGGTCACCCCAGTCGGTGAAGCTCGCGCCGACGACCGCCACCGCCGCGTAGAGGAGCAGCTGGCCGACCGCGAGCGCCACGGCCGCGATGAGCTTGCCGAAGAGCAGGTGCCGAAGGGGGATCGACGTCGCGATGATCTCGACGATGCGGGACTGCTTCTCCTCCGTCACGCTCATCGCGAGGTACATGCCGAAGATCGCGGCCGACATGTAGAAGAGGATCGCCATGCCGAAGCCGACGGCCTGGGCGATGCCCTGCTGCTCGGCGTCGCCGTCGAGGATGTCGGTGGTGACGGCCGTGCCCTGCTGCAGGGTGGCGACGTCGGTGCCGGCGCGCTCCGCGTTGGCGGCCAACACCGTGCTGCTCACCGTCTGGGTGGTGATGTCCTGCAGCGTCGAGTTGACCTCTGACTTGCCGACGAGCTGCCACCCGTCGTCGGTCTGGTGCAGCCACGCGTCGGCCGACTCGTCCATGACCGCGGCCTCGGCGGCCTGCTCGTCGGCGACGTCGAGGAGCTCGACGGTCACCTTGTCGTCGATGCCGGGTGCGGCGTCGGCAACGGCTTGCCCCATCTGCTGCGACTGGCTGGTGACGGCGACGTCGTAGGTGGCCGCCTTGTTGGCCTGCCACGCCTGGAACCCGAAGACGGCGATGAGGATGACGAGCGAGAGCAGGGTCGACCCGATGAAGGTCTTGTCCCGCAGGCGGACGGACAGCTCTCGCTGGGCGACGAGGGTCCATGCGGTGTTGGTGCTCATGCCGTCACCTCTCGGTAGACCTCGGACAGGGGCGGGATGATCGGGGACAGCTCGGTGACGCCCCCGCGGCGCAGGCCCTCGGCGAGGACTTCGCCGAGCAGCTGCTGACGCTCGGTCTCGGAGTGGGCCGCCAGGTCGAGCACGGCGACCGGGCCGTCGACGTCGATCGCGGTGACGCCGCGCAGGTCACGGACCCAACCGGCGTCGTGGGCCGCGACGAGCCGGTGCCGTCGGGGCGCTCCGCCGCGCAGCTCGGTCGGCGTACCGGTGGCTCGCACGCTGCCCTTGGCGAGGATGACGAGCTGATCGCACAGCCGGTCGACGAGGTCGAGCTGGTGGCTGGAGAAGAGGACCGGCACCCCGCGGGCGGTGTGCTCGCGCAGTAGGTCGGCCATCGAGTCGACGGCCTCGGGGTCGAGCCCGCTGAAGGGCTCGTCGAGGATGAGCGCGGCCGGCTCGATCATCAGCGCCGCGGCGATCTGCACGCGCTGCTGGTTGCCGAGGGAGAGCTGCTCGACGGTGTCACCGGTCCGCTCGCCCAGGCCGAGCCGCTCGAGCAGCGTCATGACGGACTCGCGGGCGCCCTTGGCGGACATGCCGCGCAGCTGACCGAGGTAGACCAGCTGGTCGGCGATCTTTTGCTTGGGGTACAGACCCCGCTCCTCGGGCATGTAGCCGATCGAGCGCTGGTCGGCGGCGGTGATCGGGCGGTCGCCCCAGAGCACGCGGCCCTCGGTGATCGACAGGACGCCCATGATCATGCGCATCGTCGTGGTCTTGCCGGCCCCGTTGCCCCCGACGAATCCGGTCATCTTCCCCTGCGGCACCGTGAAGTCGACGTGGTCGACGGCGGTGAAGTCACCGAACCGTCGCGTCAGCCCCTCCACGGTGATCGTCTGCGGTGCCTTGTCCATGACCCCAACGCTATGGACGCAGCCGGCCCGGCGGATCACCCCCGAGGCTGGTCCTGCCCCTCCCCCTGCGGGCGGAGAAGGCGACGCTCCTCCCCCTTCGCCCGGCTCGTGGCCGCGCATCTCCCCGGGCGGATGTGCGAAAACGCGCGCATCTCCCCGGGGAAATGCAAAGTCTTGATGTCGAAAGCCTGCAGTGCCGTCGAGCACTGCGGGCGAACGGGGTGGGCTGGGTCAGCGCCCGGCGATGCCCGCCTCGTGGGCGATGATCACCGCGCCCACCCGGTCGCGCACCTGCAGCTTGGCGAAGATGCTCGACACGTGCGTCTTGACCGTCGCCGCCCCGATGACCAGGTCGGCCGCGATCTCCGTGTTGGACCGGCCCGCGCCCATGAGACGCAGCACGTCGAGCTCGCGCTCGGTGAGCTGGGCGAGCAGGGGCGCGTGCCGCCCTTCGCCCCCGGCCGCGGCCGACCCCGGCGAGGCCATCTGCGCGATGACCCGCTGGGTGACCTCCGGCGCGAGCAGCGCGTGCCCGTGCCCGACGGCCCGCAGCGCGTCGACGAGCTGGTCGGCCTCCGCGTTCTTCAGCAGGAACCCGCTCGCCCCGGCCTGCAGCGCGTCGAAGAGGTAGTTGTCGGCGTCGAAGGTGGTCAGGATGATGACCCGCCCCAGGTCGCGCGCGACGATCTCGCGGGTCGCGGCGATGCCGTCCATGAGGGGCATCTGCACGTCCATGACGATGACGTCGGGTCGCTCCCGCTCGGCGAGGTCGATGGCCTCGCGGCCGTTGGCCGCCTCGCCCACGACCTCGATGTCCTCCTCGACGGAGAGCATCATGGCGAATCCGGAGCGGATGATCGGCTGGTCGTCGACGAGCAGCACCCGCAGCACCTGGCTCATCTCGTCTCCTCCTGCAGGGGGATGCGTGCGCGCACCCGGTAGCCGGCAAGCGGGCGCGGGCCGATCTCCACGGCACCGCCGTGCGACGAGACCCGCTCGCGGATGCCCAGCTGCCCCATGCCCGTGCCCGAGGTACCCGGCCGTGGGCGGCCGTCGTCGGTCACCTCGACCTCGGCATGGCGCGCGCCGACGCGCACCGTCACCCGGGCACGCTGCGCCGTCGAGTGCCGCACGACATTGGTCAGGGCCTCCTGCGCGGTGCGGTACAGCGAGTGGCCGACCGCCGCGGGCACCGCGTCGAGGTCGCCGGGGGCGTCCTCGACGACGTCGTGGGTCACGGCGAGCACCGCGCCGTCGCGCTCGGCGACGAGGTCGGCGACGTCCGCGAGGGTCGGCTCGGGAGCAGTGGAGTCCTCGCTCGTCGACCCCTCCCCCATCCGCAGCGTGCCGAGCAGCCCGCGCATCTGCGTCACGGCGTCCCGGCTGCCCCCTTCGATCCGGGCGAGCGCCCCCTTCGCCGCCTCGGGGTCCTTGTCGAGGACGCGCCGGGCCGCGGCCGCCTGCACCCCGATGCCGGAGACGTGGTGCGCGACGACGTCGTGCAGCTCGCGGGCGATGCGCAGCCGCTCCTCGACGACCGCCGCCTCGCGCAGCTGGCCGGCCTGCTCACGGATCGTCTCGGTCTGCTCCTGCAGCCGGAACCGCTGCCGCGCCGAGCGCCACGCCACCTGACCACCGAGGACGGCGCCACCGAAGTAGAGGATGTTGATGACGCTCAGCATGAGCGGCGCGGCGATCGTCGCCGGGATCCACGCGTCGGGGTCGACGGCGAGCACCATGTCCTTCGTCGCCTGCCCCACGGCGACGCCCCACACGAGCCAGAGGAACATCGCGAAGATGATGACGCCGTAGACCCCCGCCATCGTGCGACGGTTGCGGGCCCAGCTGACGCCGCCGAGCACGACGAGGAAGTAGGAGACCTGCGTCGACAGCAGACTCGTCATGAGCGGCTCGTAGGTGGAGATCGCCCAGTAGGCAACGCTTGCAGCGCAGACGGTGATGAGGGGAAATCGCCTGCGGGTCAGCAGGAAGAGCCCGGGGATCGCGGTGAGGAGCCACTGCTGCCACACGGGCACGTCGATCTCGACGAGGCTGCCGAGGGCGCGCATGAGCTCGAGGACGAAGAGCGAGAGCGCGACGACCGTCAGCGTGAAGAGCGCGTCGCCGCGGCTGATCGTGTCGCCGGGACGCTCCCAGTCGTCGTCGAGGGCGAAGAAGTCGCCGACGTCGGACCAGGCCATGAGGAGCCGGTCAGAGGGTGACCGGGCCACCCGGGGTGTTGAAGGTGACCGACATCAGGCCGGGCGTGCCGTGCGGGGCGACGAACTCGAAGTCGATGACCGACGAGGTCTCCTCCGGCGGCAGCCCGCCGAGCCAGTCGGTGACGCGGCCGGGGTCGCCGGCGATCATCAGCGAGGCGATCGTCACGTCGGTGGACGCCTCCTCGGAGGGGTGCGGCGAGCCCTCGCCCCACTTGACGAAGAAGGGCAGCTGCGGGTCGGCGAGCGTGCCCTTGATGCCGATCTGCTTCCAGAGGAACTCCCGGCCGTCGGCCAGGCGACGGTTGCCGTCGACGGCCTTGCGGTCGAGGCGCTGCTCGACCTCCTCGATCTCGGCGTCGACGCGGATGACCCAGCCCATCCAGCCGCCTCCGGCCTCGGAGCGGGCGCGCACGACCTGACCGAAGGGGGCCTTGTCGGAGCTGGGGTGGTCGAGGACCTCGACGACCTCGACGTAGCGCTCGTGGGCGAGCGGCAGGATCATGTTGCGCGTGCCGAATCGCGGGTGGATGCCCCCGTCGACGGGCGTGACGCCGAGTGCCTCGCCCAGACGCTGGGCCGTGGCCTTGACACCGGACTGGTCTGCAGCATAGGAGACGTGGTCGACGCGCATGCCAGCATCGTGACACAGGCCGCACCCGGGTCAGTAATCGCCCCCCGAAGTCGGGGACTCAGCCGGTGCGCCGCTGACGGACCGCCTCGTAGACGACGATGGCCGCCGACGTGGCGACGTTGAGCGAATTGGCCCGGCCCACCATGGGGATCCGCACGCGGTGGTGCGCCCGGGCGAGGGCGTCGTCGGTCAGGCCGTACTTCTCCGAGCCGACCGCGACCGCCACCGCACCGGTGAGGTCGGCGTCGGTGTGCTCGACGTCGGTGTCGGGGGTCGTCGCGACGACCTCGACCCCTCGCGCGTCCAGCCAGGACCACACGTCGTCGCTGTCGGCCGCGGCCACGGGGACGGAAAAGACCGTCCCCTTGCTCGAGCGGATGACATTGGGGTTGCCCCAGTCGGTCACCGGGTCGGCGGCGATGACGAGCGCGACACCGGCGGCGTCGGCGGTGCGGAGCATGGCGCCGAGGTTGCCGGGCTTTTCGACGCCCTCGCACAGCAGGACGAGCGCGCCGTCGGGCAGGTCGACGTCGGCCAGGTCCAGCCCGGGCGCGGGGACGCGGGCGAGGATGCCGTCGGGCCCCTCGCGGTAGGCGACCTTTTCGAAGGCGGCGCGCCCCAGCTCGACGATCTCGGCCCCGGCGTCACGGGCACGCTCGACGAGCGCGGCGCCGACCTGCCGGTCGAGCATCAACTCGGGGCAGTGGAAGAGGGTGAACGGCCGCACGCCGGCGTCGAGCGCGAGCGAGGTCTCCTCGAGCCCCTCGAGGAGGGTCGCCCCCGTGCTCTCACGGATGCGGCGGCGGCGCAGGGTGACGAGGTCCTTGAGGCGCTGGTTGGCCGGGGAGGTGATGACGAGATCGGACATGGCGGGTCCAGCATGCCGCACAATCGGTGCGTGCCAGCAGACAGTCGCCCCCTCGTGCTCCGCGGTGTCGCAGCGGTGGTCGCGATGACCGTCGTCATGCTGGCGATCGCCGCCCTCGGCCGGTGGGTCCTGATCACCGCCCCGTGGGCGGCCCGGGTGGACGAAGGGGGCCTGGCCGCCGGCGGCGAGATCGTCGCCGCCGCACCGTGGATCGTCGACGTCGCCCGGACCTGGTCGGCGCTCAGCGGACCGTGGGTCATCCACCCGGTCGTCATCGCGTTGGCCCTGTGGCTGCTGCTGAGCGGGCGCGCCCACCGGTCGGTGCTGCTCGTGCCGGCGGTCGGGCTCGTCGGCTGGGCGCTGGGCGCCCTGTGCAAGGAGGTCGTCCAACGGGCCCGGCCCGACGAGGCGGTCGTCGCCTACGGCAGCTGGTCCTTCCCCAGTGGTCACGCCAACAACGCGGCGCTCGGTTCGGTCCTGCTCGTCACCCTCCTGGCGCTGGTGCGCACTGCCTGGATCCGTTGGGGTGCAACGGCCCTCGTCGTCGTGGGCGCGCTGCTCACCGCGGCCGACCGGATCGTCCTCGGGGTGCACTACGTCACCGACGTGACCGCCGGCCTGGCCCTCGGGGCGCTCATGGCGCTGGTGGGGCTGGGGGTGCTTCGACCAGACCTGCGTCCACCACCTGCCACCGACGCGTGATGCCGATCCTCCCGAGGAAGTCCTCGTCGTGGCTGACGACGAGCAGCGCTCCCTCGTAGGCGGTGAGCGCGTCGACGAGCTGGTCGACGCTGTCGACGTCGAGGCTGTTGGTCGGCTCGTCGAGCACCACGAGCTGCGGTGCGGGGTCGGCCAGCAGCACCCGTGCGAGTGCGACGCGGAAGCGCTCACCACCGCTCAGCCCGGCCACCTCCCGCTCGGCCAGCGCCCCGCGGAAGAGGAATCGCGCCAGCGACGCCCGCACCTCCTGCGGGGTGGCGCTCGGTGCCGCGGCGCGCACCGACTCGAGCACGGTGAGCTCGCCATCGAGCTCGATCCGCTGCGGCAGGTGGCCGACCTCGTCGATACGCCGCACGAGCCGGGCGACCGGGGGCACCGCCGTCGGCAGGCCGAGCACCTCGCGCAGCAGCGTCGTCTTGCCCGAGCCGTTGTCACCGGTGAGGGCGATGCGTTCCGGCCCGCGCACGACGAATGTGTCTGCCCCCGCCGCGAGCTCCAGCACGGTCCGCCCCGCCGGCACCCGCGTGGCGGGCAGCTCGATGCGCACCGAGCGGTCCTCCCGCACACGTGACTCGGCGTCGGTCAGCGCCTCGGTGGCCCGGTCGAGCCGGTCGTCGTGCAGGTGGCGGTGCTTGGCGGCGGCCTGCTCGGCCTGCATGCCCCAGGTCTTCATGACGATGCGCGGCGCGCGCTTGTTGGCGTAGTCACGCTCGGCGATGCGCCGGCGACCGGCGAGCTTGACCTCGGCCTCGATGCGGTCGCGGCGTTGTCGACGCACGTCCTGCTCGGCGGACCGCACGGCGTCGGCGGCGGCCTGCTGCTCCGCCTCGATCGCGGCCCGGTACACCGACCACGCCCCGTCGAATCCGCGCAGCTCGTGCCCGTGCACCTCGACGATGCGCTCGACGTGCTCGAGCAGCTCGGTGTCGTGGCTGATGACGACGAGCGAGCGCTGCGCCGGCCACGCGTCGATCGCCGCGACGAGCCGGGCCCGCGCGCTGCGGTCGAGGTTGTTGGTCGGCTCGTCGAGCAGCGCGACATCGGCCCGCTGCAGCTGCAGCGCGGCGAGTCCGACCGTGACGACCTCACCCCCCGACAGGGTGCCGAGGGGACGGTCGAGCAGGTCGGCGTCGGCGTCGGCCTCGAGACCGAGGGTCGCGAGGGTGGCGAGCGCCTCCGCCTCGATGCCCCAGCGGTCCTCGACGGTGTCGAAGTCCGCCTGGGCGAGGGAACCCCCTTCGATCGCATGGATGGCCGCGAGGACCGGCGCGATGCCGAGCGCCTCGGCGACCGTCCGGTCGGTGTCGAGACCCAGCTGCTGCGGCAGGGTCGCGACCGTCCCGGAGACGTGGATGCTGCCGGAGGTGGGGGTGAGCTCACCGGTGACCAGGCGCAGCAGCGTCGTCTTGCCGGAGCCGTTGCGACCGACGAGACCGGTGCGGCCATGGCCGAAGGAGCCGCTGACGTCGTCGAGCGCGCGGGTGCCGTCGGGCCAGTCGAAGGTCAGCGAGGTGAGGGTGACGAGGGCATCGTGTGCCCGGGCAGGTGATGACATGGGAGATCTCTCGACGTCGGGGCGGGCGCGCCGACGTGACACGCGGTGCGTGGGCCGCGGTCGGTCGCGCCGTCAGTCGCGGGAGATCTCGTGCCGCATCGTGCGGAGGTCACCTTCGTCAGGAGGGACCCAGCGCTGTCACCACCGGGTCGGACCCGACAAGGCTAGGGGTGCCCCTTCGCCCCGGCAACCGGATTGTCGCCGCGGCGCTCAGATCCGCTGGTGGCGCGCGCGGGCGAAGCAGTACAGCCCGAAGGCGACGAGACCGACTGCCACGGCGGTGAGGAGGTAGGGGCCGAAGGGCTCGTCGCGCAGGGACTTCAGGGCGCCGTCGAGACCGGTCGCCTCCTCCGACTGCTGCTCCACCGCGGCGAGGACGAAGAAGGCCCCGACGAGGGCGAGCACGACCCCCTTCGCCGGGTAGCCGACCATGCCGAGGGTGCGCGCCACGGTGCCCGGGTCCTCCTCGAGGTCCTTCATGAAGCGCTGGGCCAGCCCCTTGTACATGTGGTACGCACCGACCCCGATGACGACGAGACCGACCGCGCCGACGAGCCAGCGGCCGGCGGGCTGCTGCATGAGGGTCGCCGTGACGTCCTGCGAGGACTCCTCGCTCGAGGACGAGGACCCGGAGCCGAGCGCGAACTGCAGTGCCGTCCAGGCGAGCGCGCCGTAGACGACCGCCTTGGCCACCGCCTTGCCTCGGTCGGCCAGGCCGTCGCCGGCGGACGGCGCGACCGCGACGGTCAGCTGCCACAGGACGAGCGCGACCAGCCCGATGACGACGACCCACATGAGCACGACCCCGCCGGGGTTGCTCGCGAGCGCGGCCAGCGCGCCGGCCTGGTCCGCCTGCCCGCCGCCACCGCCCCACGCGACGCGGCCGGCGGTCCAGCCGATGACGATGTGCAGGATGCCCGACACGACGAAACCGACGCGGGCGAGCGCCTCGAGGGCGGGGTGGTCACCGACGCGACGAGCAGCACCGCGGGCGTCGGAGATGTCAGGGGTGCGGGTCACGGAGCAATGATGCCCCGCGCGAGCACCTCAGAGGTAGGGGCGAAGGGCGGCGGCCAGCCCGTCCTCGTGGACGGTGCCCGTCTGCTCGTCCGCGGCCGCGACGACCTCAGGCGGCGCGTCGCCCATCGCGACCCCACGCGCGGCCCAGCGGAGCATCTCGAGGTCATTGCGCTGGTCGCCGGCGGCGAAGGTCAGGTGCGGCTCGACGGCCAGGCGGCGGCGCACGAGCTCCAGGGCCGACCCCTTCGACACGCCCTCGGGGGCCAGGTCGAGCCACGCGGTGTAGCCGACCGCGTAGCTGACGCCGTGCAGGCCGATCCGCTCGACGAGCTCGAGGAAGTCCTCGCTCGCGCCCTCCGGGTCATGGAAGGTCACGCGGGTCGTCGGCCCGCTCACGAGCTCCTCGAAGGGGACGACGACCTGCTCGCCCTGCAGCACGCCCTCGGGGTAGGGCCGGGCGACCTTGAACCCCACGCCCACCTGCTCGACCGCGACGAGGATGTGCGGCGCGTGCTCCATGACGAGGGTGAGCGCCTCCCGCGGGTCGAAGGTCACCGTCTCGGCGACGCGGTGGCCCCCGGGCTCGTCGGGACTCAGCTCGAGCGTCACCGCCCCGTTGGAGCAGACCGCCCAGCCGTGGGTGAGGTCGAGCATCTCGAGCACGGGGAGGGTGGCGACGGCGGAGCGTCCGGTGGAGATGACGACGTGGTGGCCGGCGTCGGCGACCGCGCGGACCGCGTCCCGGGTGGCCGGTCGCAACTGGCCGTCGTGGGTGAGGATCGTGCCGTCGACATCCAGGGCGACGAGGTGCGGCTCCATGGTCGAAACGCTATCGGGCGGGCGGTCAGCCGCGGGCAGCGCCCAGCTTCCAGTACCCCGAAAAGGTGATGTCGCGCTTGTCCATGCCGACCTGCTGGACGAGATGACGACGCAGGGAGGTCGCCAGCCCCGACTCGCCGCAGAGCCACGCGTAGTCGAGGTCGGCGGTCGACGCGGGCGACGCGACGAGGGCCGGCAGCACCGCCGTGCCGGGGTCGTCAGCGCCGCGCACGTGCACGGCCACCTCCGCCGGCAGGTCGAGCCCGCCGAGCACCTCGGTCGAGGGGACCTCGACGTGCGCCTCGATGCCTGCGCCGAGCCCGGGCAGGCCACGGCGCTCGCGCTCCTCGAGGATCGCGAGCAGCGCCGGCACCGCGGTCTCGTCGGCGACGATGAGCTGCCGGGCGTCGCCGAAGCGGGAGTAGAGCGCTCCCCCGGAGCGGAAGGCGGCGATGTCACCGACCTTCGCCATGGTGGCCCAGGCCGAGCCGGGGCCGGAGTCGCCGTGGGTGACGATGTCGACGTCGAGCTCCTGCGCGTCGGCACGCAGCTCGCGCACGGTGTACCAGCGCAGGCCGGGCTGCTCGTCCTCCGGCATCTCGCTGATCGCCGCGCGCACATTGGGGCGCTCCGGGTCGGGCAGGTGCAGCTGCCCGTCGGGGCCGGGCATGAGCAGACCGAAGTACTCATCCGGGCCGAGCAGGGTGTAGCCGGCGAACTCGGGGGCGTTGAGCGTGATCCGCCGCATGACGGAGTTGAGCGCGACGACCCGGGTCACCGTGACCTCGAACTGCGACTCCTCCGGGCGCTCCGTGTAGTCGGCCATTGTCCGGCGGGCGTAGGCGCGGGCGGCGCCGAGGACGACGCGATCCTTGAGCTCGGCGATCTTCATGACTCTCCTGTGACCGGGGCGGGCCAAGCGGTACCGCCTGACTTAGGAGACCCTAACCTACCCTGCTCTGCATTGCCCTACGGCGATGCACTCTCTCGACGTCAAGACTCTGCATTGCCGTAGGGCAATGCGCGCCCCGGCACGTCAGACCGCGCATTTCCCCGGGGAGATGCGCGGTCCGGAGCGTGGAGGGTCCCGCTCAGGCGAGCCCGAGCTCCTCGAGCCCGAAGACGTGGCGGTACTCCAGGCCCGCCTCGGCGAACTTCTCCGCCGCACCGGTCGCGCGGTCGGCGATCGTCGCGACGGCGACGACCTCGGCGCCCGCCTCACGGGCGGCATTGGCCGCCTCGAGCGGCGAGTTGCCGGTCGTGGAGGTGTCCTCGACGATGAGCACGCGCCGGCCCTCGATCGACGGGCCCTCGATGCGCTGCTGCAACCCGTGCGCCTTGCCCGCCTTGCGCACGACGAAGGCGTCCAGACGCTCCCCCTTCGCCGCCGTGGCGTGGAGCATCGAGGTCGCGACCGGGTCCGCGCCGAGCGTCAGCCCACCGACGGCGTCGAAGTCGAGGTCCGCGACGAGGTCGAGCATGACCCGGCCGACGAGCGGGGAGGCCTCGCCGTCGAGGGTGATGCGGCGCAGGTCGACGTAGTAGTCGGCCTCCTTGCCGGAGGAGAGGGTCACCCGTCCGTGGACGATGGCCTTGTCCTTGACGATCTCGAGCAGGCGGGCGCGGTCGGCAGCGATGTCAGTCACGGCCCCGAGTCTATGGACTAGCGTTGGGCGCAGCGTCGCGTGCCGGTGGCAGACCGTGTCAGGCATGGAGGCGCCGAACCGCGAGGAGGACGCGTGATGCACGCTTCCCACCCTTCGCCCTCCCGTGACTGAGGGCGAGCACACCAGGCTCATCGCCCGGGCACACGAGATGCGGGCGGTTCACGCCCGTCTGCGCGAGGCCCTGGACCTCGTGCGCTCCGCGATCGCCGGGGGCGCTGATCCCCCTTCGGCCCGCGACCTGGTGGTCTGGTGTCGTGGCTTCTGCACCGCCCTGACCCGCCATCACGAAGGGGAGGACCGGCACCTCTTCCCTGCCGTCGCCGCGGCGAACCCCGAGCTCGAGGAGACCCTGCGCAAGCTGACGCAGGACCACTCGATGATGAGTTACCTCATCACCGGGCTCGAGACCGCGCTCGATCGCGACGAGCCCGCCGAGCGCGTGCACGCCCACCTCGAGGGGCTCGGGGCGATCATGGAGTCGCACTTCCGCTTCGAGGAGCGCGCTCTGCTCGAGGTCCTCGAGACGGTGCGTCTCGAGGTCCACCCGGCCGACGCCCTCGGCCCTCTCTGAGCGCGCATCTCCCCGGGGAGATGCGCGGTTTCGGGGACGGCGGTCAGGTGCGCTTGCGGTGCAGGCCGCTGACGCGCGGGTTGCGCAGGAGCCCCCGCGGCAGATGACGAAGGGCGGCGACCAGCGCCTTGTACTGCGGGCTGGGCACGGACACGACCCGCCCGCGCTCGGAGTCGGCGAGCGCCTCGCGCACGAGGTCGGTCGCGTCGAGCCAGAACGGCCCCGACCGCTCCCCCTGGTCGATCCCGGCGCGCGCGTGGAACTCGGTGCGCACGAAGCCGGGCAGGAGCGCCGTGGCTCGCACGCCCTGCGGTGCCAGCTGGGCCGCGATCGACTCGGTGAAGGTCGTCACCCAGGCCTTGGCCGCCGCATAGGTCCCGCTCGTCAGGTGACCGGCGACGGACGAGACGTTGATGATCCGCCCGTGCCCGCGCGCGGTCATCGAGCGCGCGGCGGCATGGCTGAGCACGAGCACCGCGCGCACGAGCACGTCGAGCAGGCGCTCCTCGTCCGCGACGTCCGTGTCGACGAAGGGAGAGCCCAGCCCGTAGCCCGCGTTGTTGACGAGCAGATCCACGGGTCGCGACTCGTCGCGCAGCCGCTCGGCGACCCGCTCGAGCTGGGCGCGGTCGCACAGGTCGGCCGGCAGCACCTCGACGGCGACGCCGTGGGCGGTGGTCAGCTCGGCGGCGAGCGCCTCCAGTCGCGCGGTGTCGCGGGCGACGATGACGAGGTCCTTGCCCTGCGCGGCCAGCTGGACGGCGAACTCGCGCCCGATGCCGGCGGTCGCGCCGGTGACCAGGGCCGTGCTCACGCGCCGAGCACCCGGTCGAAGAGCTCGCGCAGCTCGGTGAAGTGCCGCTCGGCCCCCGCCTCCTGGTAGCTCGAGGTGTCGGCCATCGTGAACCCGTGCGGTGCGTCGGGGTAGATCGCGGTGCGCGCCTGCAGGCCGTGCTCGGCGAGCGCCGCGTCGAGCCGCTCGGCCATCTCGACCGGCATCGTCGGGTCGTTGTCGGCGTGCCCGTAGACGAAGGCCGCGCGGGCGCTGCCGAGCCGCAGGTGGGGGCTGTCGGGCTGGTCGCTCGCGACGTGTGCGCCGTGGAAACCGCCGCACGCCGCGATCGTCGGGTCGACGCACGCGGCGCGGGTCGCGTGCTTGGCGCCCATGCAGTACCCCGTGGTCCCGATGGGTCCGTCGGCGACACCGGGCAGGGCGCGCAGCGCAGCGACGAAGGGGGCGACGTCCGCCTCCGTGGCCTCCCGGGTCAGCGTCGCGACCCGGGGCATGCTCAGCTTGCCGTAGGCGGCCCGCTGGTCGGGGTCGCGCAGGTCGGCACCGGCCGGCGGCCGCATCTCCGCGGCCGTGCCGAGTCGGTAGAAGGTGTTGGGTGCGAGCACGACGTAGCCCCACGAGGCGATGCGATCGGCCATCTGCTCGATCTGGGCGCGCAGCCCGATCGCGTCCATCCACAGCAGCACCCCCGGGTGGGTGCCGTCGCCGTCCGGTCGGGCGACGAGCGCCTCGGCGACGCCCTCGCCGGCCTCGATCTCGATGAGGTCCCGCATGGCCATCACCCTTCTGCCGCAGCCTTGAGCGCGGCCAGTCCCTTGTCGAAGTCCTTCCCGATCGCCTTGTCGAAGAAGAGCCTGCCCGCCAGGCCCATGATCGCGCTGCGGGTGCCGGTCATCGTCCACGTGACGTCGGTGCCGCCGTCCCGCGCCACGAGATCGAAGCGCGTGACATTGGTGGCCTTGAAGGGCTTGAGGAATCTCAGGTCCACGACCACGGCATCGGGAGTGGACCTGACGATCTCCATCCGCCCTTCGCCCGCCTGCTTGTTGCCGGACCACTCGTAGACCGACCCGACGCCGCTCTGCGTGCCGCTGTAGGTGCGCCGCAGATCGGGGTCGGCGCCCTCCCAGGGCGACCACTGCGGCCACTGCCGGAAGTCGTCGATGAGCGCCTTGACGGTCGCCGGGTCCGCGTCGACGTGCGCGGAGCGGGACATCTCGAAGTCGGCCATGGGTCACATCGTCGCAGGTGGCGGTGGCTAGGGTGGCGGCGTGCGTATCGCGACCTGGAACGTCAACTCCATCCGCTCCCGCGTCGACCGCGTCGAGGCCTGGCTGCAGCGCAGCGACGTCGACGTGCTCGCCATCCAGGAGACCAAGGCGAAGGAGGAGCAGTTCCCCTTCGACCGTTTCACCGCCCTCGGGTACGAGGTGGCCCACCACGGGATCAACCAGTGGAACGGCGTGGCGATCCTCTCCCGGGTGGGGCTGGAGGACGTGGCGATCGGCTTCGACGGGGACCCGGGGTTCGGCGACCCGATCGCGCCGGAGGCCCGCTCGATCGGCGCCACGTGCGGCGGCGTGCGCGTGTGGTCGCTCTACGTCCCCAACGGGCGCACCCTCGACGACCCGCACATGGCCTACAAGCTCGCGTGGCTCGAGCAGCTGCGCCAGCGCGCGGTCGAGTGGTCTGCCGACGGCACCCCGACCGCCCTGTGCGGTGACTGGAATGTCGCGCCCCAGGACGAGGACGTGTGGTCGATGGAGTACTTCGCGGACAAGACGCACGTCTCCCCGCCGGAGCGCGCGGCCTTCAACGCCTTCCTCGAGTCGGGCTTCGTCGACGTCGTGCGCCCGCACACCCCCGGGCCCGGCACCTACACCTACTGGGACTACCAGCAGCTCGCCTTCCCCAAGCGGCGCGGCATGCGCATCGACTTCGTCCTCGGGTCGGCGGCCTTCGCCGAGCGCGTCACCGGCGCCTCGATCGACCGCGAGGAGCGCAAGGGCAAGGGGGCGAGCGACCACGCACCGGTCATCGTCGGTCTCGACGGCGACGCAGGGGACGCGAGGACCAACCTGTGAGCCCCATCGCCCACCCGGGTCCGGGAGAACGCCGTACCGTCTCCACGCCTGACGGCGCCCTCGTCGTCGCGCACGACCACCCCGCGCCCAGCGGCTCACCGCAGGGGCCGACCCTCGTCCTCGCCCACGGCTGGTGCGGCACCCACGAGGTCTGGGACCCGGTGGTCGTCGACCTGCAGGAGCGCCGCCCCGACCTGCGCGTCATCACCTACGACCAGCCGGGCCACGGTCAGTCGTCACCCGGCCGCGACCGTGACGTCTCCCTGCTCGACCTCGGCGTGGCGATGCGCGAGGTCGTCGCCGAGCTGGTCCCCGAGGGCGAGATCGTCCTCGCCGGCCACTCGATGGGCGGCATGACCGTCATGGCGTTCGGCGACGTCGCGCCCGACCTGGTGCGTGAGCGGGTGCGCGGCGTCGCGCTCGTCGGCACCGCCGCCCACCTGCCGGGGCGCCGCGGCATCCCCGGCGAGGTGGCCGTCATGAGCCTCCTGGCCAAGGCCCCCGCATCCTTCCCCGGGCTGCCGACCACGGCCCGGCTGACCGCCGCCAACCTCTTCGGGGACGACCCCGACCCGGAGGCCGTGCGGGCGACGATGCGCCAGACGAGCCGTACCCGGGCCAATGTCGTCGCGGACTGGTACCGGGCGATCATGGGGCTCGACCTGCGCGAGGCCCTCGCTCCCTTCGCCGAGGTCCGCACGGTGGTCCTCACGGGCCGGCGCGACCGGCTCACGCCCGTCTCGGCCGGCCGCCGGCTGGCGGCGCTCATCCCGGGCGCGACCTTTTGGACCGTGCCCGGCGTCGGGCACATGATCACCTACGAGGCGAGCCGCCTCGTCGCCGACAAGATCGAGCTACTCCTCGACGCCGAACCCGCGAGCCAGCGAGCCTGACCCCTCCCGGCGGCGGATGCCGAGGAAGACCAGGGAGAGCACCGCGCCGACGAGCGCGGCCCCGGCCGCGCCGACGAAGACGGTGTGCACCTGCAGCAGGGCGGCGTCGAGCAGCGCCTGCCCGTCGGTCTGCTGCTCGCGCGGCAGCGCCTCGACGGCCTGGTAGTACCGGTGCAGGCCGACGCCGGTGAGCAGCGCGAGGCCGACGACCATGCCGACCATGCGGGCCACGATGACGAGGCTCGACGCGGTGCCGTGCGCGTGCTGCGGCGAGTCGGCCAGGGCCGCGTCGTTGACCGGCGCGAGCGCCATGCCGAGCCCGAGGCCGACGAGGGCGAGCGTGACCGTCGAAGAGAGCTCGTCGAGCGAGCCGCGGTCCCAGCCGGACATCGCGAGCAGGCCACCGGAGGCGAGGACCAGTCCCACGCCCGCTGAGAGCCCGTCGCCGACCCAGCGCAGGATCCAGCCACCGAGGAGCGCGCCGACGGGCACGGCGACGAGGAACTTCACCAGCTCCATCGCCGCGTCGGTCTGCGAGCCCGACGTCGTCAGCCGGGAAAAGAGTGGGACGTCGACGACGACCGCGACGAGCGCGACGCCGACGAGCAGCGAGACGAGCAGGGCCCACGGGGTGCGGCCCCGCACGGTGCCGCGCGGCACGAGCGGTGACGCGGCCGTGCGGTGCCGCCACACGTAGGCGATCGCCGCGACGAGCGCCACGGGCAGCAGGGCGTACCCGAGCGGCCCGACGACCTCGGTCTCGGGGTCGGCGGAGCTGAAGGTCAGCACGACGCACCCGAGGGCCGTGCCGAGCAGGAGTGCCCCGGGCACGTCGCTCTCCCGCAGCGGCGGCCACCACCGACGGACGGTCAGGGCCGCGAGCGCGAGGGCGAGCAGGGCGGTGACGAGCCCGATGGGCGTGAGCACCCGGCTGTCCCCGGCGAAGGGGACGAAGGGCAGGCCGAGGTAGACATCCGTCGCGAGAGAAGGGGGCGCCGCGAGCGTCAACCAGAGCAGGCCGACGGTGACCACCCCCAGCACCCACGTGAGGATCCGCGGTCGGCCACGCTCCTCGCTCCCCCGCGTCACGAACCCGATGGCGAGCGCGAGCAGGATGCCGAGGACGACGTTGAGCCAGAAGATCGCCCGCCAGTCGGCGACGACGAGGACGGCGGCTCCGAGCAGCGGACCGAGGACCGAGCCGATCTCCTGGACGGCGCCGACGATGCCGAGTGGCATCCCCCTTCGTCCCGGGGGCCACAGGTCCGCGACGAGCGCGAGCGTGGCGGGCACCAACCCGCCACCGCCGACGCCCTGGACGACGCGACCGGCGACGAGGACGTCGAGGTCGACGGCCAGGGCGGTGACGCCGGAGCCGATGACGAAGATCGCGAGGCAGCCGAGCAGGATGCGCGATCGGGAGACGACGTCGGCGAGGCGCCCGATGAGGGGCAGCACGGCGATGTAGCCGAGGAGGAACCCGGAGATGATCGGGGCGGCGCGCTGGAGGTTGTCCAGGCCGAGGCCGACGCCACTCATCATGTCGGTGAGCGCGAGGACGACGACGTAGGTGTCCGCCGCCGCGAGCGCCACCGCGGTCGAGGCGAGCGCGAGCAGGGTCCGGGGGCCGGCCCCGGTGACGGGCGTCGTCACGTCAGGACGAGGGCTTCGTGATCTCGACGGTCTTGCCGTAGTCCTTGATGTCGAGGGTGAAGGTCGTCTCCGCCTCCTCGTAGAAGTCCCCGGTGATCTCGACCGAGCGCAGCTGCCCGCTGTCGGGCTCGATGCCGTAGGTGACGTCGAAGGCGTCGGCGCCCTTGCCGAGGTTGAACAACCGCTCGATCTCGGTCGCGGGGACCTGGCCGGTGTACTCCTGCAGCACGGTGTCGCCGCTGCGGGTGCGCTCGCCCTCGGCCGCGTCGGTCGTGCTGGCAATGATCTGGTCGACGCCGCTGCCGACGCGGAAGAACTCGGCGGGGTTGGGCGCACCGAGGTCGGCCATGTCGACGGGGTTGAAGTCCTTGGTGAAGAAGGACATCCACGTGTCCTCGTCGATCGCGATGATCTCGACGCCGGCCGAGTTGCCGTCGATGACGCCGGTGACCTGGCCCTGGAACTTCGGGGTGGCCTCGTCGATGATGCCGGAGCCGTTGGCGGCGCTGACGCCGTTGCGCCCCTTGGGGATCGCCGACTGCTTGAGGTCGAAGCCGACCGTGCCGGCGTCGACAAAGGCGGTGCGCGCCGTCTCGAGGGCCTCGTCCGGCGGGGCGGCCTCCTCGAAGGCCGAGCACCCGGCCACGAGGGTGAGTGCCAGCGGCACGGCGGCAAGTAGGGAACGTCGTCGCATGACGGTCAACCTAACGCGGGGGTGGCCCGGGAGCCGGGACGATGTGGGTCAGCGCACCTTGTTGCGGCGCATCCAGTCCCGCAGCTCGTCGTAGGCGCCGTCGACGTTGGCGAACTCGACGACATTCTTCGCCGAGGTGAACCACGGCCCGGTCGACGGGCGCACCTCGCCGAGCGAACGCTTGAGGTCGGCCATGCCGATGTAACGCATCGTGCCCGAGCGGGCACCCTCCATGAGGGCGAACTCGGTGGCCGTCTCGCAGACGTGGGCGATGTCGGCGCCGGACAGGCCGGCGGACTTGCGCGCGAGCCAGGCGACGTCGATGCCCTCGACGGGCCGGTCGGCCAGGTGGTGGCGGAAGATCGCGGCTCGCGCCTCCTCGTCCGGCGGCGAGACGAAGAGGGTGCGGTCCAGGCGCCCGGGGCGGCGCAGCGCCGGGTCGACGTCCCACGGCTGGTTGGTCGCTCCGACGACGAAGACGCCCTCGTTGTCGGCCTCGACGCCGTCCATCTCCATGAGCAGCTGGTTGACGACCGTGCGCATGCCGCTGTTGTGCATCGTCGCGCGCTTCGCTCCGATCGCGTCGAGCTCGTCGAGGAAGATGACGGTCGGCGCGTGCGAACGGGCGAACTCGAAGACCTCCGTGATGTTGCGCTCGGACCGACCCGTGTACATGTCGAGCACGTCGCTGATGCCGACGTTGACGAAGCCGGCACCGAGCTCGCCGGCCAGCGCCCGACCGACGAAGGTCTTGCCGCAGCCGGGCGGCCCGTAGAGCAGGATGCCGCCCTTGAGCGACTTGCCGTAGGCCCGCCGCAGCTCCGGGTTGCGAAGGGGGGCGAGGAAGGCCGCGTCGAGCCGCGCCTTGACCTCCTGCATCCCGCCGACGTCGGCGAGGGTGATGCCGGGGCGCTCCAGGTCGTGGGCGGCGACCTCGGAGGCGTGCGGGTCACCGTCGACGAACATCGGCCGCGGGGAGACGTCGCCGAGCTGGCCCTCGGCTGCGCTCCAGTCGAACCCGTCGTGGTCGCCGGTCTCGGTCGGATCCGTCGCCCCGGTCGGGGGCGGCGGCGCGGGCGAAGGGGGTGCCGGCTGGGCGGACGGCGCCGGCGGCGCGGCGGCCTGGGGCGCGGCGGATGCCTGCGGCGGTCCGCCCAGCGCGCGCGTCATCAGGTCGCGCGCGGTGCTGTTGCCCGGGTCCTGCTGCAGGACGGTGGCGCAGTGCGTCACGGCCTGATCGCCCCGGCCCGCGTCGACGAGCATCTGGGCGAGGTGGAGGCGCAGCGGCAGGTCCTGCGGGCTGGCCTCGACGGCGCGGGTGAGTGAGTCGATGAGGTCGCTCATGGGTCCATCCTCCATCACCAGCGGGACACGGGCCGGTCAGGACTTCCGGTTGCGGAACCACGCGACCCACGACAGGACCGCGCCGAGGAAGAGGCCGGCGATGCCCAACCCGAGGAACGCGGTGAGCCCGGTGAGCGCGCCGAGCACGAAGGACAGGACGCTCAGGCCCAGCAGCACCGCCCACACCGCGATGAGGGTCTGCCGACGGGCGAAGCCGCGCAGGTACGCCATCCGCGACTGACGCACCTGGGTGAGCAGGCGGCCCACGATGAAGCCGAGGGCGAGGATCGCGATCCCCGCGATGACCGCCATCTGCGTGCGCTCCGAGAGCACGTCCACGCGGATGATGACGAAGACGGCGAGGAAGAGCGCCCAGTGCGCCATGACGACGTTGTTGGCCAGCGCCACGTCCATGTTGTGGTGGAAGAGCTGCTCCTGCGGCGAGCCGGCGACGGCCCGGGAGAGGGTGCCGGCGGCCTGCGCGGAGCGACGCCCGGCCATCTGGATGCGGGCCAGCTCGTTGAGCGCCGCCGGGGACTCGGGCTCGAGGTCGAGCGCCTGCCGCACGTGGTGCTCGGCGACCTCACGGTCGCGGCGGCCGGGCCGGGCGCCGTCGGGGAAGATCGCGTCCACCATCGCCAGGTGGCTGTCGGCCTCGCGCGGCGCGAGCTCCAGGGCGCGCGCTGCGGCCGCGCGGGCCGGAGCGGAGCCGAGAGGCCCGGAGGCGGCGTGGGCCCGGGCGAGCTGGCGGTGGGGTTCGGGCTCGAAGGGGGCCAGCCGCGCGGACTCCGACGCGGCGGCCACCGCGTCGCCGTGGTGACCCAGCCGGGTGAGCGCCATCGACGCGAGCAGATGGAGCGTCGGGTCCTCGGGCTCGGTGGCGAGGGCGTGGTTGAGGGCCTCGAGCGCCTGCTGGGCGCGACCGGAGTCGAGGAGGGTGACGGCGCGCAGCCGCTGCAGCTCCGGGTCGTCGGGCGCACTCGCGAGGGCTTGCTCGACCTCGTGCATCGCCGCGTCGTGGCGGCCCTGGGACAGGTGCAGGCGGACGCGTTCGCGGGCGACGTCGAGCTGGTGGGGGTCCACGCGCCAGAGACTAGGGCACGAGGCGCAGTGCGGTGTCGCGCAGTCGGGCACCGCGACGCGTCGTCGCCACCTGAAGGCCGGCGGCGCCGGCAAGCTGCAGGGTCCGGCCGCGGACGCGGCGGCGCCTGCTGAAGGCGAGGGGCGCCCCCTTCGTCCCACGGCGGTGGATGAGGTCGGCGAGGACGACGGCGTCCTCGAGGGCCTCGTTGGCGCCGCGGCCGACGTTGGGGCTCGTGGCGTGGGCGGCGTCACCGATGAGGACGACACCGTCGTCGGCATAGCTCGGCAGGCGGGGGGCGACGAGGATGCGCTGGACGTCGGCTTCGTCGCCGACGGCCGCGAGGACCTCTCCGACGCGCGGGTCCCAGTCGCCGAAGTGCCCGCGCGCGAGGGCGAGCGCCTCGTCCCGCTCGAGGGGCGCGTCGCGGTGGTCGGCGCGCACGGCGCAGAACCAGGCAGCGCCCCGCGGCCCGGGCGTCACGCCGAAGAGGCCTCCGGGTCCCCACCACTCGGTTGCGGTGCGCACCAGCGGGCCGGGGCGGTGTCCGCGCAGGGCGATCCAGTCGGTGATGACCGGCGCGCTGCCCTCGAAGGTGTGCTGCCGCACGGCCGAGCGAACTCCGTCGGCCCCGACGACGAGGTCCGCGCCGACCTCCGCGGCGAGGGCGCGGGGATCGGTGACGAGGCGGGTCAGGCGGGTGACCGAAGGGGGCACCGCGGCCTCGAGCGCCGCCACGAGGTCGGGACGCGGGGTGAACCACAGCCGTTGGTCGCGGTCGCGCAGCCCCACCAGGTCCCGCCCGTCCGCGGAGCGCAGCCCTCCCCCTTCGACGGGCAGCGCGGTGGCCCGGACCCGCTCCCCCACGCCGATGGTGTCGAGGGCGTCACGGCCGCCGCGCCACAGCGCGAGGACCGTGCCCGCCCCGGCGCGCTCCGGGCGCTCCTCGACGAGGGTGACCCGGGTGCTGCGGCCGAGATGGGCGGCGAGAGCCAGTCCAGCGATGCCGCCGCCAACGATCAGGACGTGTTCACGGGTCCGCACGCCTCGACGGTATCGACCCCTGTGTACAAAAGGGACTCCTGGAGCAATTCGTGGCGGATTCGACCGCCAGATGCTCCAGGAGTCCCCCTCGGGCACATGCGTCAGCGCAGGATCAGTCCGGCGCCCTCGTCATCGCGGTCCACGACGACGGTCGACCCGTCACGCACCTCGCCCGACAGCAGGCCGGTGGCCAGGCGGTCACCGATCTCCTTCTGCACCAGGCGACGCAGCGGCCGGGCACCATAGGCCGGGTCGTACCCGGTCTCGGCGAGCCACTCGCGTGCGGCCGGGGTGACCTCGAGGTCGATCCGCCGGTCGGACAGGCGGGTGGCCAGCTCGCGCACCTGCAGCTCGACGATGTGGCCGAGCTCGTCGCGGTCGAGCGCGTCGAAGATGACGATCTCGTCGAGACGGTTGAGGAACTCGGGCTTGAAGGCCTGCCGCACGACGCCCATGACGGCCTCGCGCCGTGCCTCGCCCTCGAGCAGCGGGTCGGTGAGGAACTGGCTGCCGAGGTTGGAGGTCATCACGAGGATGACATTGCGGAAGTCGACCGTGCGGCCCTGGCCGTCGGTCAGGCGACCGTCGTCGAGGACCTGCAGCAGGATGTCGAAGGTCTCGGGGTGCGCCTTCTCCACCTCGTCGAGCAGGACGACCGAGTACGGGCGTCGACGCACGGCCTCGGTGAGCTGACCGCCCTCCTCGTACCCGACGTAGCCGGGCGGGGCACCGATGAGGCGCGCGACCGCGTGCCGCTCGGCGTACTCCGACATGTCGATGCGCACCATCGCGCGCTCGTCGTCGAAGAGGAAGTCCGCCAGCGACTTCGCCAGCTCGGTCTTGCCGACACCGGTCGGCCCGAGGAAGAGGAAGGACCCGGTCGGCCGGTTGGGGTCCGCGATGCCGGCCCGCGAGCGCCGCACCGCGTCCGAGACCGCGCGGACGGCATCGGTCTGGCCGATGAGCCGCGAGCCGATGATCGACTCCATGCTCAGCAGCTTTTCCGACTCGCCCTGCAGCAGGCGCCCGGCCGGGATGCCCGTCCACGCCGAGATGACCTCGGCGATGTCGTCGGCTCCGACGCGCTCCTTGACCATGAGGTCCTCGTCGCCCCTGGCCGCCTCGGCCTCGCTGGCCTGCGCCAGCTCCGCCTCGAGCGCCGGGATCTCCCCGTAGAGCAGCCGCGAGGCACCCTCGTAGTCACCGTCGCGCTGCAGCCGGTCGGCCTGCGTGCGCAGGTCGTCCAGCCGCGCCTTGAGCTCACCGACGGCGTTGAGGCCGGTCTTCTCCGACTCCCACCGCGCCGTCAGCCCGGCGAGCTCCTCGGACTTGTCCGCGAGGTCCTTGCGCAGGCGCTCCAGGCGCTCGATGGAGGCCTCGTCGGTCTCCTTGGCCAGGTGCAGCTCCTCCATCTTCAGCCGGTCGACGGCACGCTGGAGCTGGTCGATCTCGACGGGGCTGGAGTCGATCTCCATCCGCAGCCGGGACGCGGCCTCGTCGACGAGGTCAATCGCCTTGTCGGGCAGCTGCCGCCCGGTGATGTACCGGTCGGACAGCGCCGCGGCGGCGACGAGCGCGGAGTCCTCGATGGCGACCTTGTGGTGCGCCTCGTAGCGCTCCTTGAGGCCGCGCAGGATCGCGATGGAGTCCTCGACGCTCGGCTCCCCGACGAAGACCTGCTGGAACCGGCGCTCCAGCGCCGGGTCCTTCTCGATGTGCTCGCGGAACTCGTCGAGCGTCGTCGCGCCGACCAGCCGCAGCTCGCCGCGGGCGAGCATCGGCTTGAGCATGTTGCCGGCGTCCATCGCGCCGTCGCCGGAGGCGCCGGCCCCGACGACCGTGTGGAGCTCGTCGATGAAGGTGACGACCTCCCCTTCGCTCGCCTTGATCTCCTCGAGCACGGCCTTGAGCCGTTCCTCGAACTCACCGCGGTACTTGGCGCCGGCGACCATCGCGCCGAGGTCGAGGCTCACGAGGCGCTTGTCGCGCAGGGACTCCGGCACGTCGCCGGAGACGATGCGCTGGGCCAGCCCCTCGACGACGGCGGTCTTGCCGACGCCGGGCTCGCCGATGAGGACCGGGTTGTTCTTCGTGCGACGGGAGAGGACCTGCACGACGCGACGGATCTCGGCGTCACGACCGATGACGGGGTCAAGACGGCCCTCGCGCGCGGCCGCCGTGAGGTCGGTGCCGTACTGCTCGAGCGCCTCACCGCCGTCGGCGGGCGTCTCGGAGGTCACCTTGCGGCCGGCACGCAGCTCGTCGACCTTGGCCTCCATGTCCTTCGCGCCTCGCTGCTCGACCGCGGCGAGGTGGCCGGTCTCGGCGAGCGCGACGAGGAGCAGGTCGAGGGCGAGGTACTCGTCCCCCTTCGCCCGCATGAGGGTGTCCGCCTGCTGCAGGACGGCGAGCAGCTCACGACCGAGCGAAGGGGGCGATGCCGCACCGCTCGTGGTGGGCAGCGACGCCACCTTGGCGTCCGCCTGGGCGAGCACGTGCGACGCGCCGGTGCCGGCGGCCTGCAGGAGGGTGTCGCACTGCGGGGTGTCGAGCTGCACGAGCGCACTCACGAGGTGCGCGGGGGTGACCTCGGGGTGACCCTCGGTCTGGGCGGAACGCTGGGCCAGGGCAAGCGCCTCGGCCACCTTGGTGGTCGGCTTGAAGTCCATGGATCTCCTCCACGAGGTCACGGGTGATCGTCTGCTCGGATCAACCTCGTCAGAGTTGAGTCTATTCCGCTCAACCCTGGGTCGTGGAGGACTGGTCAGCAGCTGGCGGTGATGTCGCTCAGCTCGTCGCCGTTCGTCGTGGTCGTCGAGGTCGGCGGGGTCGTGGTCGTCGTCGACGTGGTGGTCTTCGACGTCGAGGGGGTCGGCTTCGGGGTCGGCTTCGGCGGGTTGATGGCCTCCTGGACCATCTCGTGGATCTTGTCGTAGTCCGGCCGGTTGACGTCGATGTTCTTGTTGGTCAGGGGCAGCGACTTGATCGAGCCGCCCTTCTGGATGCGCAGCACGAGGTCGGCCCACGCCTCGAGGTCCTGCTCCGGGATGTCGACGGTCACGTTGTCCTCGAGGGTCGCGGCCAGCGCGGGGTAGCGCATGAGCATCGACGTCGGGTTGACCTGGTTGAGCAGCGCGCCGACCATGCAGCGCTGGCGCCGCATCCGGGAGAAGTCACCGTCCGCCGAGCCGGCCCGGGAGCGGGAGTACCAGAGGGCCCGATAACCGTCGAGCTCCTGCACGCCGGGCTCGATCCAGCCGGTCGTGCCCACGACGACACCGCCCTCGATCTTGCAGCCGATGCACACCCGCTCCTTGACGTCGACGGTCACGCCGCCCATGGCGTCGACGAGCTGGGTGAAGCCCTCGAGGTTGACGACCGTCGTGTAGTCGATCTTCAGCCCGAGGATCTGCGAGGCCGCATCGCGAGTGGCGACGAGGCCCGGGTTGACGTCCGGCGGGAAGAGGTCGGCGTTGTCGCGGCCGAGGGTCCAGACGTACTCCATGAGGCACTGGTCGCCGCAGTTGTATCCGTCGGGGAACTTCTGCGACAGCGGATTCTCCGGGGAGAAGGGGATGTTCTGCAGGTTGCGGGGGATGCCGAAGAGGACCGTCTCGCCCGTCTGCGGGTCGATGCTCGCCACCATGAGCGCGTCGGGCCGGATGCCGTCGCGGTCCTGACCGGCGTCCGAGCCGACAAGCATGATGTTGACCCGGTCGGTCTCGGCCCACGGGTCGTCGCCCTCACCCGGGGCGGCGGCACCATCGGGCCGCAGGTTGTCGAAGACGTTGCCGATGAGCGAGCGCTGGATCACGGCGTAGCGCACGGACTGGGCGGCGGGGGCGAAGATCAGCAGGGAGGCCAGCGCGGCGAAGACGACCATGGCCACCTTGGGCCGACCCCGGGTGCCCTCGGGCATGTTGTCGCGGGCGGTCGTGACGATCCCCCAGATCCAGATGATCGCGCCGACCACGAGGACCGGGATGAGGACCATCAGGGCCCGACGACTGACGCCGACGCTGATGACCGAGGAGGTCACTCCCTTCGCCAGGGCCCACCCGAGCCCGACGAGCACGGTGAGGACGAAGCCGGCCAGGATCGCGATGCCGGTGCGGCGTCGGGTCGGGATCAGACCCAGGCCCGGCAGGACGGTGCTCGCGGCCGTCAGGGAGTAGTACCGGCGGCTCTGGCGTGACTTGCGCCGGGCGTTGAGCCCACGCTGTCCGAGAGCACGACTGCCCTCGGTGGTCTCGCTCTGGCCCACAGGTGCCAACCTTCGTCATCGGGGACCCGTGGACGTGCGGCATCCCTGGGCTCGTATTCACGACATCGTGACACAAAAGTGACCCCGGACTGCAACCCGCCGAAGGGAGGAACTCGGGTCGGCTGCGGGTCGTTCAGTCCCGCGGAGAGGGCTCCGGGTCGTACCACCCGTCGTGCTCCTCGGCGAGTGCCGCGAAGCGCTCGCGCAGGCCCTGCTCCACCGCTCCGGACTCGTCGGCGACCATCTCCTCGCGGACGTGGACCGCCCACTCGTGGTCCTCGCCGTCGTCCTCACCTGCGAGGGCCTCGCGCACGACGCGGACCTCGGTGAAGCCCTCGTCGCGCAGGTCATCGGCGATGCGGTCGGCGTCGTCGCGGTCCGGGAAGACCATCAGGTGATCGGACATGCCACCACCTTGTCACGGGTGTGGGGGTGGACAACAGCGTCGACCCGTGGTGTCGTCGAGGGATGGCACAGGATCAGCAGATCGTTGTCCAGCGCACCATCGACGCGCCCGCCAAGGACGTCTTCGAGGTGCTCACCAATCCCGAGCGGCACGCGGAGCTCGACGGCTCCGGCTTCGTCCGCTCCGATGAGAAGACCGACCGCATCCAGGCCGTCGGCGACGTGTTCACGATGAACATGACCGGCGACCACATGGGCGGCGACTACCAGACCGACAACCACGTCACCGCCTATGACACCAACAAGATGGTCGGGTGGAAGACGGCGCCCGCCGGCACCGAGCCGCCCGGCTGGGAGTGGCTGTGGGAGCTGGAGCCGCAGGGCCCGGACAGCACGCTCGTCACCCACACCTACGACTGGAGCCGCGTGACCGACAAGGCGCTGCTCGACAAGGTCGGCTTCCCGCTCGTCACGCAGGAGCAGCTCGAGGAGACGCTCGGTCGGCTCGCGGCCGCCGTGAGCAGTTGACGACAGAGGCGGCATGATCGGCGCATGTCCCTCGACGTCGCCGCGCTGCGTGCCCGCTTCCCTTCGCTGACCTCCGGCATCGCCCACTTCGACGGGCCCGGCGGCACCCAGACGCCGGCCGAGGTCGGCGCGGCGATCGCCGCCACGCTCACCGGGCCGCTGTCCAACCGCGGCACCTCCGTGGCGAGCGAACGCAACGCCGAGGCGGCCATCGCGGGGTTCCGCTCCGCGATGGCCGACCTGCTCGGCACCGCGCCGGAGGGGATCGTGCACGGCCGCAGCGCCACCCAGCTCACCTATGACCTCTCCCGGACACTGGCGAAGGGGTGGGGCCCGGGTGACGAGGTCGTCGTCACCGAGCTCGACCACGACTGCAACGTGCGTCCGTGGGTGCAGGCCGCGGCGAACGTCGGGGCCACCGTCCGGTGGCTGCGCCTGGACCCGGCGACAGCGGAGCTCGACCTCGACGCGCTGGACGAGGTCGTCACCGAGCGCACCCGCCTGGTCGCGGTGACCGGCGCGTCCAACCTGCTCGGCACGATGCCGCCGGTGGCCCGGATCGCGGCGCGGGCCCATGCGGTCGGGGCCCTCGTGCACGTCGACGGGGTGCACCTCACCGCGCACTCGCACATCGACGTCACCGCGCTCGGTGCGGACTTCTTCGTGTGCTCGCCGTACAAGTTCTTCGGCCCGCACTGCGCGGCGCTGGCCGCCGATCCCGCGCTGCTGGAGACCCTGCACCCGGACAAGTTGCTGCCGTCGACGGATGCGGTCCCGGAGCGCTTCGAGCTCGGGACGCTCCCCTACGAGTTGCTGGCCGGGGTGGACGCGCATTTCCCCGGGGAAATGCGCGTTCTTGGGCCCGGGACGTCGCATTGCCCCACGGCAATGCAGTCTCTTGACATCGAGACTGTGCATTTCCCCGGGGAAATGCGCGGTCAGTGGGTGGTTGGGCCGGGTGGGCGTGGTGCGGCCGAGCGGGTCAGCGGGGGTCGCGGCCGGTGAGGGCCAGGGCCCGGTCCTGGCGGGAGGCGTCCGGGCCGACCTCGACCGCGGGGCCGCAGACGCCCTCGCCACGGATCCCGTCGCCGAAGCCCTCGATCGCCGCCTCGACCTGGTCGAGCTCGGTCTGCGAGAACTCGACCGGCACACCTGCCGCCCGACCGACGTCCCAGCGGTGGACGATCAGGTCGAAGCCGTAGAACTGGTCGAAGGCGTCCCCCACGGTCGTCGTGCCGAAGGGGGTCTCGTAGGGCCGCTCGCCGAAGGTGTCGTCGGCGAGCTGCCGGGCCACGGCCTCCGCGTGGGTGCGCCACGCCGTCGCCGGGCCGAGCGCAGCGATCGTCGGCGCCGGGTCCGGCAGGTCGGCGCCCGCCTTGAGCAGGAAGTCCCGCTGGGTGTCGATGAGGTGCTGGAGGACGTCGAGGCCGGACCAGCCCTCGCACGGGCTCGCCCCCTCGAGCGCCTGCGGGTCGGTGGCATCGACCAGTCGCATCAGCGGGGTGTTCTTGCGGTCGAAGACGGAGGCGGCGTCACGAGGCAGCGGCATGGCCCCAGCCTGCCAGTGCCCTCCGACAGCCGCCACGCCCCACACGGGTCAGGAGCCGGCAGCGGAGTCGAGCGCGGACAGGGCAGCGGCACCGAGGTCGGCCGCCGACCACTCACCGTCGTGGCTCACGGGAGATGCATCAGGGTGACTGGCGAAGCCGCGACCCGCTCCCTCATTGCGCATCGGGGTGACCTTCCAGCGGGAGCCCTTCAGTCCGACGGCCACGGACGCGACGCCTGCGGCCAGCATGGCGTTCTCCGTCTCGAAGCCAAGAGCCCGCGACCCCGGCGTCGCCTCCGTCCCGCCGAGAGGCGGCAGAGCCTCCACCCCGATGGCGCCGGAGCGCTCGATCCCGGCGAGCACGGCTTCACCCACCCGCTCGGCTGTCGCCTCGTCGCTCCCGACGACCTGCGTCCAGCCGTCCGCCACTCGGCCGCCCCCGGCGAGCATCGAGGTGGACTCCACGGCGATCCCCTCCGTCGACCGGTAGAGGTTCACGGCCTTCCTCACGAGGACTCCTTCACCACGCACCTGGCATACCTGAGGCCTTGCGCCACGACATTCCGCGGCAGGCCTCGCCTCGAGGGTGGTGGACCGCGCATCCGTTGTCCATCGGAAGCGCTCCTCGCTGACCCGTGGGGGACCGGACCGGACCTCCCCCCTTCGTCCTGCGGGTGAACTCCCGGCGGCGACTTGGCGAAGGGGGCCCACGCCCCCTTGATCGTGCCGTGTCCCCCGGCGAGCATGTGCTCGACATGAGCGGGCTCTTCGTCGCCGTCGGCGACTCCTTCACCGAGGGCGTGGGCGACCCGAACCTGCACTACCCCAACCAGGTTCGCGGCTGGGCGGACCGCTTCGCCCGACAACTGGGGCGCGCCGACCCGACGTGGCGCTACGCGAACTTCGCGATCCGCAGCAAGTTCCTCGACCAGGTCGTCAGCGACCAGCTCGAGCCCGCACTGGCGCTGGGTCCGACGCACATCTCCTTCAGCGCCGGTGGCAACGACCTGCTCGCCCTGCGCGCGGACGTCGACGGCATCGCCGAGCGCTACGAGCAGGCCCTCCTGAGACTCGTCGACTCGGGCGCGCACGTCATCGTCTTCACGACCTTCGTGCCCCGCGCGACCGGCCTGCTCAAGCCGCTGGCGCGTCGGGTCGGCGCGTTCAACGACGCGATCCGCGACCTCGCGGCGAGCCACGACGTGACCCTCATCGACCACGACGCGATGCGCGAGTTCGACGCCAAGGGGCTGTGGGCGCTCGACCGCATCCACATGTCGCGTCCGGGGCACAAGCGGATGGCCGCCGTCGTCGCCGAGACGCTCGAGGTACCGCACACGCTCAAGCTGAGCGACCTCATGCCCCCGGACGCCCCCGGCTGGCGCCACGCGCTGCGCAACGAGGCGGAGTTCGTCCGCGACGAGGTCGTCCCGCTCGTGCGGCGGCGCATGCGCGGCGAGTACGAAGGGGACACCACCCGCCCCAAGTGGCCCGAGCCGATCCATCCCCGGGACGGCATGAAGCGCCTGGCCGCGGAGCAGGCCGCGGTCGAGCGACGCCTGCGCGCCTGGGGCGAGGTGCTCGAGCGGGTCTGAGCCCGCTCCGCATCCCCCAGCCACCCGGATCGAGGTATGAACAGCCTCTTGGGAGGGCCGTTGCTACCTCCACCGTGGAGACGTCGGACGAAGGGGGATCAGCGCGGCTGCCACACGACGAGCGCCTGCTCGCCGCTGCGGTCGGGGCGCTGGCCGTGGCGCAGCGCGACGATCTCGCCCTGCGAGCCGACGGCGAAGAAGCGCCGCCCGCGGCCGAGCTCCTCACGCGCGGCGTCCAGCTCGTCGTCGAGCTCGGCGACCCGGGCGCGCAGGGCCTCGACCTGGTGCTCGAGGTCGAAGATCCGCTGGATCGCCCCGAGCGAGACCCCCTCCTCCTGGGAGAGGCGCTGCACCTCGCGCAGCCGGGTGACGTCGGCGGCGCTGTAGCGCCGGCCGCCCCCTCGGGTGCGTGAGGGGGTGACGAGACCGATGCGGTCGTACTGCCGCAGGGTCTGCGCGTGCATGCCGGCGAGCTCGGCGGCCACGGAGATGACGAAGACAGGCGTGCGGTCGTCACCGCTCAGTCCTGAGATCCGGGTCATCGGGCCCACCTCCCTTTCGAGGCTCCTTCGTCGCGCCTCAAGACGGCGCCTTCGTCATCTCCGTCGCCACCGGCTCGCCATCAGTGTCGCGCTCAGGCGCTCGCGGCGGCGACCAACGCGGCACGCGGGTCGTCGGTGCGGGCATCGCGCAGGACCTCGACGGCCTCGCGCTCGGCCCGGCTGAGCTCGGTCGGCACGATGATCTGGACCTTGGCGAGCAGGTCGCCGGTCGCCCCCTTCGTCGCGATGCCGCGGCCCTTGAGCCGCAGCACGCGGCCACTCGGGGTGCCCGGCGCTACGCGCACCTTGACCTGCGACCCGTCGAGGGTCGGCACGGCGACCGTGGCACCGAGGGCAGCCTCGGCGAAGGTCACCGGCAGGTCGAGGGTGAGGTTGTTGCCGTCGCGGCCGTAGACCGGGTGCTTGCCGACCGACACGGTGAGGATGAGGTCACCGCGGGGCCCGCCTTGGTCGCCGTGAGCGCCCTTGCCGCGCAGGCGGATCTTTTGCCCGTCCTTGACGCCGGCAGGGATCTTGGCGTTGACCTTTTCGCCGTTGACGCTCAGCGAGATCGTCCGCCCTTCGACGGCGTCGCGGAAGGACAGCTCGGTGCGGGCGGTGAGGTCCTGGCCCTTGACCGGGCCCCCCGGGGCGCGGAAGCCCGCACCCTGCCCGCCGAAGCCGGCCCCGGCGCCACCGCCGAACATCGACAGGATGTCCTCGAGGTCGGGCTCACCCGCCCCACCCCCGGCGAAGGGAGAGCCGCCGCCGGTGCTGTAGCGCATCCGGGAGCCACCCCCACCTCCGCCGAAGGCGGAGAAGATGTCCTCGAAGCCCGCGCCCCCGCCCGGACCGCCGGCGGTGAAGCGTGCACCGCCGCCGGTCATCGAGCGGATGGCGTCGTACTCACGACGCTGCTCGGGGTCGGAGAGCACGGCGTGCGCCTCACCGACGTCCTTGAACTTCTGCTCGGCGGCGTCGTCCCCGACGTTGCGGTCGGGGTGGTACTGCTTGGCGAGCTTGCGGTAGGCCTTCTTGATCTCCGCGGTATCAGCGTCCTTGGCGACGCCCAGGACCGCGTAGAAGTCCTTGTCCAACCAGTCCTGACTGGCCATGTCTCCTCCTCTCGGGTAGTGGGGTTACTGCGGGTCGGCGACCGCGACGCGGGCGGCGCGCAGAACGCGCTCGCCGGCGCGGTAGCCGGGCTGGAGCACGGTGACGACCGTCGTGGCCGTCGCGTCGCTCGGCAGCTCCGGGTCGGAGGCATCCCACGCGCCGTGCATGAGGGCCTCGTGCACGTTGGGGTCGAAGGCCTCGCCCTTGACGCCCACGCGCTCCAGGCCCTGCTTGGTGAGGACCTGCTCGAGCTTGTCGGCGATCGCCCGGAAGGGGCTGCCCTCCGGCAGGTCGCCGTGCTGCTCGGCGAGGTGGATCTCGTCGAGGACCGGCAGGAGCGACTCGAGCAGGTCGTGGACTGCGCGCTCCTTGTGCACCGGGAGGTCCCGGTCGACGCGCCGCTTGTAGTTGACGTACTCGGCCTGCAGGCGCAGGTAGTCGTCCTGGAGCTGGTCGGCGCGGGCCGTGTCGGGGTGTGCCTCGGCGTCGCCGGCGGCCTCCCCTTCGCCCGGGGCCGGGGTGGCCCCGTCGGCGCCGGTGGCCCCGTCCGCCGGGGTGGCCGACTCGGGCGCAGCGTCGGCTGCGGCCTCGTCGACCACCTCGGCCTCGACGACCTGCTCCTCGGCACCCGACGTCGCGCCAGCGGACTGCGCACTCACGTCGGGGTCGATCGGCTGGTTGGGGTCGGTCACTTCTTCTCCTCGTCGTCGTCGACGACCTCGGCGTCGACGATGTCGTCGTCACCCTCGGGGGCGGGCTGCTCGGCGCCGGCGTCGCCGCCGGGGGCCGCGCCCTCGCCCTGCTCCGCGGAGGCCGCGTAGAGGGCGGCGCCCATCTTCTGCGACTCCTCGTTGAGGGTGTCGACCTTCTTGGTGATGTCCTCGACGCTGGCCTCGGACTCGGGCTTGAGCGCCTCCTTGAGGTCGGCGAGCGCGTCGTCGACGGGCTTGCGCTGCTCGTCGGTCAGCTTGTCGCCGGACTCGGAGAGGAACTTCTCGGTGGAGTAGACGAGGTTCTCGCCGTTGTTGCGGGCCTCGGTCTCCTCGCGACGCTTCTTGTCCTCGTCGGCGTGCGCCTCGGCCTCCTTGACCATGCGCTCGATCTCCTCCTTCGACAGCGCGGAGCCGCCGGAGATGGTGATCTTCTGCTCCTGGCCGGTGCCACGGTCCTTGGCGGTGACGTGGACGATGCCGTTGGCGTCGATGTCGAAGGTGACCTCGATCTGCGGCACGCCGCGCGGCGCCGGCGCGATGCCGGAGAGCTCGAAGGTGCCGAGGTTCTTGTTCTGCTGCGCGATCTCGCGCTCACCCTGGAAGACCTGGATCAGCACGGAGGGCTGGTTGTCCTCGGCGGTGGAGAAGACCTCGGAGCGCTTCGTCGGGATGGCGGTGTTGCGCTCGATGAGCTTGGTGAAGAGGCCACCCTTGGTCTCGATGCCGAGGGAGAGCGGCGTGACGTCGATGAGCAGGACGTCCTTGCGCTCGCCCTTGAGGACACCGGCCTGCAGGGCCGCGCCGAGCGCGACGACCTCGTCCGGGTTGACGCCCTTGTTGGGCTCCTTGCCGCCGGTGAGCTCCTTGACGAGCGAGCTAACGGCCGGCATGCGGGTGGAGCCACCGACGAGGACCACGTGGTCGATGTCGGAGAGCTGGACGCCCGCGTCCTTGATGACGTTCTCGAAGGGGGTCTTGGTCCGGTCGAGCAGGTCCTTGGTCATCTGCTCGAAGTTCGCGCGGGAGAGCGACTCGTCGAGGTGGATGGGGCCGTTCTCGCCCATGGACAGGTACTGCAGGTTGATCGACGTGGTCGACGAGGAGGAGAGCTCCTTCTTCGCCTGCTCCGCCGCGTCACGCAGACGCTGCATGGCGATCTTGTCGCCGGAGAGGTCGACGCCGGTGTTGTTCTTCACCTGGGTCAGGAGGTGATCGACGATGCGCTCGTCCCAGTCGTCGCCACCGAGCTGGTTGTCACCGGAGGTCGCGCTGACCTGGATGGTGGAGAAGCCGTCCTCGGGGTCCTTGCCGACCTCGAGCAGGGAGACGTCGAAGGTGCCACCACCGAGGTCGAAGACGAGGATGAGCTCGTCCTCCTTGCCCTTGTCGAGGCCGTAGGCCAGGGCGGCCGCCGTCGGCTCGTTGACGATGCGCAGGACGTTGAGGCCCGCGATCTCGCCGGCCTCCTTGGTGGCCTGGCGCTCGGCGTCGTCGAAGTAGGCGGGGACGGTGATGACCGCGTCGGTGACGTCCTCACCGAGGTAGGACTCGGCGTCGCGCTTGAGCTTCTGCAGCGTACGGGCGCTGATCTCCTGGGCGGTGTACTTCTTGCCGTCGATGTCGTCGGTCGTCCAGTCGGTGCCCATGTGGCGCTTGACCGAGCGGATGGTGCGGTCGGCGTTGGTCACCGCCTGACGCTTGGCGATGTCGCCGACGAGGACCTCGCCGCCCTTGGAAAAGGCGACGACGGACGGGGTGGTGCGACCACCCTCGGCGTTCGCGATGATCGTGGGCTCGCCACCCTCGAGGACGGCGACAGCAGAGTTGGTGGTTCCGAGGTCGATGCCAACGGCACGGGCCATGAGGCGCTCCTTTGTATCGGGTGGCCGAGGGGTTCCCCGACCGAAGTTGAGTTGCTGCTGCTCAACCTAGGCACCCCGTCTGGCTTGCGCAAATCCGGGACCCAAAAGTTGAGTTCTCTTGGCTCAACTACGGGCGAAGGTGGTTCATTCCCAGGGCCGCGCAATGCTTCTCCGACCCTCTCGGTGAGGACGTCGTGGCACCCTCGACGCATGTCCGCCGACGTCGCGCCCGTCATCTGCTGGGTGCCGCCGCGTGGAGACCGGGGCGAGCGCCCCTGGGTGCTCCTCCACGGATCGGGCGGGCATGAGACCGATTTGCTGCCCTTGGCCGCGAGGGTCTCGCCGTCAGCGGCGAAGATCGCGCCCCGCGGCAGCGTGGCGATGGAGGGCGGATTCGCTCACTTCCACCGACGTCCCGACCGGACGATCGACGAGGACGACCTGCTCCGCCGCGTCGTGCCCCTCGCTCGCCTGCTCGACAGCGCGTTGGCCGATCATGGTCTCGACCGGCCACCGATTCTCCTGGGCTTCTCCAACGGCGCCATCATGGCGGCGGCCCTCCTGGCCCACACCCCGGAGCTCTTCGAGGCGGCGGTGCTCCTTCGGCCCCTCGCACCGTTCGTCGACGCGTCGCTGCCCACCATGGACGCCATGCCGATCCTCGTGCTCGATGCCGCTGGCGACACACGCCGGTCCAATGCGGACGGTCACCGCCAGGCCCAGGTCCTCACCCGTGCCGGTGCACACGTCACGCACTCGACACTCCCGACCGGCCACGCCGTCAGCGACCACGATGTGCACGCGATCGTCCGATGGCTCGACGCCAACGGACTGGCATAGAGGTCAGGCGGCCGCTGCCGCGAGACGGGAACCTGCAGGCGCCGCAGGTGCACCGGGCCCCGAGGCCCCGGCAGGATGGACCCCATGACGAGCCACCTGTCCATCGCGTCGCGCAACTCGGTCCTGTCGATCGCCTCCGAGGGGTCGGTGCTCTCGATCGGCAGTGTCGGCTCGGCCCTGTCGATCGGGAGCGTCGGCTCCTTCGGCTCCGTGCTGTCGGTCGGCTCGTCGATGTCACTCGGCTCGGCGTTGTCCTGGCAGAGCCTCGGATCGGCCCTGTCGGCGCAGAGCACCGCCGCGCTGCTGTCCAGCCAGTCGACGCGAGCCGTGCGCGCCGAGCGCGCCCACGGTCACCTGCCGGCGATGCGGGCTCCGCTGCTCGTCGCCGCCGCGCTCGTGGCGTGCGGCGCGACCTACGCCATCACTCGGCGGCTCGCCGGCTGACCACGTGACTCACGCAGGGGACCATCCAGGGTCGCGCCCGGACAGCCCGATGACCCGGTCGAGCTGCGAAGCCCCTTCTGCGACAGGCACCCTCGGCCCGAAGAGCCCCTGGCGCGCCTCCGGCTCGTCCGGGATCGACGCACAGAACTCCTCGGCCGCGTCCAGTGCCGCCTGGTCCGGCTCGTAAGCCTGCCCAGTCGCGACCGCGAGGTCCCAGCCGTGGACGACGAGCTCGTCGAGGGCGACGGCGGCCGCGACGTCACCGGGCATGTCGAGCCCGCCGGCACGGGTCATCCCCTCCCACGCCGCCGGATTCCGCCAGGCCTGGGCCAGCTCGTCGAGCCGACGGGGGATCACCGCCGGCCAGTCATCGGGCAGCGAGGACGCGGCGGGGTCCGGGGCGGAGGACGAAGGGAGGGACTCCCCCTTCGTCGCCGCGTCGCGGAAGGCGACCGCGAGGTCGTGGACGTGGCCGAGCAGCTGCGACACCGTCAACCCGCTCGGGGTCGGTGCGCCGAGCTGGTCCTCGGCCGTGCCCGCGACGAGCGCGGACATCCGCTGGGTCGATCCGGAGAAGTCGATGAGCTGGTCCATACCGACCAGCGTCCTCCTCGGAGCCACTCTTGTCGCCCGCTCGTGGGACTCGCCGGACTGCGACTACCGTTGGTCCATGGCGCAGGACCTCGCCTCCGTCCTGAACGACACGGTGCGCACCCACGCGCAGCAGGTCGAGTCATGGGACCGCGCCGTCCGTGACGACGCCGACGACGCGGTCCACCAGATGCGCGTGTCGGCACGAACCCTGCGCTCCGTCGTGCAGGTCTTCGGCCCCTGCCTCGCGACGGACCAGGCCCGGGAGATCAACCGCACCCTGCGGCGTCTCGGTCGGCGCCTCTCCCCCGCCCGCGACGCGGAGGTGCTGTGCGAGCTGGTCGCCGCGCGCCTCGACGAGCTCCCGGTCGACCTCACCGCCGCCCTGCCGGGCAAGACCGCACGGCGGCTGACCCGCCTGGCGGACAAGGAGTACGCGACCGCACAGGCCGAACTGGCGGATGCCCTGGACACCTCGGAGCACCGGGGCGATCTCGCGTACGTCTCCCGGCTGGACTCGGTCGACCTCGCCGACGACCTGACCGATGACCAACGGGAGGACGCCGCGGCGGCTCTGTCCCCCTTCGTCCTGCGTCGGGTGGACGAGATCGTGACGATGGCGAAGGGGGCGACCGCCACCTCATCGCCCCGCGAACGCAATGTGCAGCTGCACGAGCTGCGCAGGGAGGCCAAGAGGTTGCGTCTGGCCGCGGAGGGCGTGCGGGAGGAGACCGGTCTCGACCTCGGTCAGGACGTGGCCGTCGCGGTGCGCCGCGCGCACAAGCTGCAGCGCGCGCTCGGCGACCACCGCGACTCGGTGATCCTGCAGGAGCTGCTGCTGCGGGCGGCGGACCGGGCTCGCGACAAGGGCAGGGACACGTTCGGTCACGGTGTGCTCTTCGCCCACGAGGCGAGGGTCCAGGAGGCGGCACTCGCTCGGGCCGAGCGGCACCTCGCCCGCCTCGGCTGACACCCCCGAACGCGCATTTCCCCGGGGAGATGCGCGGTCTGGGCGGGGCGGGGTCAGGCGGGCCAGTCCCAGCGGATGCCGTGGAGGCCGGGCGCGGCCGCGTTGCACGCCTGGTGCACGCGGTCGCCGTGCTCGAGGACCAGCTCGTGGGCGCGCAGGTCGGGCCCGTCCAGGTGCGCCCGATGGAAGGCCGTGACGTGCGTCGGCAGGTGGCTCCGGTCGAAGGAGGCCTCAGTGACGAGCAGTGTGGTCTCCTGCGAGGACCAGCGGTAATACCCTTCGGACACAACGGAGTTGGCGTCGTCGAACTGCACGTCGAAGACGACGGTGTCCCCCGCGGACAGCCACCGGTCGAAGCGGACCTCCACCGCCACGACCTCGGCCTCCCGGTCGCGCAGCACCCGACCCAGACGACAGCCCCCGAGCACGCTCGCCGTCACCAGGTCGACGTCGCCCCCGGTCTCCACGCCGTGCGCCACGACGTATCGATCAGTCGCCGCCTCCACCCGCATCGTCATCGTCGTGCGCCGCTGGACCATCGCCCCCTGCCCGTCCACCCGCAGCCGGTCGTGGGCACCGAGCGTCACGAGCGAGCGCCGATGGGTGGCCCCGAGCTGCTCGACGAGCCGACCGAAGGCCGCGTCGTACGAGACGACCGCCGCCGCGCCGCTGCCCGCCGCGCCCGGCTCGACGAGCCCCCACAGCACGCCCGGCGTCACCCGCAGCACCCGCTCGAGCTCCTCGACCACTGCGTAGGACCGCGGTGACGCCGGCACCCGGCGCCCGTGCTGCCACTGGCTGAGCGTGCTCAGGGCCACCGGGTGACCGGCCGCCCCCAGGTGCGCCTGCACGCGGGCGAGGGAGAGCCCCCGGTTGGCGACCGCGACGCGCAGCGCCTCGCCGAAGGCATGTCGTGGGTCCGTGGCGTCCATCCCATCTCCTTGTCGTGGCGTGAAAGTTCACGCCCGCACGCACCTTCCGGCGCGCGGGTTCCGGCGTCGGCGCCGTGAAGGGATTTCACACCCTCCACGGCCGTCGCGCTCGCGCTGCCGGGGTGGTGGGGCGTCCCTAGTGTTGCGTCACTCGCTTCACCCCGCCCGTCGAGGAGGAATGGTGCTTGCTCTCAGTCCCCGCCTGACGACGTCGCTCGTGACGGTCAGCGCAGCCGCGATCATGCTCACCGGGACGGTGCTCACCGCCCCTGCCGACGCCGCGACCACGACGCTCACGGCCACGACGACGACCGCCCTGTCGAGCGGCCCGATCCATTACGACGACGGCGCGGTCGCCGTGCCGATCCAGCCCCAGGCGCAGGAGCAGAGCAACTGGTGCTGGGCCGCCACCGGCGGAACCATCGCGGCGTACAAGGGCCGCTCGATCAGCCAGAACACGTTCTGCAACCTCGCCTTCGGTCGCTCGACCAACACCTGGTGCCCCAACTCCCAGGCCACCCTGGCCAACGACCAGCGCGCCCTCTCGGCCCTGGGCATCCGCCCCGGCTCCTACATCAACGGGCGTCTGAGCTACGCAGGGATCGGCACCGAGATCAGCAACGACCGCCCGATCCTCACGCGCATTCAGTGGAGCTCCGGCGGCGGTCACATGATGGTCATCAGCGGCTACCGCGCCAGCGACCGGACCATCGAGTGGTACGACCCGTGGCCGAGCAGCCAGCGCCTCAACGTCGGCTCGTACTCCTATTACCTGGACAACTGGAACTTCTCCTGGACGCACTCGCTCTACGGGATCGGAGCCTGACGATGACCGCACTCATTCGCCTCGCCCGGGCCGGCGGCGTCGCCACCGCACTGCTGTGCCTGACCACCACCGCGGCGCACGCCGCCGATGGCGCCGAGCCCAGCCCCCTTCGCGCTGCCGATCGTGCCGCCGCGAGCAAGGCGGCGTCCTCGGGGCAGGGCCTCGACCTCGCCCGTCGCGTCGCGACCCTGCAGCAGGGCCAAGCCTCAACGAAGGGGCAGCCCCACCGTGCGCCCACCGCCCGCGTCGTCGCCGGGAGCACCACCGAGGTGCACGTGCTCGCCCGCGACTTCGTCGCCGAGGGCACCGGTCCGGTGGGCGAGCTCGGCTACGTCGCCACGACCGCCCGCGTCGACGACCAGCTGGTCTCGGTGTGGACCGCCAGGGCGAAGGGGGGCAACTGGCGGGCGGTCAACGCCGCCGCCGGCGACCTCGAGGCCCGGATGGAGCGCAAGGCGGGCGCCGGTTCGCTGCTCAGCGAGCCGCAGGTCGGCGCGTGGTACGCGGTCCACGACGGTCGCGTGCGCCCGCTCAACGCCTCCGCGCGCGACGTGGTCGGCGCGGGCATGACGCTCGAGGAGTACCAGCAGGTCGTCCACGAGCGGTACGCAGACAAGCTGCCCGGCAGCGCCTACGACCGGGCGGGAACAGCAGGCGGTTTCGGCGACGCGGTCGCCGACGGCGCGACCGGAGCCGCCGCAGGCGGAGCCTCCGGCACGCAGACCGCGGCCCTCGGGGCCGGAGGCGCGGCGCTGGCCACCGGCGGGCTCCTGGCGGCCCGCCGTCGACGCGAGCGAGCCTGAACCCGCCCTGTCCGGAATACCCCAGAGGGGTATATGGTTGGTCCTGTCGACCCCAAGACTCACCACACGGGTGAGCCGCACGCAGGAGGAGCAACCATGAGCACGACCCAGTACCAGGTGACCGGCATGACCTGCGGCCACTGCGAGATGTCCGTCCGCGAGGAGGTCTCCGAGGTCGCCGGCGTCCAGGACGTGCAGGTCAGCCACGAGACCGGCACCCTCGCCGTCACCGGCGACGTCGACGACGCCGCGGTCCTCGCCGCCGTCACCGAGGCGGGGTACTCGGCGACCCGGGCCTGACCAGATGGCGGGCTTCACCCGCGCGGAGCTCGAGTCGTTCCGCGACGCGGAGGTTCCGGACCTCCTGCCCGGCCCCGGGCAGGATGTCCGGCTCCTCTTCGTGGGGATCAACCCGGGCCTGTGGACCGCGGCGACGCAGACGCACTTCGCCCACCCGGGCAACCGCTTCTACCCCGCGCTGCTGCGCGCCGGGGTCATCACGCGCTCGGTCGACCCGTCAGCGGGCATGACCGATGAGGACCGGGAGCACCTGCGGGGACGCGGCATCGGCATCACCAACCTCGTGCGCCGGGCCACCGCCCGCGCCGACGAGCTGACGGCCACAGAGCTGCGTGAGGGTGGCGACCGGCTGCGCGCGACGGTGCGCGTCGCCGGACCCGCGGTCATCGCGGTCGCCGGGATCACCGCCTACCGCAGCGCCTTCGGTGAGCGTCGGGCGCGGGTGGGCGAGCACCCGGAGCCCTTCGAGGGCGCGCGCCTGTGGGTCGTGCCCAACCCGAGCGGGCTCAACGCGCACGAGACCGTCGCGACGCTTGCCGCGGCCTACGCCGAACCCGCCCGGGCAGCGGGGCTCATCGACTGAGCGGTACGTGGTCCGTGCCCCGGACCGACGGGACGCAGACCCCCTTCGTCCTGCTCAGCCCCGGGCCATCCCGGCCGGCATGAGGACCGCGACGACCCTGCCGCGCGCGACGAGGGTCTCGCCGGCGTGCACCGTCTCCGAGACGACGACCTTGTGCTCGCCGACCTCTTCGATCGTGCCGCGCAGGGTCAACTCCACACCCATCGGCGTCGGCGCGACGTAGTCCACCTGGAGCGACGCGGTGACGTACCGCAGCGGCGGCTCGCTGCCCGGCTCGCGGTCCTGCGCGCGGTACCCGGCCGCAGCGGCGCTGCCGGTGCCGTGGCAGTCGACGAGCGAGGCGATGAGCCCGCCGTAGACGTAGCCGGGCATGGCCATGTGCTCGGCCCGCGGGGTGAAGCTGGCGACCGTCCCCTCCCCGTCCCAGTAGGTCTTGAGCTGGTGGCCCGCCGGGTTCTCCCGCCCGCAGCCGTAGCAGTGCGCGACGTCGTCGGGGTAGGTGTCCTGGATCGCGGTGGTCATCGTCGTCCTCTCGTCGGCTCCGCCGCCATCGTGCCCCACGGCCGCTGTCCGGCGGGCCGCAGGCCGGCGGCGGGGGCTCGCCGGATGGTCCCGGCGATCGCCTGCGACCACGCTGGGAGACATGACGACGCGCATCCCGTCACCGACCCGTTGGGCCGAGCGCCCGCCCCAGGACTGGGCGGTCATCGCCGCCTGGGGCACGCTCGCCGCCGCGCTCCCGTCGGCGGTCTGGCGACTGCTGATGATCGCCGGGGTGCTGCCCGGCACCGAGGCGCTGCGCCGCCTGCACGAGGGCGAAGGGGGCTACGTCCTCGCCCTGTCGATCACCCAGGTCCTCGCCGCGGTCCTCGTCGTCGGTCTCGTGCGCCCCTGGGGTGAGCGCTTCGCCGGCGTCGACATCAACCGCTGGGTCCCGGTCGCGCTCGGCACCCTCGGCGGGATCGTCATGACCTGGCTCTTCACCATCTCGATGGTCCTCGGGCTGCTCCGGGGACAGCGACCTGACGAGGGCTCGGTGCACGACGGCGCCCTGGCCCTCATGGTCATCGCCTACGCGCCGATGCTGCTCTTCGGCCCGATGACCCTGCTCGCCACCGCGGGCTATGCCTTGCGGCGCACCCCTCCCGTCACCGGGTCACGGTCGGTCAAGCAGTAGACCTGACCGTCGGGCGCCTCCAGCACCGTCCACCACCGTTGTGCCGCAACGAGCTTCGCACCCAGCGCGAGGTGACGGTCGGCCTCGTGCTCACGGTCGGCGACCGCGAAGTCGACGTGCGCGCGGACCGGACCGGACGACTCCTCCAGACGCTGCAGCAGGATGCGGACGGCGCCCTCGGCGCCGAGGAAGGAGAACTCGGGCTCGCCTCCCTTCGTCAGGTCCCGGTCGGTGAGATCCCGCCAGAAGGCGACCTCGCCCTCCCACCGGTCAGCCGGGATGTCGATGCAGACCTGGTCGAGGACGCGAAGGGGGTCACTCCGGTCGAGCACGCCGGCCGGCTCGACCGTGTGGCAGAAGAGCAACCCACCGGGCGAACGCATCACCGGCACCCCCTCGTACGTCCACTCGTGGACGGCCCCGAGGCTGCTCGAACGACGTTGTGCCGCAGCGCGATCGGGTGCGTCGAGGTCGACGTGCACCCGGGGCGGACCGTCGACCGCCTGCAGCTTGACCCACCCCCGGCCGTGGGCCGGCTGCAGGGTGGCGAACTGCCCGGCCTCGCCACGGGTCGGCGAAGCGCTCCACCCGGTCGCAGCCGGCCAGAACTCGAGCGACTCCTGCCACGTCGCACGCGGCACGTCGAGGAAGATCTGGACCCACGGGATCTCGGTCATGCTCCCAGTCTCACCCGTCGGCCAGCCGCGCGCTCTGCCCGGGCGCGCAGCCGCCCGGGCAGATGCGCGCCCGGGGGTCAGGCCCTGTCGGCGCAGAACGGCATGATGAGGCCGTGACCCTCACGATCCGCCCCCGACGCGACGACGACCTGACGGCGCTCGGCCGCGCCCTCGTCGAGCAGCAGTCCGCGTCCGGCTACCCCCACCGCGAGCCGCTGCCGATGCCGGCCGAGGAGTTCATCGCCCGCTCGGGCAGCCTGGCCGCGTGGACCGCGGAGGTCGACGGCCAGCCCGTGGGGCACATCGCCGTGCTGCCGGTCAGCGCCGATGGCCGAGAGCCCGAGCTGGCGCGACTGTGGAGCGCCGGGCACGGTCTGCCGGCCGAGCGGCTCGGGGAGGTCGGGGTGTACTTCACCGCGTCGCACGTGCGTGGGACCGGCGTCGGCTCGGCCCTGCTGCGCACGGCCCTCGCGGACCTCGCCGACCGCGGTCTGGCGCCATGCCTCGACGTCGTGCCCACCGGGGCGGCGGTCGAGGTCTACCGCCGCGCGGGCTGGATCGAGGTCGGCAGCACGCGCCCGTCGTGGCTGTCGGCGGACGCGCCCGACGTCATCGCGATGATCCTGCCGGCGGGCCGGGGCGACGCAGGCACACCACCACCCCGCGGGGGTACTCGCGCACCTCGGTGACCACGAGGCCGTCCGGCAGGCCGACGTCGGTGGCCTGGGCCGCGGTCCCCAGCTGGAGGAGGGCCGCACCCTCGTCGTGCAGGTGGGCGGCGATGACCTCGAGGCACTCGCGGGCGATGTCGAGCCCGTCGGGGCCGCCGTCGATGGCGCCGGGCGGGTCCTGGGGGTGGTCGCCGATCGACGCGTGCGGCACCCAGGGCGGGTCCGCGATGACGAGGGCGAAGACCTCGTCCGCCGCGAGCGCGTCGCCCAGCGGCCGGCAGCGGGTCTCGACGAGGTCGGTGCGACCGAGCCGATCGGCGTTGGCCCGGATCCGGTCGACGGCGACCTCCTCACGGTCGACCGCCACGAGGCGCCGGTCGCTGCCGTGGACCGCTGCGAGCCCGATGTGACCGGCACCGGCGCACAGCTCCAGCACCGGCCCGTCGGGCATGTCGTCGAGCAGCTCGGCCGCCCAGTCGGACTGGGCCTGTGTCCACGGGCGCGACGTGAGCAGTCGCTCGTCGGTGGTGAGGGTCAGCCCCGCGAACTCGAAGTCCAGCGGCGTCATCGGCGCTGCTCCGGCCGCGTCGGCACCACCTTGTGCGTGCCGTCGCACCACGGCGCGCGGCCGCTCATCCCGCACGTGCACACGGCAACGACGGGGCGCGTCGTGGCGTGCTCGATGCCGTCCGCGTCGCGCACGACGTCGCCACCCCGGACGAGGAGCGGCCCGTCGGGGCACAGCTCCACGCTGACGCCGGGCTTCGTCGGCCGGCTCATGCGGGCACCTCCTGCGGGACCTGGCTCGACCACAGGGCCAGCTGCTCCCCGGCGGCCAGCGCGTCGAGCTCGAGACAGGCGGCGACACCGAGCAGGACGTCTCCCCGCAGGTGCGGCTCGTCGTCGACGAGGGGCACGCAGATGTCGCGCACCGCGAGCTGCTCGTGCACGGCGTCGGCCTCGACGTGCTCGTCGTAGTAGGCGGCGACCGCCTCGGGCAGGCCGAGCCGCCGCGCCCCGGCGGCGATCCGGCGGCACGGCAGCGAGCTCGTCGACTCGAAGGCGGCGAGGTGCCCCATCGCGGCACCGCGCCACCGTCGACGCAGACCGAAGACGAGCATCGTCGTGTTGACCGCCAGCGTGGTTCCCCGGGCCTCGTCGAGGTGGGCGCCGAGCGAGGCGTCGATCCCGCACGCCTGCAGCGCCTGGGCAAAGAGCCGCGAGTGCAGCGCCTCCGGACGCCCCGCCCCCATCTCGTCGTACTGCAGCTCGGCGAGGGCGACCTTGGCCCGACCGTCGATCCGCGGGACGACGAAGGCGTGAGGGTCCGACTCGACGAGGTGGTAGATGCTGCGCTGGCGCAGGAACTCGTGGAACTGCCCGACGTCGGCGCGACGTCGGAGGAACTCCGCGAGTGACGGACCGTCATCGCCCGCGAGGAGCTCCGCGATCTGGGCGGCGAGGTCATCACCCGTGTCGACGAGGGCCAGCCGGTCGTGGGTCAGCTCGCGCAGGGCCGCCACGTGCGCGTCCTCCAGGGTCCGCAGCACGGCGACGACCTGCGGGTCGCGCTCGAGGTCGTCGTCCACGCCCTGCAGCCCGCGGTGCTGTAACTCGAGGAGGAGCCACAGCGCCAGCTGGGTGTCGCCGTCGGTCAGCACGTCGACGCCCGAGGTGGCCGGCAACGGCGTCAGTGCCGGGCACTCACCACGCAGCAGGCCGAGCACGAGTTCGCTCACCGGCCCTCGCGCCGGGGGCAGGGGGATGGTCACTCGGTGTCCTCGCCGACGCTGTGGTCGACTGACTCCTCGACGTCGCCCTCCTCGGGTGAGATCCGCGCCTCCTGCGAGGACTGGTCCTCCTGGGCCGCGTCCTCGCCGGGCGGCACCCCCTCGGTCTGCTGCAGGCCCTCGTCGTCGGCGCCGGCACGCAGGTGGGTGGTCTCGGAGACCTGTCCGTCCTCCGATTGCTCGCTCACGGGTCACTCCCTTCGCTCGGTGGGTCCTCACTACCCGCAGCCCACGGAGGCAATCGCGAGGGAGCAGACTGGCTCCATGACCTCGACCACCGGCCGGGCCGTCCTCGTCACCGGAGCCGCGCGCGGCATCGGCGCAGCCGTGGCTCGGGCCTTCGCCGAGCAGGGTGACCGCGTCGCGGTCCATGTGCACACCGCGGTGGACGAAGGGGGCGCAACTCGCGACGCGCTGCCGGGCACCGGCCACGCCCTCGTCGTCGCCGACCTCGGCGACGCGGAGCAGGCCGCGAGCCTGCCGGCCGCTGCCGAGGAGGCCCTCGGCGAGCCGGTCACCGTCCTCGTCAACAACGCGGGCATCGCGACCGGGCCCGACCTGGCGCACCCACCCGCGACGACCGACACCACCACCTGGCACCGCAGCTGGGAGCAGTACCTGCGCGTCAACACGCTCGGCACGGCCGTGGTGACCCACGCGATGACCTCCCGACTCATCGAGCTCGGCCTGCCGGGCCGAGTCATCACCATCGGCACCCGCGGGGTGCACAAGGGTGAGCCGGAGTTCCCTGCCTACGCCGCGTCCAAGGCGGCGCTGCACGCCATGGACGCCTCGCTCGCGGTCGCCCTCGCACCGCACGGCATCGCGGTCGCGACCGTCGCGCCGGGCTTCGTCGAGACCGAGCGGGTCGCCGACCGGCTGGCCTCCCCGGCGGGTGACGAGATCCGGGCGGGCTCCCCCTTCGGTCGTGTCGGACGCCCGGAGGAGGTCGCCTCCGCCGTGCTCTGGCTCGCCTCCGAGGAGGCGGTGTGGGCCTCCGGCGCCACCCTCGACCTCAACGGCGCCTCCCACCTGCGGCCATGAACCGCTACGTCGCCCTGCTGCGCGGGATCGCGCCCGCCCTGCCCAACAACAGCAATGCGCAGCTGCGCGCCGTGCTCGAGGGCCTCGGCCACGAGCGGGTCGAGTCGGTCCTCGCGAGCGGCAACATCCTCTTCCGCACCGAGCAGACCGACGTGCCACGGCTCGAGCGCACCATCCAGGCCGCACTCGTCGCCGAGCTCGGCATCGGCGGCGGAACGATCGTGCGCGAGCTCGGCGAGCTGGAGGCACTCATCGAGCGCGACCCCTTCGACGGGCTGGTGCACGGCCGCGGGACCTACCTCGTCGCGACCTTCCTCAAGGACGGCGCCCCGCTCCCGAGCGAGCTCCCCGACGACCCCGACCCACGCGTGCGGGTCGTCGGCTTCGACGCGGATGCGCGCGCCTTCCTCGCGGTCATCGACAACGGCGACCCGGGCAAGACGCCGGACTTCATGCGCTGGCTCGACCGCACCTACGGCAAGGACATCACCACCCGCACCTGGCTGACGGTCCAGCGCATCGTCACCAAGCTCGCCGCCGGGTAGCGGATCGCGCGGCCACCCGGGACGCGCATCTCCCCGGGCAGATACACCGGTGGCGCGCACACGATGCACGAGATCGAGCCGGAGACCGATGCGCAACGCACGGTCGTCTTCGAGATCCAGACCCGCCGAGGGATGTACCTGGGTGGGTCGCGCCGCGTGGATGACACGTCGCACTTGCTCCCGCGGGGCACTGCGTGGCAGGTGACCGGCTCACACACCGCGACCTACGAGCGTCCCGATGGCAGCAGCTGTGAGCGTGTCGTCGTGCAGCTGATCGACCATGACCCCAGCCACGAGAAGGAGGACCAGTGATGGCCGCAGAGAAGAAGGTCCCGCCGGCGCAGACGCAGGGTGGCCAGGTGCGTCCGCCTGCATATCGCGACAAGCACGGCCGGCCGGAGTTGAGGATGCCCCGCAGCTTCGTTCGCGGCTCGGTCACCCCGCGGGTGAGCCCGCCGAAGGATGACAAGAGCCAGTAGCCTCGGAGCACTACGAGTTGGCTGGGCGCATCGGCGGATCACCCCTGCGGGGAGTGGCCGCCGATGCCTCTACCAGGCGGAGGGGAGCGTGATGGATGTGTCAGGAGCGGTGTCTCGATGCCCGGCCGATCACCGCGCGTGCACTTGGACGCTGTGCGCGTGCTCCTGCCACCAGCAGGCGACGGATCCACAACGTCCCGGAGCCGGGGCTGTGGAGACGCCTCGCGAGGAGCTCCAGGGCCTAGGAGATCTCCTCGAGGTCCAACTGGAGGCTGAGAGCCAAGCCTCCGCCCGTCGCCGCCAGACGCTGTCGGAAGTCACGAGCGCGCTCAGCGAGGCGGCGAGCAGACACCGGCAACAGGAACGGCGTCGGCGAGGTCGGGACCGCGGGTGGGGGCGTGAAGGTGAGCGCCGTGATGTGTCGGGCCGTCGGCTCTAGCCCGGTGGTCAGGCCGGTCGTAACCGGGTTGCTGGTAGCCACTCTTGCATGGTGACGTCGCTGCCGTCGCTGGGCACGACGTAGACGACGAGAGCGACCCACCCGCGCTGGTCTTGGGCCCATTGAAGGACGAGGCCTTCGACGACCGATCCGTCATCGCGGGTGACGTAGCAGTGTCGGCGTCTCTGCTGGGGGGTGATGCTGGGGGGTCGGGTCGTGGTCGCCCACGGGCCGATCCTTCAGTGGTACGCCGGGTCGGGTCGGCGGTGGGGCCGCTGGCACGGGGTCACGGGTCACGAGGGAAGTTCTTCCACGCACGGTGCGATGCTGCGGCCACTCGCATCATCCCTTTCCTAGCCTCCCGGCTGGTAGTCGTCGTTCTCGTGGTCGTCGTCGAAGGTTGGAGGTACGTACCCCCAGGGGTAGGTCCGGGCAGCTGGAGGGCGCGGGCGCGGTGCCTTCTCCTTCTGCAGCTGCGCTTTCACCGCTGCCTCGGTGACGAGCTTGGGGTGGCTGCGCAGCCACGTCGTGGCCCTCGTGCGCGGCCAGCCGGTCATTCTCATCACGAGATGGATGAGGTTCGTGGTGGTGTTCGGCATCGTGCTCTCTCCTCGGGGTCGGTCTCCTTGCCACCCACGGAACCACGGGTGAGTGACACCGGTGGCGTGCATGTTTGCCGCCCTGGGAGACCTGGGAGTGCGGTGTGCTCGTTTATGAGACGAATCGCAGGGTGGATTGCCCGAGAAGTGTTTTTGCGGCCGGGCGTGGCGTGGCGCAGCTGCTACCCGGGGGCCTGACCCCGGTTCTTGGACACGCTGAATCCAGCACTTGGTGCTGGGGAAGCGAGATGGTTCGAGAACCATGGCCAGGAAGAACTACATCCGAGGAGTTCCGTCGTCAGGCCGTCGACGTGTACGAGTCCACCCCAGGTGCCACACCGGCCGGGTGCGAGGATCGACGACGTGCCGCCGCCCGTGACCGACCCCGAGCAGACCCGCCGCCTCCTCGCATGGCTCGGCTCGGGGCTGCTCGCCGGCGGGATGCCGGTCCACGAGGTCGAGGAGGACGTCCGGGAGGCGGCCGTCGCCCTCGGCCACGAGGGCATCGAGGTCGCCGCCTCACCGACCGGCCTGTGGGTGACGCTCGCGAGCGGTGAGGCCACGACCTTCGAAGCCGTCGACGGCGGGGTCCGGCTCGACCAGCTCGCCGAGGTGACCGCGGTGCACGCCGCCCTCACCGCGGGGACCCTGCCCGCCGCCGAGGCGCTGCAACGTCTCTCGGTGCTGCGTCAGCGGCCCCACCGCTACCCCGCCTACGGCCTGCCCGTGGGCACCGTCATCGTCGCCATCGGCATCGCCCTCGTCCTCGCTCCCGCCTGGCCGTCCATCCTCTTCGCCGCCGTCATCAGCCAGGTGGTCGCCGGCCTGATGGTCCTGAGCGGCCGCACCCTGCTCGTCGGCCCCCTCCTGCCCTTCCTCGCCGCCTTCGCCTCGTCGGTCGCGGCCTTCGGCCTCGCCGAGCGCGGTCTCGTCGACGCGCCCCTGTGGACCCTCGTCCCGCCCATCGCGGTGCTGCTGCCCGGCTCGCTCATCGTCACCGGCCTGACCGAGCTGTCGGCCGGCGCGATGATGGCCGGCACCGGACGCCTCGCCTACGGCGGCACCCAGATGCTGCTCGCCACGCTCGGCGTCGGCGCCGCAGTGGCCGTCCTCGGCCTGCCGCTCTCCCTCATCGACGGGCAGCGGCCCGAGGCCCTCGGGTGGTGGGCGCCGCTCATCGGCCTGCTCGTCATCGCCGTCGGCATCTCGCTGCTCGAGTCGGTCCCGCCCTCGCTCGTGCCGGCGCTGCTCGTCACCGTCCTCGCGACCTTCGCTGCGCAGTCACTTGGCAATGCGGCCAGCGAGGGCCCGTGGGTCGGAGCCTTCCTCGGCGCCTGCGCGGCGAGCCTCACCGCGACCCTCGTCGAGTTCGTGCGCCCCCAGGTGCCGCGCGTCATCGCCTTCCTGCCGAGCTTCTGGCTGCTCGTGCCCGGCTCGCTCGGGCTCGTCTCCGTCGCCCAGCTCGAGTCGTCGCCGACCGCGGGAGTCCTGGCGGCCGTCGAGGTGCTCGTCATCGTCGCCTCCATCGCGCTCGGTGTCCTCGTCGGCGCCGGCCTGGCCCACCCCCTTCGCTCCGGCGTGACGCGGCTCAGCCCGACCCGCCGCGCCTTCGTCCGGCAGCTCGCCCGCCGTCCCGTCCGTCGGTCCGAGCGCGGACCGCGACCCGACTGAGAGGAGCCGACGTGCCCGCCACCCTGACCACCGACCGACTCGTCCTGCGGACCTTCCGCGAGGACGACGCCCCGGTCCTCTTCGACATGCACTCCCGCGAAGAGGTGCAGCGCTGGATCGGTGACGGGCAGGTGATGACCGACCCCGCCGAGGCCGTGTCGTCCATCGCCCGCCGCAGGATGGAGTTCCCCGAGCCCATGGGCATCTGGGCGATCGACCTCGAGGACCGGCTCGTCGGGACGCTCCTGCTCAAGCCGATCCCCATCAGCGGCACGCCCCTGTCCGCCGACCCACGCACGACCGACCTCGACCACGCCCTCGGCAGCCCCGACGTCGAGATCGGCTGGCACCTGCACCCCGACGCCTGGGGGCGGGGCATCGCCACCGAGGCAGCCACCCGCATCCTCGAGCACGCCGTCGCGCTGACCCGGATCGTCGCGGTCACCCACCCGGACAACCACGCCTCCCAACGGGTCGCGCTGCGCCTCGGCATGGCCGACGCCGGCACGACCGACCGCTACTACGACACGACGACACGGCTCTTCGTGCTGGAGCGCTGATGGGCCTGGACCTCACCGCGATCGGTGCGGGACTCCCCTTCGCCGAAGCCCTCCCCGACGTGCGCGCCGCGCTGACCGGCCACGGCGTCGCCGTCGTCCAGGCGCCGCCGGGCTCCGGCAAGACCACGCTCGCACCGCCGCTCGTCGCCGAGCAGGTCGACGGCCGCGTCGTCGTCACGGGTCCGCGTCGGGTGACGGTCCGCTCCGCCGCCCGTCGTCTCGCCCACCTGACCGGCACCGAGATCGGTGATGTCGTCGGGTACACGGTGCGCGGCGAGCGGCACGTGCGGCGCGGGACGCGCATCGAGTTCGTCACCCCCGGGGTGCTCGTGCGGCGCCTGCTCGCCGACCCGGAGCTGGCCGGCACGGCGGCCGTCGTCCTCGACGAGGTGCACGAGCGCGGGCTCGAGTCGGACCTGCTGCTCGGCATGCTCGCCGAGGTGCGCCAGCTGCGGGACCTGCCGCTCGTCGCGATGTCCGCGACCCTCGACGCGCCCGCGATCGCCCACCTGCTCGGCGACGCCCCCGTCGTCGACAGCGAGGGCGCGCTCCACCCCCTCGAGGTCATCTGGGCTCCGCCGGCCGGGCCCCGTACCGACGAGCGCGGGGTGACGCGGGAGTTCCTCGAGTACGTCGCCTCGACCGCGGCACACCACCACGGGGCGAAGGGCGGAGACACCCTCGTCTTCGTCCCCGGCGCCCGGGAGGTCGACCGGGTCGTGGAGTCTCTCGCTTCCCGGTTGCCGCACGTCGAGGTGCTCCCGCTGCACGGCCGGTTGGCACCGAGGGAGCAGGACCGCGCCACGGGCGAAGGGGGTGATTCGTCACGAATCATCGTCTCCACCGACCTCGCCGAGTCCTCGCTCACCGTGCCGGGAGTGCGACTCGTCGTGGACGCGTGCCTGTCCCGGGAGCCTCGTCGGGACGCCGCCCGTGACATGTCGGGCCTGGTCACGGTGCAGGCCTCGCGGGCGTCGATGACCCAGCGCGCCGGGCGCGCCGCGCGTCTCGGGCCGGGGCGAGCGGTGCGACTGATCGAGGAGTCAGCCTGGTCGCGGGCACCGGAGCACGTGACCCCGCAGATCGCCACCGCGGACCTCACCGAGACCGCCCTGACCCTCGCGGCGTGGGGTTCGCCGCGGGGCGAGAGGATGCCGCTGCTCACCGCTCCCCCGGGACCGGCGATGGTCGCCGCGGAGTCCACCCTGCGTGCCCTCGGGCTGGTCGACGAGGACGGCCGCATCACGCCCGACGGTGAGGCCGCGGCCCGCGTGCCGGCCGACCCGCGGCTCGCGCGGGCCCTGCTCGACGGCTCCCGCCTCGTCGGTCCGGTCGCCGCGGCGGAGGTCGTCGCCACCCTCGCCGACGACCACCGCAGCACCGATGGTGACCTCGACCGGCTCGTCGCCGACCTGCGCTCCGGTGCGGCGCCTGCGGCCGCTCGCTGGCGAAGGGAGGTCGAACGGCTCACCCGACTGGCCCCACCCGCTGGTCGAGGTGCGAGACCGTCCACGGTCGAGCCTCGAGACCCCTCTGCCGCAACGGGACTCGTCACCGCCCTCGCCCACCCGGGGCGCATCGCCCGCCGGGTCGGCGACGGCCCGACCTATCTCCTCGCGTCCGGGACCCGCGCTGCGCTGCCGGCGGGCAGCCCGCTGCGGCACCACGAGTGGATCGTCGTCGCCGACGTCGCCCGGGCGGAGGGCCGCGTGGCAGCCGGCACGGGTGCCGTCATCCGGCTCGCCGCCGCGCTGACCCGGGACGAGGCCGAGACCGCGGGCGCGGGCCTGCGTGTGCGGGAGGTCCGGGCCGATCTGGGCGGGCAGCGGGTCACGGCCCGCGACGTCGACGCCCTCGGGGCGATCGAGCTGAGCTCGACGCCGGTGCGGGCCGACGCGCAGACGGGCGCCGCGGCCGTGGCCCGGGCCCTCGCCACCCAGGGACTGGGTCTGCTCCGGTGGTCACCCACCGCCGACACCCTCCGGCGGCGCCTCGCCGTGCTGCACCACCACCTCGGTGACCCGTGGCCGGACGTGTCCGACGAGGCACTCGCGGCCCGGCTCGACGAGTGGCTCGGTCCGGAACTGCAGCGGGTGGCCACGGGCACGCCGCTCGGGCGGATCGACCTGACCGACCCCCTTCGCCGCCTGCTGCCGTGGCCCGAGGCGACCCGGCTCGACGAGCTGGCACCCGAGCGACTGCCCGTGCCGAGTGGGTCGACGGTCTCCGTGACGTGGCCGGCGCACGACGACCCTTCTGCCGCACCGGTGCTCGCCGTCAAGCTGCAGGAGTGCTTCGGGCTGGCGCAGACGCCTCGGTTGGTCGATGGGCGGGTGCCGGTGCTCTTCCACCTGCTCTCACCGGCGCGCCGACCACTGGCGGTGACGGACGACCTCGCGAGCTTTTGGTCCGGGCCCTACGCCCAGGTGCGCGCGGAGATGCGGGGCCGCTATCCCAAGCACCCGTGGCCGGAGGACCCGTGGTCGGCACCTGCGACCGCCCGGACCACGCGCCGCATGTGACTCACGACCGGCGGTCGGTGATCCGCACGTAGTAGCCGTCGGGGTCGTGCACGCGGAAGTCGGTCAGGCCCCACTCCCGCTCCTGCAGGTCCTCGGCCAGACCGGTCCCGGCGGCCACGACCCGGTCGCGCTCGGCGCGCACATCGTCGACCGCGAGGACGATCTCGGTGCCGGACGGGACGGCCCGGTGCTCCGCCGGTCGTGCCGGCGACTGGACCATCCCGATCCGGACGTCATCGCGCCCGAGGGAGGCGTACGGCGGGTCGTCCTTGCGACCGAGGACCTCGAACCCCAGCGCCGACCACCACTCCACGGACGCGTCGATGTCGGCGGGGAAGATCTCGATCCGCAGTGTCATGCCCATCCGGCGATGCTGTCAGCGCGGTCGGCCGGGTCGCAAGGAAAGTCAGGCGAGCAGACGGCCGAGCACCCACCGGTACCCGGGCGCCACGAGGCGTGCGCCGATCGCTTCGATCCAGCGCAGTGGGCGCGGGAGCCACGGCAGCCGGACCTCTTGGCGCCAGTGCACCGCGCTCCCCCGACCATCGCCTGCCGAAGGGGGGACCAGCTCCACCTCGATCCGGCCACCGAGCAGGCGACCGGTCTTGACGACGACCGCGCGGCCCGTCGCCTGCGGCGCGGTCGACGGCGCAGTCGCCTGCGGCGCGGGCGGCCGCCACATCTCGACCCGCATCGTGTCGTCGAAGCCGAGCGGCCCGAGCGCGGTGCGACCGGTGAACCCGACACCCTCGCCCAGCTGCGTCGACGGGGCGTCGACCGTCACCCGGGTGAGCGGGATGGTGGCCGTGTGCCGGTCGAGGTCCCACAGCCGCTCCCACGCGACGGCAGGCGGCAGGTCGGTCTCGACGTCGATGATGAACTCGCTCACGCCACCACGGTACGCAGCACCTCGGGCGCCCGCCGCACGAGCACGCGCTGCCCCCAGCCGAGCGTGAGCCGGTCCTGCTCCATCCCGTCGCCGAAGACGACCATGCCCTCGGACTCGACGTCGAGCTCCAGCTCCCTCCCGGCGTCCAGTGCACCGGCGACGAGGTCGGCGCCCGTGCTCGGCGAGGGCCACGGCTCACGGACGAACCACGCCAGCCCCGGCTCCGCCGCCGCGGGCAGCACGAGCTGCGGCGCCTGGATGCGCTGCAGCGACGCGCACCACCCGGTCGCTCCCGTGCCCGTCCCGACGATGACCCCCGACGACGACTGCCGCTCGCGCACCCCGCCGACGGTCAGCGAGTAGCGCGCCGACTGGTGACCCACCTGCCCGAGGAAGACCTCGTTGAGCGCGAGCAGGCGCTGCCCGTCGTCGGCCACCGCCTCGACCATCGTGCGCTCCAGGGCGCGGGCCTCCCCCTTCGCCACGGCCCGCAGCAGCCCGGCCACCGACGACGGGCGGTGCGTCACGAGGACGCCCGCGTTGACCCCGGTCCGCGGGTCGACACCGATGACCGGCTGTCCCTCGAGGTACTTCGCGAGGTTGGCGACGAGCCCGTCCGGGCCAACGGCCACGACGATGTCGCCGGGCTCGAAGACGAAGCGCGCCAACTCCGCCCGCTCGACCGAGGCCCGGCGCCAGTCGGCGGGGATCGCGGCGCCCACGGTCGCGAGCGCCGCGGCGAGAGCCTCGTGACCGGCGTCGACCTCGTCGAGGGCGCGCCCGCGGGTGCCGAGGACGAACCCGACCTGACCGCGCGTGCCGTGCCGGGCGAGCAGCTCGTCGTACTCGCTCGCCCGGTGGGCGACGACGACCCTGGGGGTGGCCATCGCTCAGGCCTCCTCTCGCTGCCCCGTGGGCGACCCGCCCACGGCGAGTCGACCCAGCACGCTGCTCACGACGTCGGGCGTGAGGACCAGCTGGTCGATCGCCGGCAGGTTGCCGGCGAGCTCCCGCAGGGCCAGGGCCATGAGGACCTCCGGGGCGACCTCGCCCTGCGCGGCGAGGCGGGCCCGCTCGGCCTCCGCCTCGGCGGCACCGACGGCCTCGGTCGCCTCGGCCTGCGCCTTGGCGAGGGCGACGGTGCGCTCCCCTTCGGCGGTGACGGTGACCCGGTCGGCGGCGGCGCTGTCCTGCGCCTCGCGCACCCGGTTGGCACCGCGCTGGGCGATGAGCTCCTCCTCGCGGCGGGCCAGGTCGATCTGGTTGGTCAGCTCGTTCTCGCCGATCGCGGCCTCCCGCTCGACGGCGACGGCACGGCGCTCGAAGGTCGCCTTGTCCGCCTCCTGCTGGATCTGCTCGCGCGAGGGCAGCTGCAGGGCCCGCTCGACGTCGGGGTCGGCGCGCAGCACGTCGAACCGCACGGCGACGACGGCGATGCCGAGGTCGGCGAGGCGCGGGTCGGCGGTGAGCCGTTCAATGACCCGCCCGGCGAGGTCGGCCGGGTCGCTCATGAGGATCTCGGCGAGCGGCCGCCCGGTGAGCGCCGCCGTGATCGCGTCGGCCGCGGCCCCGTGGACGGTCGCACCGACGACCTCGAGCGGACGACCGAGCCAGGCGCCGCCCTTCGCGTCGATGCCGAAGTCGACACGCGCGGCCGCGGTCGCCGGCTGGGCGATGCGGTAGGTGACCACGCCCGGCACGTTGACCTCCTGCAGGTCGCTCGCGCGCACCTTGACCAGGACGGCCTGCTCGCGGTCGTCGACCGGGACCTCGCTGAGCACGGCGGGCAGTCGGCGGAACCAGAACGACGAACCGACGCCCTCGTGCTTGAGCGTGCCGTGCGCGAGGTGCTGGACGTAGCTCGTCGCCGGGGTCCGCAGGTGGGTGACGAAGGGGTAGCTGGTGATGGTTGCCATGACGCGCCTCCTCGGGTTGTTTGCGTCATGTTGACGATAAGTAGGTGGATGATTAAATGTCAAATTGACGATAAGTGAGCTAGGGTGGTCCCATGACCGCACCACTCATGGCCGTCACCGTGGACCTCGTGATCCTCACCGTGCGTTCGGGCGAGCTCTGCGTCCTGCTCGTGCGAAGGGGGGTCCCCCCGTTCCGCGGGCACCTCGCGCTGCCGGGTGGGTACGTCCTGCCGGACGAGGACCTCCTCGCCGCGGCGGAGCGGGAGCTGCGGGAGGAGACGGGGCTGGGCGACATCCACCTCGAGCAGCTGGCGACGTACGGCCACCCCGGGCGCGACCCGCGGGGACGGACGGTGACGGTGGCCCACCTGGCGCTCGCGCCGCACGCGGGGGCCCCGACTGCGGGGACCGACGCGGCGGAGGCGCAGTGGCTGCCCGTGGCCGAGGCGATGGCCGAGGACCTCGCCTTCGACCACGACGTCATCCTGCGCGACGGGGTCGAGCGGGCCCGGGCGAAGCTCGAGTACAGCTCGCTGGGGGCGGCCTTCTGCCCGCCGGAGTTCACCGTCGGCCAGCTGCGCGAGGTCTACGAGGCGGTGTGGGGCGAGCGGCTCGACCCGCGCAACTTCCACCGCAAGGTGACCAAGACGCCGGGCTTCCTCGAAGAGACCGGCGCGACCTCGAACACCGAGCCGGGCCGCCCGGCGAAGCTCTACCGGCGCGGACCGGTCGAGCAGCTCAACCCGCCGATCACGCGCTGAGCAGTCCCCGCACGTAGGCCGCCTGACCGATGTGCTGCGTGTCGTCGTCGACGACGCTGACCAGCCGCACGCCGAGCGTGACGGGCGGGTCCCACGAGGTGTCGACGACCCGGTCGAGGTCCTCCGCGGCGAGCCCACCGACCCAGGCGAGCGTCTGGTGGTGCACCGCCTCGACGTAGCGGGCGAGGAGTTCGGCCGGCGCGCGCACCTTCGCCACCTGGGCGGGAGTGTGGCCGTAGCCGGTGTCGTCCTCGTCGAGGTCGAGGTCGAAGTGCTCGATGAATCCCCGTGCGGCCCAGACCTGCTGGAGCCCGGCTGCGTCGGCGAGGTGGTCGTCCTGGACCCTGAAGGCGTGCCAGACGAGCCACGCGATGGAGTTGGCGTCGGGCGCGACCCGTTGGGCGAGCTGCTCCTCGCTCAACCCGTCGACGGCCGCGAGCGCGCCGTCGCGGATGCGACCGAAGGAGTCGGTGAGCAGCTCAGCCGGAGTCATGACCCCGACGCTACGCCTGCCCCCACCCGCACGAACTGTGGCTGGCTACACCTTGGGTGGTCAGCCACACCACGAGGGGTGGCTGACCATCGAAAATGTAGCCAGCCACAGTTCGTGGGGCTTTGGGTCGGTCAGATCGCGCAGCCGTCGGGCCCGCACGCGTCGGCGTCGGCCGCGCCGTCGACGACCTGGATCGCGGGCGCGCGCTCAGCGAGCGCGGTGTCGATGGCCTGGCGGAAGACCTCCGGCGGCTGGGCCCCGGAGACGCCGTACTTCATGTCCACGACGACGAAGGGGACGCCCGTCACCCCGATCTGGCGGGCCATGTCGATGTCGGCCGCGACCGCGGCCTTGTACCGGCCGTCCTCGAGGGCCGAGCGGATCTCCCCTTCGTCGAGACCGGCGTCGACGCCGACCCGCACCAGCGCGTCGACGTCACCGATGTCCATCCCGTGCTCGAAGTGCCCGGAGAGCAGCGACTCCTTGACCGCGTCGGCGACGCCGCGCTCCTTGGCCAGGTGCAGCAGCTCGTGGGCGCGCGCGGAGTTGGCGACGACGAGCTGGTCGAAGTCGTAGCTCAGGCCCTCACCGGCGGCCTGCTCGGTGACGTGACCGAACATCTGCCGCACCTGCGCGTGCGGCATCCCCTTGCGGCTGGCGAGGTAGTCGATCTCGGTGCCGTCGTAGTGCTCCGGCAGCGTGGGGTCGAGCTGGTAGCTGTGCCAGATCACCTCGATCTCGTCGCGCTGCGGGTGGTCCGCCAGCGCGGTCTCGAGGCGGCGCTTGCCGATGTAGCACCACGGGCAGGCGATGTCGGACCAGATGTCGATCTTCATACGGGGGCCAACACGCGGGGCCCCGGGGATCATCCCGCGTGGATCTGGAGGGTCTCTCGGGCCTGCAGCCACGGGATGATCGCCACCGCCGAGATGAGCCCGCTGAGGGCGAAGGCCCACTGCCAGCCCCAGATGTCGGCGACCGCTCCGATGGCGACCGGACCGCCGATGCCGCCGGCGTCCTGGCACATCTGGAAGGCGGCGAGCACCTTGCCGCCCGACCGTCCGTTGCCGACGACGTCGGCGACGGCGGCCTGCTGCGCCGGGTTGAGCAGGCCGGAGCCCACACCGAGGACGACCGTGAGCGCGATGATGGCCACGAGCCCACCGGCCAGGCCCATCGCGCCCATGCCGACGGCGCTCAGCGCCAGGCCGACGAGGATCGGGCGCCGCCGGCCGAGGGTGTCGGCGAGCCGCCCGGAGAACTGCAGCGCGATCGCGGTCGCGGCCGCACCCGCGGCGAGGACGACGCCCGCTGCCCACGTCTCCCCGACGACGGCGACGGCGAAGAGGGGCAGGATCGCCACGCGTACACCGAAGTTGGTCCACCCGTTGGCGAACGCGGAGACCATCGCGGAGCGGTAGGCGCTGTCCTGCACCGCCTCGCGGACCGTCATCGGCGCCAGCGTGGTGTGCGTCGGATCGGCACGAAGGGGGGTCCCCCGCAGCATGATCCCGACGAAGGCGGCCGCGATGAGCAGCGCGACGCCGTAGACGACGAAGGGGACCCGCATCCCCAGCTCGCCGAGCGCGCCACCGATGACCGGTCCGATGACGCCACCGATGAGGAAGGCGCTGCCGTACATCGACGACACGCGGCCCCGGATGAGGGGCGGGGCCATCCGCACGAGCAGCGCCATCGCGGAGACGGTGAACATCGTCGACCCGATGCCGCCGAGGGAGCGGAAGAGCAGCAACTGCCAGTAGGACTGGGCGAAGGCGGAGGCGCCCGTCGACACCGCGACGATGACCAGCCCGATGAGGTAGACCGGGCGCTCACCCAGGCGGGTGACGAGCGAGCCGCCCGCGGGCGCGAAGAGCAGGCGGAAGAAGGCGAAGGCGGAGACGATGACCGATGCCGCGGTGACGCCGACGTCGAAGCTCTGGGCGAACTGCGGCAGGACCGGTGAGATCAGGCCGAAGCCGATGGCGATGACGAAGGCCGCGGCGACGAGGACCTTGATCTCGACGGGGACGGGTGGCCGCTCCTGCTGGGTGACGGCGGCCGAGGTGCTCACCCGCCGTACTGTGCCACCCCACCCCGACGGCCACCCGCGAGGGCCTGCCCGACCGACCACGTCACGAGGTAGGACAGGACCAGCCCGGCGGTCATGAGACTCGCGAACTGCAGGAGGAAGGGGTTGCCGAACGGGTCGGCGAGCCGGTACGCGATGACCTCGACGAGCCCGGACGGGTTGGTGAGGACGTCCCACGAGTTGAAGCGCGGGAAGCGCCCGAGGTAGATGCCGATCGACGACAGCGCGAGCGACCCGATGGCCACGACCCACCCGGCGGTCTGCCCGATGCGGGCGGCCACGACGTGGTGCACGAGGAGCAGGGACGCCAGGCCGAGGAGGAGCCCGGTGGCAGCGAACGCCCCGATGAGCAGCACGTCGAACCACTGCGGTGCCCCGGGGATCGAGCCGACGTGGATGAAGTCGGTGAGGATGTACGGCGCGTTGGGCAGGAAGAGCAGCCAGGCCACACCGACCGGCGCGAGCACCCAGCCCGGCGCCCGCACCCGGTCCAGACCGGTCATCGCGAGCGCGAGGACGTAGGGGATCCACGCGAGGAAGAGGTTCCAGAAGAGGAAGGAGAAGACCGGCGCCCCGGTCCGGTCGGCGCGCACGTCCTGCAGCCCCGCCGCCACGAGGGTCCCGGCGACGAGGAGCAGCGTGAGCCCCGTCAGCCAGCGCGCGGGGTGCGATATCTGTCCCATCCCACGGACCGTAGGTCGCGCACCTTGGGAGACGCTGGACACCTCCCCCATGCCGGCTGGGCCCACCACGCCTCGAAGCCACAGTTCCGTAGTCCCACCGCTCCCGACGAGCAGAGTCGGCGCGCTGCCGAAGTCCTTCGTTCTCGTGTGGTCACGTCGTCGTTCTCGACTTCGGCTTGATGCTGCGCCGACCCTCCTCGTCGTCCGCTCCGTCCCCCTTCGCTCGCCTCCGTGTCGGCCCCCGGTGGCAGGCTGGACCCATGGCGGACCTCAAGGAGCACCTGCACGGGTACCTCAGGGCGCAGCGCTCGGCGCTGCTGCTCAAGCTCGAGGGGCTCCCCGAGCGGGAGGCGCGGCTGCCGCGGACCCCGACGGGCACCAATCTGCTCGGGCTGGTCAAGCACTCGGCGGCGTGCGAGCTCGGGTACTTCGGGGAGACCTTCGGCCGGTCGAGTGAGCTGACGCTGCCGTGGGACCGGCCGGGCGTCGACCCCGACGACAACGAGGACATGTTCGCGATCGAGGGTGAGTCGATGGCCGAGGTCCTCGAGTGGTGCCATGCGTGCTTCGCCCATGCCGACGCGACGATCGAGGCGCTCCCGCTCGATGCACCGGGCACGGTGGCGTGGTGGCCGGAGGACCGACGCGAGGTGACCCTCGGTCAGATCATCGTCCACGTGGCGCTCGACGAGGCCCGGCACGCCGGCCACGCCGACATCCTGCGTGAGCAGATCGACGGCCGGGTCGGGTGGCGGTCCGAGGGCGACAACCTGCCCGAGTGGGACGAAGGGCGCTGGGCCGGGTACGTCGAGCGCCTCACCCGCATCGCCGACCAGCACTCCTGAGGACGGGCGGGATGGACCTCGGTGAGACGGTGGGCGAGCTCTACGGGGTCGCCCTGTCGGACTTCGTGGCGACGCGCACGCGCTTGGTCGGCCGGGCGAAGGGGGACGATCCCGACCTGGCCGCGCAGATCAAGGCCCTGCGCAAGCCGACGGTCGCGGCCTGGCTGCTCAACCGCGTGGCCCGCGACGAGCCGCAGGCGATCGCCGAGCTCAATGCCCTGGGTGAGCGCATGCGCCGGGCCCAGTCGCGGGGTGATGTCGCGACGCTCGCCGAGGCCCGGCCGGAGCGACGCGCCGCCATCGACGCCCTCATCGCCGCAGCGGGTCGGTGCGCGACGGCGGCGGGCGCCACGTACGGACCTGCGACGCAGGACGAGATCGACGCGACCGCCGTCGCGGCACTCGCCGACGAGCAGAGCGGGCTCGCCCTCGCGTCCGGCCACCTGCTGCGCCCGCTGTCCTACGCGGGCTTCGGCGAGGTGGAGCTCGACGACGCCGTGGCGACCCCCCTTCGCCTCGTCCCGCCGCTGGCCGACGACACCGACCGCACGCAGGAGCTCGAGGCGGCCGAGCAGGCCCGCCTGGCCGAGCTCGAGCAGGCCCGGGACGAGCTGCGCGAGGCCGAGCGCGAGCTGAGCGCGGCGCGGCTCGCTGAGTCCGAGGCACGGGCCGCGCTCGTTGCCGCCCGCGACCGGGTCAACACCGGTGAGGCCCGTGTGACGGATGTGACGACGCGGATTTCTCGTCTGGAGACACGCCGGACGCGTTAGACCTCCCCGAATTCCCTTGTGCGGCGCGGGATCATAGCTGCCATGAGCACGGCGCGCACGACTTCTTCCCGCACGACCCCGACCGACCTGCCGACCTGGGCGATCCAGGCGCAGGACCTCGAGGCGATGCTGGCGACCGACGACGACACGGTGGACACCGCCGTCATCCCGCGTCTGGCCTTCCGCGATGCCGTCGAGGAGGCCGCCGCCCCGGGTCAGGCAGCCGTGACGCCCGTCGTCCCCACCGAGGACGCCGTCGAGCCCGCCCCGGCTCCCGTCGGCCACAACCTGCGCAGCCGCCACGCGAGCCCCGAGTCGGTGGCCGCGGTCCGACGCAACCTCATCGCCGTCGCATGCGTCCTCGTCGCGGTCGTCGTCATCGGCGCCGCAGCGACCTGGCTCGCGGGCTGGATCGCGCTGGGCGTCTGGTCACTCCTCGTCGTCTGCGCGGCCGTCGCCCTGCGTCGCGTCAACTCGCGCTACACCGCCAAGCACAGCCGGTACACCGCGCGCCACGCCTGATCGTCCGCCCGGCACGACGACGGGGGATCCCGAGCGGGATTCCCCTTCGCACGTCCGTGGGCCGGGCACGACTGTCGCCGACCTCAGTGGGTCGCCTCCCACAGTGCGGCCCCGTCACTGACCCCGTCGTATCCGTACTGGCGCAGCTTGTCCGCCGGGCCACCGTCAGCGCTGACGTAGATGTTGAGCCGCACGCCGTCGGACTCCTGCCCGAGCACCTCGCTCACCCGGAGCATGGCGTCGTCGACGACCGCCTGGGCGTCGCCCTCGACCTTGATCGAGCCGTAGAGCAGCGGGCCCGAATATCCCGCGCCGTTGTCCGACTCCTGCACGACGACGCTCGATGAGGTGACACCCGGGGTACCCTCGATCGCCTCGATGACCTCGGTGCGCCAGGCATCGCCCGGCGGCACCTGGCGGTCGTCGCCGCCGAGCCCGAAGAGCGAGCAGCCGCTCAGGGCACCGACGGCCAGGGCGATGGTCAGGGCCAGGAGTCCACGCATGGATCCAGTCAACCTCACCGCCGGCCGGTCTCGTACTCCGTGATGACGACGTCTGACGGATCATCGGTCAGGAAGACGTTCAGCCCCGGGTCGTTGGCGTAGTCGACCAGGCCGGGGTGGCCGGCCTCCAGCTCACGCTCGACCGTGTTGGCGTAGTCGATGTAGTCGTGGGCGCCCCGGTCGTTGGCCCCACCGGACAGGGCCTCCACCCCGGGGCCCGGATCGAGGACGACCTGGGAGACGTGGTCCCCCGAGGCCGCGAGCGACGGATCGAAGTTGGGGATCGGCACCGACGGCAGGATGACGGGCGGCAACGGTCCCGGCATCGGGATCGGCACGGGTGGGCTGGCATACGCGTCGCCGAGGTCCACCTTGGGCACCGGGTCGTTCGTGTGCTCGATCGCCAGGGTCTGCACGCCGTCGGGGACCGTGCGGCTGTCGTTGGGCGAACCCTGGGTGATCATGTGCGTCACGTTGTACTGCGCCATGAACTCCGGGTCCTGCAGGAGCTCGGCGGTCACCATGCCGCCCTGGCTGTGGCCCTGCATGAGCACCGGTGCACCCGGTGGGATGCCCGCCTCCTGCATGGCCGCCATGACGGCCTCCATCGAGGCGCTGCGTTGCCCGGCCTGCAGCTCGAGGTTGGAGGTGTTGTCGAAGGCCTCGTCGCCGCCGGTGATCGACCCGGGGAACTCCGTCAGACCGTTGGTGCCCGGCACCGTGACGATGTACGCCGACGACCCGTCCGGCTGGGTCACCTCGGTGACGCGCACGTGCCGGTTGTCGCCCTCCCCCTTGTCGAGGTCGTAGGTGCTCGACTGGATGTCCATGAGTGCGTTGAGGTCGACCGGGACCCGGCCCGGCTCGGACGGGTCGGCCTCGATGTGGTCCGTGTCGGTGACCACGCCCTCGCCGCTGTCGAAGATCTGGTGGTCCTCGCCCGTGATGACGTTGGCGAAGAGCCCGACGGTGCGTCCTCCGAGCAGCATCGCGCTGGCGAAGAGCTCATGGAAGCGCGGCCACCGGCCCTCGAAGATCTGGGTGAACTGCTCACCGAAGTTGACGATCGACGGACCCAGGCGTTGCAGCGCCTGGACGCCGGCGTCCCACCGGGCGACGACCTCGTCGTCCCAGAACTGGCGGGCGGCGTCGGCGAGGTCGTCGGCGCGGTCGCCGACCCACTCCAGCCCCGCGTCGACCCGGTCGCTGCCCCACTCGAAGGCGTCACGTCCGCGATCGACGCCCCAGTCCCAGGCGTCGCCGACCATGTCCGTGCCGCGGTCCCACGCGTCGCCGACGGCATCGGTCCCACGGTCCCAGGCCTCGCCCACCGCGTCGAGGGGGTTGGGCAGGCCCCAACCGCCGCCGTCGTCATCGTCGCCGCCGTCGCGGCGCTCCTGCGGGGTGGGGCCGCTGCCGCCCGAGCCGGAGCCGCCCCCGGAGCCCCCTCCGGAGCTGGCGTCCTGGTCGTCGGCCTGGCGCAGCAGCCCCTCACGCAGCGCCTGCAGCGACACCGCCGCGCTCTCGAGGGAGCCGGCATGCACCCGCCAGCTCTCGCTGAAGCCTTCGAGGTCGGAGCCTGCCCACGCTGCCCCGAGCAGCTGCATGCTGCCGTTGCCGATACCGCGCACCGTGCGCAGGCGTTCGCTCGACGCGCCGAGCTCCGCGGCGATCCCCCGGATCCGCTCGACGTCCATCCCCTCGCTGACGCTCATCACGCCACCGTCCGGGAGCGGATGTCGTGGGCACCGACGGTCAGCCAGACGACCTCGTCGGCGATCGTGCCGGTCGGCACCCGCACGACCTCGACCGAGTCGTCGAGCAGGCGCACCTCGAGGAGCTGGTCGCGCCCCCCTTCGAGCCAGTGCCGGGTCGTGACGAAGGGGAGGTCCGTCCCGTTGTCGACCTGCAGCATGAGGTGCACCTCGACGTCGGCGCCGGCGAGGTCGACGAGCAGGTCCTCCGGCATCGCGGAGCGCTCGGGCGCGTCCCGCAGGACGCCGACGGTCCGCTCGTCGCGGGGGTTGGTGCCTCCTTCCGCGCGCACGAGGTGGCTCGGGGGCAGCACCCGCTGCACGGCGGGCCAGATGTCAGCCGGCTCGAAGAGGGCGACCTCGACGACGTCCTCGACGGCATCGACGACGATCTCGGTGTCGGTGACGGTGAGGCGGCGGCGTTCGGTGATCGACAGTCCGTAGCGGGCGGTCAGCGAGATGAGGCTGCGCATCCCCGCGCGACCCATCCGCGACTCGACGTCGAAGCGCACGGGCGCCTGCGAGGCCCCGGTGAGCAGCTCCCGCCAGTGGGGCAGCAGCTGCCGGTCGGTGGTCGCGACACCGGCCTCGACGAGCTCGGCCCAGGCCTCGTCGTGCCCGGCGACGTCGCCGTCCTGGACGGCCCGGCTCAGCACGTCGAGCGTGCTGGCCCTCATCATCCGCGGTCTGATCGTGGCCCGGTCCGGCGCCATCGCGTCTCCCCTTCGACTGGCCGGACCGTTCGGTCGGTCCGGAGGGTCGCATCTCCCCGGGGAGGTGCGCGCTTCGGAGCCTAGGGAGGGGGTCCGGGCAGGGGAAGGGGGAGGACTCCCCTACGCGAGCAGCGCCGCCAGGGTGCCGCCGAGCTCGGTGGCCGACTCGAGGGCGGCGTCGTCGACGTCACCGACGACCTCGAGGACCTCGGCGGACTGCTTCCAGTCCAGGGCCTGGACGATCGAGGTCACGGCCCGCACGGCACCGGTGACGTCGTAGCGGCCGTGGACCCACAGGCCGTACGGACGCTTGGCGGTGGTGCCGCCACCCCCTTCGCCCGCTCCGCCGGAGTCGTCGAGCGCGCCCCCGACCTGGAGGAAGGTCGAGTCGAAGAAGTGCTTGAGCGCGCCCGACATGTAGCCGAAGTTGGCGGGCGTGCCGAGCAGGTAGCCGTCGGCGGCGAGGACGTCGTCGGCGGTCGCCTCGAGGGCCGGGACGACCCGCACCTCCACGCCCTCGATGTCGGGGTGACGGGCTCCCTCGAGCGCCGCGTCGAGCAACGCCCGGGTCGATCGCGTCGGGCTGTGGTGGACGACGAGCAGACGTGCCATGCCCTCCATCCTGCCTTCAGAGCCGGGCGATGACCACGACGAGCACGGTCGACAGCGCGGCGAGCACGACGAGGGAGTCGGCGACGCGCCACGGGGCGGGCTGGGCCCAGGTGCGCCGGGCGCCGGAGGCGAAGCCGCGCGCGTCCATCGCCACGGCGAGGATCGCGGCCGACCCCAGCGACCGCAGCAGCATGCCGAAGGTCGAGGCCCACAGGTGCGCGATGACCGACCTCGGGCGCCGCCACGAGACCGCTTGACCGCGCAGGTGCCTGGCCCATCCGACCTCGGTCCATGCCGTGCCGAAGGTCTGCACCCGCTGCAGCGCCGCACCCAGCGCGACGACCGGTCGGGCCGGCAGCCGCAACCGCTGGCCGAGGTGGTCGGCGAGGTCGTCGGGGTCGACGAAGGCGAGCACGATCGCCGACGGGGCGACGATGACCAGCAGCCGCAGGGCCGCTGACACCGCGTCGTCGACGTCCTGGGAGCCGAGCAGCCAGGTCGACCACCCGACGCCGAGCGCGCCGACCAGTCCTGGGAGCAGGCGGATGGCCAGCCCACGCCAGCGACCGCCCACGGTCCACCCGGCGCCGCTGCCGGGCCGGTTGGACAGGCCGACGAGGGCGCCGACCGCGAGCATCGCGAGCACGAGGAGTGAGGTCGGCCAGCCCGGCGAGAGCACCGCGGCGGCCATCGGGATCGCGGCCGCGGCGAAGAGGGACAGGGGCCCGCACGCCGACAGCACGGCCGGCGGGGCGGAGCGGTGGGTCCCGGCAGGTGGGGTGCGCACGTGGCGCACCTCGTCGACGCGGGCCACGAGGTCGGGGTCGTGGGTGGCGGTGACGACGGCCCCGCCGCGGGCCCGGTGCGACAGGAGCAGGCCCGTCACGGCGGCCCACGTGCCGCGGTCCTGGCCGACGGTCGGTTCGTCGGCGAGCACGACCCCGGGCCCGTGGGCGAGCGCCGCGGCGACGGCCAGTCGGCGCTGCTCGCCGCCCGAGAGGGTCTGCGGGTCGACCTGCGCCAGGTGGGCCAGGCCGAGCACGTCGAGGAGGTGGTGGGCGGCGGCTTCGTCGGCGGTCCCGAGGGTGCGGCCGGTGAGCAGCACCTCGTCGAGGACGGTGCGCGAGAGCAGCGCGCTCGAGCTCCACTGCGGCACCCAGCCGAGCAGCGGCGCCACCTCGGTGGCCGGCAGGTCGGCGACGTCCCGGCCGTCGGCGGCCATCACCCGACCTGACGAAGGGGGGACCAGCCCGGCCATCGTCGCCAGCCACGTGCTCTTGCCGCCGCCGCTCGGCCCGACGAGCGCGGTGGCCCGTCCGCCGAGGACGGCGAGCGGCGCGTCGGTGACGAGGGCGGTCGAGACCTCGCTGCTGCCGTCGAGGTGGTTGCGCCGGCGCTCCACGCGCAGCGGCTCGCTCGTGAGCAGCACCCCGTCCGCGCATCCGCCCGGGGACATGCGCGCCTGTGAGTCCGCGTCCGAGACCGCGAGCGGCGCGAGGTCGATCTCGAGGGGCTGCGGCGCGGGGACACCCGGCACCCAGATGCCGTCGGCGGCCAGCTCGGCACCGTGCTCGGCGAGCACCCGGCGCACCGGCCCGTCATGGCGGACCCGCCCGTCCCGTCCGAGCACGACGAGTCGGTCGACGTGCTCGACCCACGGCTCGATCCGGTGCTCGACGACGACGGTCGTGACACCCGCCGCGCCCCGCACGACGGCATCACGGACGGTGGCCGCGCTGGCCTCGTCGAGCATGGCGGTGGGTTCGTCGAGCAGGAGCAGGGAGGGACCCAGGGCGAGCGCTCCGGCGAGCGCCAGTCGCTGGGTCTGGCCTCCGGAGAGCGACCCCGTCGGTGCATCGTCCGGCAGGTGGTCGAGGGCCACGGCACGCAGTGCGGCCGCCACCCGGGCGGGCATCTCGTCGGCGGGCAGGCCGACGTTCTCCAACCCGAAGGCGACATCACGCGCGACCGTCGCCGCGACCGTGCCGGAGCCGGGCTCCTGCAGCACGAGCCCCACGGCGCCGGGCCGGGCGCCCGGCTCGGCACCGTCGATGCTCACGCTCCCGGAGAGGTCACCGGAGTCGACGGTGAGCAGCAGGCCCGCGAGGGCCCGCAGCAGGGTGGACTTGCCCGACCCGCTCGGCCCGACGAGCAGCACCCGCTGCCCCGCCGGCACGTGCAGGTCGACCTCCCGCAGGACCGGCTCACGCCGTCCGGCAGGTCTCCACGTGAGGTCCCGGACGACGACCTCGCCGCCGGCGGGCCCTCCCTTCGCCCCGGCCTGCGTCCGGGCACCACCCGGTGGAGGTGTGCGCGCCGACGTGACGTCCGCGCGTACACCTCCACCCGCGGGGTCGAGGTGACCGGAGGAGATCAGACGGCCCTCCGCTCGAGGACCTCCTGGCCGGGCGGGAAGGGGTTGAGCGCACCCGCCTGCGCGAGCGCCCGGGTGAGCAGCCACCCGCCGACCCCGGCGATGACGACGCCGGAGACGACCATGAGCGGCAGGTAGGCCAGCTTCCACGCCCACGTCCAGTCGGTGAAGTACGCAAACACCTCGTAGATCCACTCGAGCGGCGCCGACAGCGCGCCGGCGAGGACCGCGACGAGCGGGCCGAAGGCCTTGTACGCGAAGATCGCGAAGGCCAGCTCGGCGCCGATGCCCTGGGCCAGCCCGGAGACGATCGTCGTCACCCCCCACTGGTTGCCGAAGAGCGCGGAGACGGTCGCGGCGATGAGCTCGCAGGCCAAGGCCGCCCCGGGGCGGCGGACGACGAGCCCACCGACGACACCGGCGATGAACCAGAAGCCGACGAAGAGGCCGAAGAGCGGCTGGAAGGCCAGGTCGAGCGCGGAGATCGGGCCGTTGTACAGCAGGCCGTACCCCCAGTAGGCGACACCGAAGGCCACGCCGAGGAAGGCGATGGTCAGCAGGTCGACGGTGCGCCAGCCGGTGAGCCGGCCGGTCGCAAGGACGGTCCGGACGGAGTCCGGTGCCTTGGTGGTCATGTGGTGCTTCTCCTGTGTCGGTATCCCACAGGGAGGGCCTGCCGTCGCGAGCCCGACGCCATGTCGGAACCCGTCGACGACGGGTCCGTGAGAACTCGACTCCCTACGCCGGTGCTAGCCGGATCAGGTACGAGGGTCTGCGGTTGCCCGCACTCTCAGCGCTGTGCGCTCCCCTGTCGTGCCCCTCCAGCATAGCCGCGTCGGGCGAGCACCCTCGGCGCGGTCCGTCCTGTGGCAGTGTGGTGCCCGTACCGGGTGGGCGCGTCGAGTTGCCGCCCGCCGCCGCGTTCAGTGAAAGGACTCCGTCGTGGGCAACATGGTCTGGAAGGTGCTCGGCACCGGCTCGGCGATCGTCGCCGGCATCGTCGCCAACAAGATCGTCTCGATCGCCTGGTCGCGCGCCGGCAAGGGCGAGACGATCGACCCCAACAACCCGGACAACCCGATCGGCGAGGCCATCCTCTTCGCCGCGCTCGCCGGTCTCGCGATGGGCCTGGCCCGCACGATGGCCACCCGCCAGGCCGCCGCCTTCTACAAGAAGTCCGCCGGTCACCTCCCCCAGCCGATGCAGAGCACCGTCGGAGAGCTCGACAAGGTCTCCTGATGCGCGGCGTCTCCATCACCGAGCCCGGTGACGCGGACGTCCTGCAGGTCGGTGAGGTCGACGCGCCCACCGCCGGCCCCGGCCAGGTCGTCGTCGAGATGGTGGCCGCGGGGGTCAACCGCGCGGACGTGATGCAGCGCCTGGGTCACTACCCACCGCCGAAGGGGGCCTCGCCCCTCCCCGGCCTCGAGGTCTCGGGGACGATCCGCGAGGTCGGACCGGACGTGACCGGCTGGTCCGTGGGCGACGAGGTCTGCGCACTCGTCGACGGTGGCGGCTACGCCGAGCAGGTCCTCGTGCCGGCGGCCCAGTTGCTGCCGGTGCCGCAGGGGGTCTCGCTCGTCGAGGCCGCCGGGCTGCCCGAGGTGGCGTGCACGGTGTGGTCCAACGTCTTCATGACCGCCAACCTCCAACCCGGCGAGACCTTCCTCGTGCACGGCGGCTCCTCGGGCATCGGCACGATGGCGATCCAGCTGGCCACGGCCGCGGGCGCGCGCGTGGCCGTGACGGCCGGCTCGCAGGCCAAGCTCGACGTGTGCCGCGACCTCGGTGCCGAGGTGCTCGTCAACTACAAGGAGGCGGACTTCGTCGAGGAGGTCCGGGCCGCGACCGACGGCCACGGCGCCGACGTCGTGCTCGACCTCATGGGCGCGAAGTACCTCCCGCGCAATGTCGACGTGCTCGCCACCTCGGGCCGTCTCGTCGTCATCGGGCTCATGGGTGGCCGCACCGGCGAGCTCGACCTCGGCAAGCTGCTCAGCAAGCGGGCCGCGGTCATCGCGACCTCGCTGCGCGCGCGACCCGCTGCCGAAAAGGCGGCGATCGTCGCCGCCGTTCGCGAGCACGTGTGGCCACTCATCGAGGACGGCGCGGTCCGCCCGATCGTCCAGGGCACCCACCCGCTCGAGGCCGCCGCCGACGCCCACCGCGAGCTCGAGGCCAGCGGGCACATCGGCAAGATCCTGCTCACCGCCTGACGCGCCCCCTTCGCCCCCCAAGACGCTGCATTGCCCTACGGCAATGCAGCGTCCTGATGTCGAGAGAGTGCATTGCCCTAGGGCAATGCAGGGTCGAGGCGGCCGTCGTCGAGGTGCCAGCGGGCCGCGGCGACGTCGGCGACCTCGGGGTCGTGCGTGGCGAGCAGGACGGACCCACCGCGCCGGGCGACGTCCTGCAGCAGCGCGACGACCCGCTCGCGGGTGTCGTGGTCGAGCTCGGAGGTGGGTTCGTCCGCGAGGAGCACCAGGCTCCCCGTCTCCAGGCGAAGGGAGGACAGCGCCAGTCCGCGGGCCACGGCCACGCGCTGCCGCTGGCCCCCGGAGAGCTCCTCGGCGAGGTGCCCGCCGTGCTCGTCGAGACCGACCGCCGCGAGCGTCCGGTCGGCGAGGGCGGTGGCCTCTGCCCCACGCATCCCGGCCGCGACGAGTGGGACGGTGATGTTGTCGCGGGCGGTGAGCACCTCGGCGAGCGCACTGCCCTGGGGGATGAGCACGGCCCCGGCCTCGCGGGAGGATCGCTCGTCGCCGATTGCTTTGTCCCCCAAGGTGATCGACCCACTCGACTGCCCGTCGTCGAGCAGCCCGCCGATCGCCCAGAGCAGCGAGGTCTTGCCCGCTCCGGAGTGGCCGGTGACGGCCGTGACCTGCCCGGGCACGGCGGCAGCACTCGCGCCGTCGACGGCGACGACGTCGCCGTAGCGCACGGAGACGTCACGCAGCACGAGGCGCTCGCTCATCGGTGTGCTCACGTGTCCTCCTCGGCGATGAGCTGCCAGGTGCCGTCCTCGGTGCGGTGCACCCGCACGAGCGTCCCCGGCGGGAAGGCCTCGACCGCGACCGCGGGCAGCGGCAGCGACCCGTCGGCGGCGACGACGGAGTACTCCTCGCCGCTGCGTCCTTCGCCCCCGACCCGGCCGTCGCGGATCGTCACGGTGCGGGGGAAGGCGCGCGCCACGTCTGGGTCGTGGGTGACGACGACGACCGTGGTGCCGAGGGTGCGACCGACCTCGGCGAGCGCGTCGAGCACGACGTCGCGGGCCTCGTGGTCGAGCTGGCTCGTCGGCTCGTCGCCGAGCAGCAGGCCGGGCCCGCTCGCCAGGGCGACGGCGAGGGCGGCCAGCTGGAGCTGCCCCGGGGTGAGCGCGTCGAGCGGTGCGTCGGCGACCTCCCGCAGCCGCAGCAGGTCGAGCAGCTCGTCGACCTCGGGCACGCTCCGGCCGGCACGACGCGCGGGGCGCTGGGCGAACTCGATGTTGCCCCGCGCGCTCAGCCACGGCAGGTGGTTGCGCGCAGCACCCTGCAGGACGATCCCGACCTCACCGGCGCGGAAGGCGTCGATCTCCGCCTCACTCATCACCGACAGCTCGTGCTCCCCGACGTGGATCCGCCCGGCACTCGGCCGCAGCAGCCCACCGAAGAGCGCGAGCAGCGTCGACTTGCCGGCGCCGCTCGGTCCGAGCAGGGCGATGCGTTCGCCGGCGGCGACCGACAGGTCGACACCGGACAGGGCCGCGACGTCGTGGCCCTCGGCCCGGTAGATGTGGACGAGGCCGTGGGTGCGCACGGGCAGACCGGTCATGTCGGCTCCCCCTTCGCCGCGGACAGGCGCACCCGGCGCAGGACGCCGAGTGCGAGCGCCCAGGCGATGAGCAGCAGGATGGCCGCCACGGCCACCGTCGCAGCGCCCACCGCGGGCCAGGCCGGGGCGTGGTCGAGGGCGGGGACGGCCGCGGGGGAGGTGAAGAAGGGCAACGCCGGCAACGCGATCCACGACCCGGCGAGGGCGCAGACGGCACCGAGCACCACGCCCACCGCGACGCTCGTCAGGTGCTCGGTGCGCAGTGCCCGCCCGACCGACCGGTGGCCGACGCCGCTGACCCGCAGGGCGGCGAGGTCGCGCACCGCGGCGCGCCACCCGGTGATCGCGAGGATGAGCAGGACGATCCCGGCGAGCACGACGGCGAGCGCGCCGCCGAGCAGCGCCAGCTGCAGCCCCCACCCGGAGGCGGACTGGTCGTAGACCCCGTCGGCCTCGGCGGTCGTGCGCACGTGGCGCACCGCGATGCCGGCGTCGTCGAGCACCTGCTCGGCCTCGGCGACCGCGGCCGGCGAGGCATCTGCGAGCCACAGCTGGCGCTCGGTGCGGGTCGTGTCGAGCGCACCCGTCACCCGCGCGAGGGCAGGCAGGGAGAGCAGCACGCCCCGGTCGGTCGCGGCCGGCAGCGCCGCCACGCGCTCGTCGACGCGCACCTCCGTCTGCCCGCCGGTGACGTCGAGGACCCGGAGCACGTCGCCCTGCTGGGCGACGCCCCCGGAGACGATCGCCGGCATCGGCCGGGGCACGTCGGCGATGTAGGCGGACACGTCGGCACCATCGGCTGCCGCGACGTCGAGGTGCAGGTCCTCCCCCTTCGTCGTGACGGTCAGGCCGGTGCCGTCCGCGGACTCGACCGAGGCCCACACGCCCTCGCCCGTGACGGGCACGGGCCGGCCGCCGACCGCCAGGTCGGACACCGTGACGGTGCCGCGGACCTCGCTGCCGGCGACGCCCGACGTACTCACCCGCACCCCCGCGAGACGACACCCGTCGGAGCAGAAGAGCCGCTCGTCGATGCTGCGGCTGCCCGTGGCCCGGGGACCGAGGGTCGCGATCCGGGCCGAGCGGTCGTCGCCGTCGGGAGTCGTCATGTCGAGGACGAGGGTCGGCGGCTCCTCGCCGGCAGCCACCGTGAGGTCCCACGAGACCCGCGCCGTGGCGTCCCCGGCAGGGAGGGTGATGGGTTCCTGCTCCGGGAGGGTCAGCAGGTCGGGGTCGAGGCCACGCACGGTCTGCGGATGGGCGACCTCGACGAAGCGCTCCGGGTCGGTCGCCATCGTCGCCGCCGCCTCGTCGGCGCGGGGGTGGATCATCGCGACCGGTGCCGCGGCGATACCGCGATCGGCGAGCGTGTCGGCGGCAGCCATGAGCGAGGGGGCGTCGGGTGAGTCGACCGTGACGACGGCCGGCGCGCCGGTCTCGAGCTCGGCACGAGCCTGTCGATTGCGGTCGGCGACGACGACGGCATTGGCTCCGAAGACCGCGATGGCCGTCGCCACGGTCGTCACGACGAGCACGCGCCGAGCGGCGGGACGGCGGGCGATCGCGTGGCCGGCGACCGCTGCTGCGACGCGGCCACGTCGCATGGCCGAGCGGGCCCGGCGCGCCGCGAGGCGCGGGACGAGCCGGGCGGCGAGGACGCCGACGGCGATCGCGAGCAGGGTCGGTGTGGCCAGGGCCGCAGGCCCGGTGAGTGCCCCGGTGGCCAGTCCGGCGACGCCGAGCACGGCGAGCACGACGACCACGACCTCGGCGACGGGGGCCCCCGCGGCCGCACTCGGCCGGACCGAGCGGAGCAGGTCGTTGACCGGCTCGCGCAGCACCGGCCGCGCAGCGAGGTGGACGGCGAGGACCGAGACGACGAGCGCTCCGAGCAGCCACGGCACGATCGCGAGCGGGATCTCGAAGGGGATGCCCTCCGGCAGCATCGAGCGTCGCACGAGCACCGCGACGAGCAGTGCGACGGCGAAGCCGATCGGCAGGCCGAGCAGGACGGGCACGACGAGCTCGGTGAGCAGCAGCCGTCGCGCGCCCGAGCGGGAGCGACCGCGCAGCCGGGCCAGGGCGACGTCGTGGCGCCGCTGGTCGACCGCCGCCTGCGCGACGAGGAAGAGCACGAGCACCGACAGCAGGGCCAGCTGCACCATGACGAAGGGGACGATGACCGCGGTCTGGCCGCGACCCGTCGCGATGCCGTCGACCACGGTGCGGGTCGTCTCGTCCACGCCCAGCTCCGGGTGCTCCTCGTGCAACCGCTCGGCCGACGCTGCGGCGGCAGGCAGGGAGTCGAGGGTCGCCGTGTCGGGATCGAGCGGCAGGACGACGACGGCCGACGCGGTCGGCATGGCGTCGGCGAAGGTGGCCTCCGCGGTGAAGAGGTCGTCGATGCCGGGCAGGTTGTCGAGATCCGGCTGCGGGACGCCCGACTTGCCGTCGGGACGGTCGCTCAGCCAGTAGCTCGGGTCGTCGACGACCGTGTAGGTGCCGACGACCGTCAGTTCGACGTCGGGCCGGTCGGGGTCGAAGCGGGTGAACTTCGTCTGCGGCACCGCCAGCCGCGCCCCACGCTCCCATCCCCACGCCTGCGCGTCGGCCTGGGAGACGAGGACCTCACCGGCGGCCTGCGGGCAGCTGCCCGTCACCTCGAGGTGGTCGCAGACGGCCGAGCGGGAGCGGACGACGACGGGCGAGGGCTTCTTGCCGCGCTGCGGGCTGAGCTGCCCCGCGTAGCGCATGGCGAGGACCGGCTCCTCGGAGACGGCGGCCAGCTCGGCCGGGACGAGGTCGGCCACCGCGCCGGGCAGCAGGGTGGGCTCCTGCGCCGTGCGGGTGCGTGAGATCGCCGTCGCGGTCGTCACCGGGTCGGCCTCGGTGACGTGGACGCGCAGCAGCGCCTGGTCGACGCTGCGGGCGAAGACGGGGGCGAAGACCGCGCAGGTCGCGACGAGCGCCGACACGAGGGCAAGGGCGATGACCTGCCCCCGGCGGTGGCGCAACGCTGCCCACATGTGTGTCCCCCTTCGTGACAACCCGGGACACCTTACGCCCACGATCCCTCTTGCGGGGGTTGAATACTCGGTATACATTCCCGCCATACCGAGTATTCAGGAGGGGCGATGTCGGTTCGACTGGGGATCCTTGCGCTGCTGGCGGAGGAGGACATGTACGGGGCGCGGCTGCGCGCGGAGTTCGAGGCCCGCACCGGCGGCACCTGGCCGCTCAACATTGGGCAGGTCTACACGACATTGACGCGGCTGGAGCGCGACGGGCTCGTCGAGCAGGCGAGCGGACCCGACGACGAGGGGCGGATCACCTACGCGCTCACCGACACGGGGCGCGCCGAGGTCGACGGGTGGTGGTTCACGCCGGTCGACCGCAGCAGCACTCCCCGCGACGAGCTCGTCATCAAGCTGGCCCTGTCGGTCACGGCCGTCGGCGTCGACGTCACCCGAGTCGTCCAGGCCCAACGGACCGCCACGCTGCGGCACCTGCGCGACCTGACGACGCTCAAGCGCTCGGCCACGACCGAGAGCGGTACGGACCTGGCCTGGCTGCTCGTCCTGGACAACCTCGTCTTCTCAGCCGAGGCCGAGGTCCGGTGGCTCGACCACGTCGAGTCCACCCTCGCCCGCTACTCGACGCTCCCCCGCTGCACGCCCGCGGCCGTCGTCGGGCACGACTCCGACCGGACGCAGGTGCGGCGATGAGCGCCCCCTGTCTCCTCCTCGACGACGTCACCCGGGTCCACGGCGACGGACCGACCGCGGTCCCCGCGTTGTCGGGAGTCAGTCTGAGCGTCCACCCGGGCGAGCTCGTCGCCGTCATGGGGCCGAGCGGCTCCGGCAAGTCCACGCTGCTCAACCTCGCCGGCGGCCTCGACCGCGCCACCTCCGGCCGCGTGGTCATCGAGGGGCAGGACGTGGGCGCCCTGGGCTCGCGTGCGCTGGCCGAGCTGCGGCGCCGCCACGTCGGCTTCGTCTTCCAGGACTACAACCTCATCCCGGCCCTCACCGCTGCCGAGAACGTCGCGCTCCCCCTCGAGCTCGACGGCCAGCGCGTGCGAGACGCCCGCAGAGCGGCCGTGCAGTCGCTCGAGCTCATGGGCCTGGGCGAGCTCGTCGACCGTTACCCCGACCAGATGTCCGGTGGGCAGCAGCAGCGTGTCGCCTTCGCCCGGGCTCTGGTCGGCGGACGGCGCCTCGTCCTCGCCGACGAACCGACCGGTGCCCTCGACACGCACACCGGTGAGGAGGTGCTGCGAGTGCTGCGCGAGCGCTGCGACGCCGGCACCGCGGGCCTGCTCGTCACCCACGAGGCCCGGCACGCCGCGTGGGCCGACCGGGTCGTCTTCCTCCGTGACGGTGTCGTCGTCGACACGACCGGCGACCCGAGCGACGCCGAGGACCTCCTCGAGACCGAGCCGGTCCGATGACCACCCAGACCGCGCCGGCGGTGTCCGCAGGAGGGACACCGCCGGCGACACCCCCTTCGTCATCCGGCAGCGGGTCGTCGTGGCTGGCGTCGTGGCGGGTCGCGCTGCGCCTGGCCCGGCGTGACGTGCGCCGCCACCGCGGACGCTCGCTCGCCGTGCTCATCATGGTCGGGGTGCCGACGATGCTTATCTGCGTCGGTCTCGTGCTCGGTGCGACGAGCCAGGTCTCGCCGCAGGAGTCGATCCCGCTGACCCTCGGGACCGCCCAGGCCCACGTCGAGGTGAACCCCGGGGGCGGTCGCGTCACGCAGCTCGCCGACCCCTCCCGCGGCTACTCCACGACGGACACCCCTGCTCGAGAGATCCCCGGGTTCCGCGCCGGCTCCGGCGCCGAGCTCAACGCGGCGGCCATCTCCGACCTCACAGGAGCGGAGGTCGTCGCATCGAGCGAAGGCAGGATCCGCGTGCGGATCGGCGACCGCGACCTCGGTCTCGAGACCCTCGCGCTGCCGGGACCGGAGCGGTTCACCGGCAAGGTCACCCTACGGTCCGGACAGTGGCCGGACCGCTCGGACGAGGTGCTCGTATCGCCGGCCGCCGCGCGGCGTGGCATCCCCGAGTCCGGACCCCTGCAGATCGTCGGCGAGGGTGGCGAGCGCACCGTCACCGTCGTGGGCACCGCGATCGCCACCACCCAGTGGGGCGCGCCGCACGACCTCGTGACGACGGACTCGGACCTCCTCGCCGCAGAGGGGGCGAGGAGCGTCTGGTACGTCATGGGCGACCGGCCCGTCACGTGGGACCGGGTGCGCGAGCTCAACGAGTACGGGTTGCTCGTCAGCAGCGCTCAGGTGCTCGCCCAGCCGCCCGCGCAGGACGACCTCGCCCCCGAGTGGCGCGACACGGGCGAGGTCAGCAGTGACCAAGCCGCGCTCATCGCGCTCGGAGCGACCCTGCTGCTCATCGTCATCGCCCTGCTCGTCGGGCCCGCCTTCGCCGTCGGCGCCACCCGACAGCGACGCACCCTCGCGCTCGCGGCGAGCAACGGTGCGACCGCCGCGCAGCTGCGACGCACCGTGCTCGCCCAGGCGATCGTGCTCGGTGGTCTGAGCGCGCTGGCCGGCGTCGCGGCGTCCGTCCCGGTCACGTGGGTCATCGCCCGCGAGGTCACCGACCGCGGGTCGGCGATGGGTCCCTTCGACGTGCCGTGGTGGCAGCTCGGCGCGATCTGGTCCATCGCCGTGGTCGCAGCGATCCTCGCCGCGCTCGTCCCCGCGCAGCGACTCACCCGCCTCGACATCGTCGGGGCCATGCGCGGGCGGGTCGTCACGCCGCCGCCGTCGCGCTGGCTCTTCGTCGTCGGCCTCATCCTCGCCGGACTGGGTGGCGCGGGGGTCATCGTCGGGTTGGATCGCAGCGAGTACGTCATCGCCGTCGCGGCGGTGCTGCTCGTGCTCGGCACGCTGCTGCTCGTCCCCCGCATCCTGCACACGCTCGGGAGGTTCGCGGGTCCGCTGCCCCTCCCCCTTCGCCTCGCCGTGCGGGACCTCGCCCGGCACCGCACCCGCAGCGCCCCCACGGTCGCGGCCGTGCTCGCCGGCACCGCCGCGCTCACGATGGGCCTGGTCGGGGCGAGCAGCGACGACGCCCAGGAGCGGGAGGACTACGTCCCGCAGACGCTCCACGGCGAGGCCTACGTCTACTCCGGCGGCCCGTCCGACGCGGCGGACCCCTTCGCTCGGGTCGAGCGGGAGCTGCCCGACCTCGTCGTGGTCCCGGTGCAGTCCTACCGCGCCGACACCGAGGTCCTGCCGTCCGGCTCGGGTGAGGTCCCCGACGAACCCTTCGCCACGACACTGCCCCGCGGCTGCACCGTGGACGACCTCCTCGGCACGGACGAGAGCGGCGGGGGCGACGTGGATGCGGCCCCCGGGACCGGCACCGGCAACCGCTGCTTCGACCTGGCCAGCGGCTCCGGTGTCCTGCCCACCACGTCGACGATCTCCTTCATGCCCGCGGCCGAGATCGTCCGACGCTTCGCCCTCACCGGCGGCGAGGCCCGCACGGTCACCGACGGCGGCGGCCTGCTCGTCTCCAACGACGCCGACGACGTCGTCTCGGATGGTCGGGTCGAGGTCGCCCGCGGCACGCTGAGCACCGACCTCGACAGTGGCCGGTACTCCCTCGTCGGGTCCGCCACGTCGAGCCGGATCCCGGCTGTCACGCGACCCCGCACCAGGGACAACCTCGCGCGCTCCGTGCACGCGGGCCTGGTGCTGCCGTCCGAGATCGCCGAGCGCGAGGGGTGGCCCGTGATGCCGGACATGCAGCTCGTGCACGACCCCGACGGCCCGATCGACGCCAGGACCCAGGAGCGGCTGCAGCAGCTGCTCGGCGACGACACCTACGTGGAGGTCGAGCGTGGGTGGCAGAACCCGCTCGCGATCGTCATCGCCGTGCTCATCGGCATCTTCACGCTCGTGCTGCTCGTCGTCACCCTGACGGCCACCGCGCTGAGCATGGCCGAGCAGGAGCGCGACCAGGCGACCATCGCGGCCGTGGGCGGCAGCGGACGCACCCGCCGGCTCATGGTGGCGTCGCAGACCTGGTTGCTCGCCACGACAGGGATCGTCCTCGGCGCGCTCGTCGGGCTCTTCCCCGGCATCACGATCGCCCGGGCGCTGACCTCGGAGGGCTGGGACCCCGTGACCAACATGCAGGTCGCCCGCGACGCGACGGTCGACGTGCCGTGGACGGCGCTGCTCGTCGTACTCGTCGCGGTGCCCGCGCTCGCCGCACTGCTGGCCGGTCTGGGCATCCGGCGCACGCCGGACCTGACCCGCCGGACGGAGTGAGCCCGGGTCAGTCCCCGATCTCGGCGCCCATCGCCCGACCGGCGGTGCGGCCGGAGAAGATGCACCCGCCGAGGAAGGTCCCCTCGAGCGCCCGGTAGCCGTGCAGGCCACCGCCGCCGAAGCCGGCTGCCTCGCCGGCCGCGTACAGGCCGGGGACCGGCTGCCCGTCGGCGCCGAGCACCCGCGCGGACAGATCGGTCTCGAAGCCGCCGAGCGTCTTGCGGGAGAGGATGTGCAGCTTGACCCCGACGAGGGGCCCCTTCTTGGGGTCGGTGAGCTTGTGCGGCGGGTACGCGCGCTTGGAGATCTTGTCGCCGATGTAGGAGCGCGCCACCCGCATCGCGGCGACCTGCGCGTCCTTCGAGTACGGGTTGTCGAGCTGGCCGTCCCGCTCGTCGACCTGCCGCTTGACGTGCTCGGCGTCCAGGAGCGGCTCGCCGTCCTCGAGCAGGCCGTTCATCTTCGCCACGAGCTCCTCGACCGTGTCGGCCAGGACGAAGTCGGCGCCCTTGTCGAGGAAGGCCTGCATCGACGGCGTGACGTCGGCGAGGGATCGCTTGCGCACGACCCCGGCGACCTCCTTGCCGGTGAGGTCCTGGTTCTGCTCCGAGCCGGAGAGGGCGAACTCCTTGCCCGCGATCGACCGGTTGGTGATGAACCACGAGTGGTCGTGGCCGGTGCGCCGCAGGTGCGCCAAGGTGCCGAGGGTGTCGTAGCCGGGCAGCAGCGGCGCCGGCAGCCGGGTGCCCTCGGCGTCGAGCCACATCGAGCTCGGGCCGGGCAGGATGCGGATGCCGTGCCGGTCCCAGATGGGCGTGTGGTTGCGGATGCCCTCGACGTAGTGCCACATCCGGTCGCGGTTGATGAGGTTGCCGCCGGCGGCCTCGGTGATCGCGATCATCCGGCCGTCGACGTGCGCGGGCACCCCGGTCACCATGCGCTTCGGCGGGGTGCCGAGTCGCTCGGGCCAGTTGTCCCGGACGAGGTCGTGGTTGCCACCGATACCGCCCGACGCGACGAGGACGACCGGGGCGCGCAGCTCGAAGCCGCCCACCGGGTCACGGTTGGTCGCCACTCCCCGCTCGGCCGGATCGTCCGCCAACCGGACCCCTCGGACACCGGTCGCGGCGCCCCCTTCGACGATGATCTCGTCCACGCGGTGGCGGTGGGCGGACGTGACCAGCCCGCGCTCACGGGCCTCCTCCACGCGCCGGAGGAAGGGGGCGACCACCCCAGGACCGGTCCCCCACGTGATGTGGAACCGGGGCACGGAGTTGCCGTGGCCGTGCGCCGAGCCGTCGCCCCGCTCGGCCCAGCCGACGATGGGGAACCAGCGCATGCCCTGCTGGTGCAGCCAGGCGCGCTTCTCCCCCGCAGCGAAGTCGAGGTAGGCCTGCGCCCAGCGGCGCGGCCAGTGGTCCTCGTCGCGGTCGAAGCCGGCCGTGTTCATCCAGTCGGCGTGCGCGAGGTCGGTGGAGTCCTTGATGCCGAGGCGACGCTGCTCGGGGCTGTCGATGAAGAAGAGCCCGCCGAAGGACCAGTGCGCCTGCCCCCCGAGGTTGGCCTCGCTCTCCTGGTCGACGACCACGACCCTGCGTCCGGCGTCGGCCAGCTCGGCAGCGGCGACGAGACCGGCGAGCCCGTGGCCCACGACAATGGCATCAGCATCCATGCACCGACTCTACGTTGCGTTACTCACGAGTAGCAATTGGGGGTCCGGTGGGCTCAGGGCACCTCCCTACAGTGGACGGCATGCGATGGATCCGCCGGCTGCGTCCCGTGCTGACGGCGCTCGTCGTGGCCGTCGCGGTGGTTGCCGGTGGCCTGGTGACGGCTTCGCTGTGGCCCGTCACCGTCGAGACCGACTACTACGCCGCGGACGTGCGCCTCTCGCCCAGTTGGGCGGACCGCTCGAGCATCGGCACCGACACCGTCGTGGGGAGCGTGTCGGCCCGGTTCACCGGGCTCGCGCCGGGCGTGCAGGTCTCCCCTCGGGTCAAGCCCGAGATCACCGAGCTCTTCGCGTCCGGCGATGCCGGCGCCGCATCGCTCGACGTCAGCCCGCAGGAGCGCTCCCGGGTCATCGGCGAGGCGGTGCGCGGGGTGGCGCTGCGCTTCGGCCTGGGCGCGCTCGCCGGGCTCCTCGCGGTCCTCCTCGCCCTCGGGATGAGGCGAAGGGGGCTCCCCCCGGTCCGCACGACGCTCGGCGCCGTCCTCGCGACCGTCGTCGCGTGCGGCGGGCTGGGCCTGTCCGCGCAGCGCACCTACACCGCCGACCGGCTCCTCGCCCTCGACTCGACCGGGCTGCTCCAACTCGCCATCGCCAACCGCGGGCTGCTCGCCGACGTCGAGCAGCGTGCCGACCAAGCGACCCCCTACCTGCGCAACCTGCTCGCACTGTCGGCGGCGATGCAGGACGAGTACGCGCCCGAGCCGTCCCGCGACGCCGACGCGCTCACCGTGCTGCTCGTCTCCGACGTGCACTCCGCCAACCAGTACGCGCTGATGCGCACGATCGTCGAAGAACAGGGCGTCGACGTCGTCATCGACTCCGGCGACCTCATCAACCTCGGCCACGTCGAGGAGGCCCGGCTGAGCAACCTCTACGGCGGGATCAGCTCGCTCGGGGTGCCGTACGTCTTCGTCTCGGGCAACCACGACCGCAACTCGCCGGGTGACACCTCGCTGCTCGATGCCCTCGGGCGGACACGCGGCGCGGAGGTGCTGCAGCCCGGGCCGGGGCAGTACCGCGAGGTGAGTGTCGGCGGGCTGCGCATCGCCGGCTTCAACGACCCGCGCTACTACGGCGACGCCGACGACGGCACGACCGAGCAGCAGACCCGGGCCCGCGACGCCTGGGTCGAGGCACTCGGCGACACGACGCCGCCCGACATCACCGTCTCGCACGAGGCACCGGCGCTCGAGGACGCGCCGGGCCGGATGCGCGTCAACGGCCACAGCCACGTCCCCGCGCTCGACGGCAACCGCGTGCAGGTGGGGACCTTCACCGGCGGTGGCACGCTCGCGCACTTCGTCGGCGGCCCCGACGCCGAGCTCGTCGGGCAGGCCAGTTCCTTCGACGTGCTGACCTTCGACGAGGAGTGCCGCGCCCAGCGCCTCGTGCGCTACCAGTACCGCGCGATCATCGAGGGCCGCCCCTCCTTCGACTCGCTGTCGGTCCTCAACGCCTCGCGCATCGTCGAGCCCCCCGAGGAGGGCCGCACCTGCGGGGGTGACGAGCTCGAGGTGCGCCCGCTCGGGGAGTAGCCGCTCCCCCTTCGCCCCCCCGCTCGGTGGAGGTATACGCGCGGACGAATCACCAGCGCGTCGGGGTCCACCGCGAGGCCCCCCGGCCGGGGTCGACGCCGACACGCGAGTGTTTCGTCGGCGCGCATACCTCCAACCAGGGAGGCGCGGCCGCCCCCCCTGCCCCCCGAGCACGCCGGAGCCCCCGGCCAGCAACTGACCGGGGGCTCCGCGAGGTGGCTCAGACCGCGGGGAAGACCGGCGGGTGGACCTTGGCCATCTCCTCGAGGACGCGCACGACCTGGCAGGAGTAGCCGAACTCGTTGTCGTACCAGACGTACATGACGACGCGGTCGCCCGCGGTGATCGTCGCCCGGCCGTCGACGATGCCGGCGTGGCGGTTGCCGACGAAGTCGGTGGAGACGACCTCGGGGCTGTCGATGTAGTCGAGCTGCTTGTGCAGGTCGCCGTACAGCGAGGCCTCGCGCAGGAAGTCGTTGAGCGCGTCCCGCTCGACGGCCTGCTCGAGGGTGAGGTTGAGGATGGCCATCGACACGTCGGGGGTGGGGACGCGCACCGAGTTGCCGGTCAGCTTGCCCTCGAGCTCGGGCAGCGCCTTGGAGACGGCCTTGGCCGCACCGGTCTCGGTGAGCACCATGTTGAGCGCGGCGGAGCGGCCACGGCGCTCGCCCTTGTGGAAGTTGTCGATGAGGTTCTGGTCGTTGGTGAAGGCGTGGACCGTCTCGATGTGGCCGCCGACGATGCCGTACTCGTCGTTGATGACCTTGAGCGCGGGCACGATCGCGTTGGTCGTGCACGACGCCGCGGTGACGACCTTGTCGTCGTCGCCGATCATCTCGTCGTTGATGCCGCTGACGATGTTGGGCAGACCACCCTTGCCCGGCGCGGTGAGCAGCACGCGGGAGACGCCGGGGCACTGCAGGTGCTGCGACAGGCCCTCCTTGTCGCGCCACTTGCCGGTGTTGTCGACGACGATCGCGTCCTGGATGCCGTACTGGGTGTAGTCGACGCTCGACGGGTCGTCGGAGTAGATGACCTGGATGAGGGTGCCGTTGGCGAGGATCGTGTTGGCCTCCTCGTCGACGGTGATCGTGCCGTCGAAGGAGCCGTGGACCGAGTCGCGGCGCAGCAGGCTGGCGCGCTTGGACAGGTCGTTGTCGGCACCGCGGCGCACGACGATGGCGCGCAGGCGCAGCCCGTGGCCGGTGCCGGCGTGCTCGATGAGGATGCGGGCCAGCAGGCGGCCGATGCGACCGAAGCCGTAGAGCACGACGTCGGTGCTCGGCATGTCGTCGCCACCGTGCTTGCCGACGACGTCGGCGAGCTCGGCGCGCAGGAAGTCCTCGAGGGACTGGTCGGCGCCGGCCTCGAGGCGGCGGCGGTGCAGTCGCGCGATGTCGACGGACGCCGGGCCCGGGTCCAGCGCGGTGAGTGCCTCGAGCATGGGCAGGGTGTCGTCGACGTTGAGCTCGATGTCGACCCGGCGGGCGAACCGGTGCGCCTTGAGGATGTCGGTCGAGGACTGCCCGAGGAGGGTGCGGCCGTGGACCGACGTCACGACGCCGAACTCGCGGTACAGGCGGCCCACCACGGGGATCATCGCCTCGGCCTTGGCCTGTCGGTCGGCCCACTCGGCCAGGTGCTCGTCTGCTGCGGTGCGCTGGGTCGTCATGGGCCCTCAGATTAGTCGGTCGCCGCGATGTCGCCGAAGCCGGTCCCGCCCGCGGAACCCATCCGGTGACCCCGGTCTCACCCGCGCATCCCCCCGGGCGGATGCGCGCTCGGGTCAGGCGGTGGTGACCGTGTAGATCGCCTGCACCTTGGCGCCACCCGAGCAGGTGAGCCGGTGCGGCTGGCTCATCGTGCGCACGACGGAGCGAAGGGAGCTTCGCCCGCCCGCGTCGACGCGCACCGTCCACGCGTCGTCACCGGTCGCCTCGACGTGGGGTGGCGCGATGTCGGGCAGCCGCACGTCGGGGTCACTGCCGAGCACGTCGTGCACCGCCGCCTGCGCGGCGGGGTGCCAGGAGCAGCGGCCACGCCACCGGTCGAGGTCGACCCGGCCGTCGAAGTGGTCGAGCACTACCTGGGCCGCGACGTCGCCGTCGAGCCGGCCGTACTGCGAACCCTCCGGCAGGAGGACGACATTGCCGGCGAAGCGGTCTCCGCCCAGGTGGGTCGTCTCCCACACCGCACCGGGCAGGGCGTCGTCGAGCACGGCGGCGACGACGCGTCCGTCGATGGCGCAGCAGACGTCCTTGCGGCCGTGCGTGCACACGAGCACCAGCGGCTCGCTCGTCGGGTCGGGTAGGTCGTCGAAGCGCGCTGCCAGCTCGACGAGGTCCTCTGGCCGCTGCCAGCTCGCCCGGCCGACGAGCCCGCGGCGGACGTCGACGAGGAAGACCGGCTCCCCGTCGGCCTCGACGAGCTCGCCCTCCAGCCGGCCGTGCCGCCGGATGAGCTGCAGGCGGGCACCGAAGCGGCCCATGGCGGCCGACAGCTCCTCCGCGACGTCGGCGATGCCAGCAGCCTCGATCGGCTTGGCCGGCCAGGGGCCCGGGTGGGCCACGACCATCCAGTAGCGGGCGGGCACGGCCGTGCCCACCGGGACGTCGCCGCGCGCGAGGGCGGCGAGCGAGCACCGGAACCGCTCGGTGTCGGGGGACGCGCTCACGCTCGCGACCCTACGCGGGCGGACGCGGAGCGGGGACCGCGACCCCGGCGACGACGAGCCGTCGGGTCAGCTGCGGGTCGAGCACGGCGGGCTCGTCGGCCGTGAGCCAGTCGGTCACGACCTCGGCCTCGCTCGGGTCGAGGGCCAGCCGCCCCGCGCGGCTGACGAGCAGCGCCCCCTCCGGGGACGGTTCGACCCGTGCCCTCAGGTGCGCCCGGGGCGCGACGGCCAGACCCTCCGGCCCGTCGGCGAGCGACTCGACGGTCGCCACCGGCGAGATCGGCGCCGGTCGCTGGGCGGCGCGCGCCCGTGCGGCGAGCCGGTCGACCACCACGGCCTCGTCGACGGCGGCGACCGCCTCGAGCAGGGCGGCGCGCACGGCCGCGAGGTCGTCGGCGAGGTCCGCGGGGTCCGCGACGTCCACGCCGGGGCGCAGGGAGGTGCGCTGGTCCGGGCGGGCGGCGACCGCCCTTCGTGCCTCGTCCAAGACGGCCTCGGCGAGGTGCCCGCGGTGCCACACGTGCACACCGACGGTCAGGTGCGTGCTCACGCCGCCGAGCGCGGTGGCCGAGTGCAACCACCCACGGGGGATGTAGAGCACGTCGCCGGGGCGCAGGGTCACCTCGAGGTGCGCCTCGCCCTCGGCGGCCTCCGCGACGGCGTCGCGTCGGTCCTGCCACGGCTGGTCGCGAAGGGGGTCGACGTGGACCGGGCGGTGCAGGTGCCAGTGCTTGTCGCCGCCGGTCTGGAGGACGAAGACGTCGTGGACGTCGTAGTGCGCGGCGAACCCGCGGCTCTGCGGCGGGGTCACGTAGGCGTTGACCTGGACCGGGTGCCCGAGGTCGGCGGCCAGGTCCTGGGCGAAGCGGAGCACCGGCGGATGGGTGCGGTGCAGGCCCTGCAGGACGAGCGTGTGCCCGTCCGCGAAGAGTCGCAGCAGCGCGGTGTCGTCGAGCTGGTCGGTCACCCCCGCGCCGACCCCGCCGCCCCGGGTGAACTCACCGTCCGCGAGGGTCTGCCCGTCGCGTGCGACGCGGAGGAAGGGGGCCCGCAGCCCGTGCAGGGAGAGGAGTTCGTCGACGGCCGCGGTGTCGAGCAGGTCGACAAACCCCGCACCCCGGGACATCGTGCCCTGCGGCCAGAGGGTCTGCGCCGGAACGTGCCGGGGCTCCCTGCCCCAGGCCGTGGCGAACTCCTGCGGCCCGAGGTCGGTGATGCGGCGGAGGCCGGTGCACCGCGGGGGTGCACCGGCCTCGTGGGGGTCGATCACTCAGAGACCGCGCTCGGTCGGCGTCGCTCCGCCGTCCGCGCCACCGTCACCAGCGGCACCATCGCCAGCAGCGCCGTCCGCGCCACCGTCACCGGCCGCGCCATCTCCGGCGGCACCGTCCGCGCCACCGTCACCGGCCGCGCCATCTCCGGCGGCACCGTCCGCGCCACCGTCACCAGCTGCACCATCGCCAGCGGCACCGTCCGCGCCACCGTCACCAGCGGCACCATCGCCAGCAGCGCCGTCCGCGCCACCGTCACCGGCTGCGCCATCGGACTGCGGGGCCCCGGTCGGCACGCCGCCGATGGCCTCCTCGGGCAGGTCTGGGGTCTCGTTCGGAGGCTGCGTCATGTGCTTCTCCTTCTCGTGGGTGTGGGACACGACACGTGACCCGTACCCCCTTCCTAGCGGACGATGCCTCCCGGGGGAAGCCCTCGACGCCGTGGCTTGGCACGTCGTGATGAAACACCTTGCGGCTCAAGCGGTTACTGTCGATCGCATGAGTGACAACGAGACCCGCGAGTTCGACATCGTGCTCGTCGGGGCCACCGGATTCGTCGGTCGGCTCACCGCCGCACACCTGCGCGACCACGCGCCCGAGGGCGTGCGCATCGCCCTGGCCGGGCGCTCGCGCGAGCGCCTCGACACCCTCGCTGCGGAGCTCGGCGGCGCTGCGGCGCAGTGGCCCCGCATCGTCATCGACGTCGCCGACCCGGCCGCATGCAGCGACCTGGTCTCCCGCACCCGGGTGCTCACCACCACGGTCGGCCCCTACGCCGTGTACGGCGGCGAGCTGGTCAAGGCGTGCGCGATGGCCGGCACCCACTACGCCGACCTGACCGGTGAGGTCCTCTTCGTCCGCGACACCGCGGAGTCCTTCCACGAGGTCGCCCAGCGGTCCGGTGCACGGATCGTCCACTCCTGCGGCTTCGACTCCATCCCCTCCGACCTCGGGGTCTGGGAGACCGCCCGGGTCGCCGAGGAGGAGGGCGCCGGCACGCTCACCGACACGGTGCTCTTCGTCCGCAAGTTGAAGGGTGGCCTGTCCGGCGGCACCATCGACTCGATGCGCAAGCAGGCGATCGCCGCCCGCGAGTCGGTCGAGGACCGCCGAGCCATCGCCGACCCCTACGGCCTGAGCCCCGACCGCGCCGCCGAGCCGACCAAGGCCGACCGCGTCGACCACCAGGCCGAGGACGGTCCCTCCGGCGCGCTGCGCTCCGCCGTGCGCGGCCTGCGCTCGCGGATGCCGGTGCGCCGCACCGAGGACGGCCACTGGACCGGCCCCTTCGTCATGGCCTCGTACAACACGCGCGTGGTGCGCCGCAGCAATGCCCTGCTGGGGTGGCGCTACGGCCGCGCCTTCCGCTATCACGAGGTGACCGACTTCGGGTCCCGGGCGAAGTCCCCCTTCGTCGCCACCGGCACCACGCTGGGCCTGCTCGGGCTCGTCGCCGGGATGGCCTTCGGTCCGACCCGCTCGGCCCTCGACCGGTTCCTGCCGGCCCCGGGCGAGGGACCGGATGAGGAGCGTCGGGTCAACGGCCGTTTCGTCCTCGAGGTGGTCGCCGGCACCACGAGCGGCGCCAAGTACGCGACCACGGTCGGCGCCGACGCCGACCCGGGCTACAACGGCACGGCGATCATGCTCGGCCAGGCCGCCCTCTGCCTCGCCGAGGACGACCTCGACAGTGCCGGCGGCGTCATCACCCCCGCCGTCGCCATGGCCGCCCCGCTCATCGAGCGACTGCGAGCGCACGACTTCACGATCACGACCCGCCGCTGCCCCGACTGACCGGCCCACCCGCGCGACCGGGACCGCCAAGAAACGCGCATCTCCCCGGGGAAATGCGCGCCGAGGGTCGCCAGAGCGCGCATCTCCCCGGGGAAATGCACGCCGAGGGTCGCCAGAGCGCGCATCTCCCCGGGGAAATGCGCGCTCGGGGGCGGGTCAGTCGTCCGAGGCCTCGTCCAGACGCGCCTGCGGGACGGGCGCGTCACTGCCTTCGGCGACGACGTCGCGGTGCCAGGACTCGGTGCAGTAGCGGGTGACCCAGCCCATCGACTCGTAGAGCCCGTCGGCACCCGTCGGGCTGTCGGCGTCGACCTCGAGCGAGACCCGGTTGCGGCCGCGCTGGGCCGTGTCGGCCAGGACCGCGTGCAGCAGCGACTTGGCCACGCCACGTCCGCGGGCGAGTCGGTGCACGCCGATGTAGTCGATGTAGGTGCCGTGCTCACCGGAGGCGTCCTCGGGCAGGACCGCGGCCGCGACCGCGCCACCGGGGACCCACTGGCCCTCGACCTCGATGTCGGCGATCCACCAGTGGTCCCACCGGTGCCCGGGGGCCTCGCGCAGTCGGGCGAGGAACTCCGGGAAGGACTCGCGGTAGGAGTTGAAGTGGTCCGCGAAGGACTCCTCGATCATCCGGTAGACCGCCTGCAGGTCCGCCGCGACGGGGGTGCCGTCCTCGTGGCGCGAGACCTGCCGCACGACGACGCCCTCGCGCGCGTGCGTCGTCGCGAGGTCGGCATCGCCCTCCTGGACCGGCCGGCTCATCTGCAGCCAAGTGCGGGCATGGGTGAAGCCGTAGTCCTCGAGCAGGCACCGCAACCGGTCGTCGTCCTCGTGTACCGACACATCCAGCCGGGTACCGCCGAGACCCCGCCCGCGGGTGATGCGGAGCGCGACGTCCTCGGCCCAGGAGAGCAGGGAGGGGGCCAGCCGGTCCTCGACCTCCCCGCCGAGCTGGGGGTCGGTCGTCAGGTCGATGTTGCTGCGGCCGGCGGCACGGTCGTGGACGCGCGCCCACACCTTGATGATCCCCGTCGGGTCGAGCACGACGACCTGTCGTCGCGTCCACGAGGCCTCGCCCACGGCCTCGCTCGCGATGAGCTCGTCCTCCACCGCGCCGGAGCCGTCGACGGCCTTCTTCGCCTCGGAGACGAGCGCGATGAGCTCGTCGACGTCGCCCTCGTCGGGCACGCGACTGGTCCAGCCCTCCGGCAGGTCGTCGGGGACGATGGGCAGGAAACCGGTCTGCGCGTTGGATCCGCTCACTGGGCGTCCTCCTCGATCGTGGTGAGCAACTCCGTGAGCATGTCGGAGACCTCGGACGCGGAGTACCCCTCGTCGGCCGCGACCACGTACGTCACACCGTCGAGGTCGGCGAGGCACTGCCAGGTCCCCTGGAGCTCTCCGCAGACGTGATCACCGATCGTCACGTTCTCCTCGTACGCCGCCGTCCGGTCCGGACTCCCGTGGACCGCGGCCGCCTGGATCAGGTCGCCCTCCTCGTTGCGGTAGACGGCGACCGAGTCGGTGGCGCGCAGCCGCTCCCACTCACCGAAGGAGGCAGGGAGGTCCTCGGGCGCCGGGATGCGCGAGCTCGGGCTGGCCGTGGTGGAGGTCGTCCTCGGCCCGGAGGAGGTCGACGACGGGGAGGTGGTCATGGACGTGGTGGTCATCGAGGGGGCAGGCTCCGCCGTCTCCGACGACGTGTCACCCGAGCCCGAGGAGCAGGCGGCCACGCCGCTCACGAGGGCAGCCACCGCGACCCACCGACCGACGCGGCTCACGGGACGAGCCGGCGCTGACGGGGCAGGAACTCCGGCTGCGCCTTGCGCGCGTTGGCCGCCCGGGCCCTCGCGGCGTTGGGCCCGAAGAGCAGGGGCAGCTGCTCCCATCGCTCCCGGGCGAAGGTGTGCCGGGCCCCACGGGTCCACGTGCCGTCGAAGAGCCGCTTGGTCGCCGCGAGCGCGTCGGGCGAGCGGGTCGCCAGCTGCTCGGCGAGGTCGAGCGCCGCGGCCACCGGGTCGTCGGCCACCTCGGTGACCAGCCCGAGCTCGTGCGCCCGAGTGCCGGAGATCTTGTCGGCGGTCATCGTCAGCCGCTTGGCGACGTCGATGCCGACGAGCTCGGAGAGCGCGTGCACCCCGGACATGTCGGGGATGATCCCCCACCTGCCCTCGAGGACCGACCACGTCGCGTCGGGGTGGCTGATCCGGAAGTCCGCGCCGAGGGCGATCTGCAGGCCGCCGCCGAGGCAGTGTCCGTTCACCGCGGCGATGACGGGGACGGGCAGCCGGCGGAAGGCCCACGGGGCCTCCTGGAAGGTGTTGGTCCCCCGCCACGGGCGCGGGACGAAGCGCCGCATGATGCCGGCGGGCTCCTTCATCGCCGAGCCGAAGTCGAGGCCCGCGCAGAAGGAGTCCCCCTCGCCGGAGATGATGACGGCCCGCAACCGGCGGTCCGATCGCAGGCCGTGCGCCGTGGCCGCGAGGTCGTCGAGCATCTCGAGGGTCAGCGCGTTGAGCTTGTCCGGGCGGGCCAGGCGGACGTGGGCGATCCCGTCCTGGATGGTCGTCGTGATGTGCCGGGGCATGCGGGACAGCCTAATTCCGCCCGGGGACGACGGAAGGGCCTCGTCGCAGGACGAGACCCTTCCGTAGTGGTGCGAGCGGTGGATCAGACCTCGTCGAGGAACTTCTCCAGGATCGCCGCGGTCTGCTTCGTGTCCTTGTTGACGGCGCTGAGGAGGTAGGTCGTCCCATCCTTTTCACCGGCGCACTGGGCGGTGCCGGAGGAGGTGCCGCAGGAGAGGTCGCCGACCTTTTCGCTGTCGTCCCAGATCGCCTCGTACTGGCTCGCCGTGACGACATCGCTCGCGATGACGCTGATGGCGTCCGTCCCCTTGGTGTAGGTCGCGGCGGACTGTCCGGCGACATCGGTCGTCGAGCCGGACTTCCACCCGTCGAACTCGTCGGGGAACGAGACGTCGCCACCTGCGGACGACGAGTCGCTCGTCGTCTCGGAGGTCGGCTCGCTCGTCTCGGACGTGGGCTCGCTCGTCTCGGACGTGGGCTCGCTCGTCTCGGACGTGGTCTGGCTCGTCTCCGAGGTCGTCGTCGACGACGACGTGGTCTCCTCGTCGTCACTGCCCCGGGTGAGGAAGAAGCCGCCGATGCAGCACAGGAGCAGGACGAGGGCGAGGCCACCGGCGATGCCGAGGATCAGGCCCTTGCCGGGCCCCTTCTTCGGCGGCTGGCCGCCGGGGCCGGCCTGCCCCGGTCCGTAGCCACCGGGCGGCGGCCCGCCGGGACCCTGCCCTGTCTGACCGTAGGGGCCGGGCCCACCGTAGGGCGGCTGGCCGGAGGATCCGCCGGGGGGCGGCGGGACGTGTGGGCCGTTCGGACCCCCAGGTGGTGTGCTCATGCGCACATCGTCACACATGCCAGGCTCCCGCGTCCCGACGACGAGAGGGCGGGACTCCCCCTGCGGAGTCCCGCCCTGCGTCGGCGGCGGAACCCCCCTGCAGGCTCCGCGCCGGTGTCAGTCGGCGTCCCCGTGCCCTGCTGACACGGAAGAATCTATGAGGGGCCCGTCGACGGGTCGATGGGGAGAATTACCCATCTCTTGCTCGGGTCCACCGCCACGACGAAGGGGGGGGCACGCCCCCCTTCGTCCCGCGGCAGCGGACCGGTGGTGCGGTGGCGCGACGTCAGGAGCGCTCGAGGAGCGCCTTGAGCCGTTGCAGGGTGACCGCCATGCCGGAGCTCATCTCCCGGTCGAAGTCCTCGACGCCGCCGAGGACCTTGTCCTGCAGGGTCCGCGAGATCTGCGTCGTCCCCTGCGCCGCCTCACGGCGGTGGGTCACGATCGTGCCGCCGCCGGGAGCCTGCTCGAGGACAAAGGACCACGTCGTCCCGTTGTCCTTGACCCGGAAGGCGTAGTCGCGGTGCGGTTCGAAGCGCACGACCTTCGCCCGAGTCGGCCACACGAGCGGCCCGCGCCGGTTGATGTTGACCGTGCGGGTCCCCAGGCCGACGGGGGCGGTACCCACGACGTGGGTGCGCCAGACCTGGTCCGACAGACCGCCGAGGGCACGGGGGTCGGTGATGACCGCCCACACCTCCTGCGGCGTCGCGGAGATCTCGGTCGTGGTCTCGAGCAGTGGTGCGTTGGTGGCCGTCATGGCCCCGAGACTACGAGGCCGGCGCCGCCTCGGGCTCGCTCCCGATCTCCCCCTTCGCCTCGGCCTGCTCCAGTGCGGTGCCCTCGACGTCGAGGTTGGGCAGGATCCGGTCGAGCCATCGCGGCATCCACCACGCCGACTCGCCGAGCAGGTGCATGACGGCCGGGGTGAGCGTCATCCGCACGAGCAGCGCATCGACGAGGACACCGACCGCCAGGGCGAAACCGATCGGCCGGATCATCGTCAGGTGGGCGAAGATGAAGCCCGCGAAGACGGAGGCCATGATCAGCGCGGCCGCGAGGACGACCTTGGACCCGTGGGTGAAGCCGCTGCGGACCGCCGAGCGGGCGTCGGCGCCGTGCGCGTGGGCCTCCTTCATGCCGGAGACGAGGAACATCTGGTAGTCCATGGCCAGGCCGAAGAGGACGCCGATGAGCATGATCGGCATGAAGCTGAGCATCGGGCCGGGGGTGTCGACGCCCAGGACCGACCCGAGCCACCCCCATTGGTAGACCGCGACGGCGGCGCCGAAGGAGGCGGCCACGGAGAGCAGGAAGCCTGCGGTGGCGACCAGCGGCACCAGGACGCTGCGGAAGACGATGGTCAGCAGGACCAGCGACAGGCCGATGACGATCGCGAGGTACGGCGGCAGCGCGTCCCCGAGCTGCTCGGAGATCTCGATGTTGGCGACCGTCTGGCCGGTCAGGCCGATCTGCGAGTGCGTGGCCTTGCCGATCGGGCCCGCGCTCGCGTTGAGCAGGCGCACGGTCTCGCTCGTCTCCGCGTCGGCCGGACCGGCGTCGGTGACGACCTGGAAGGCGAGCGTCTTGCGGTCGTCGCTGACGCCGAAGGGGATGACGGCGTGGACGCCGCCGACGTTCTGCAGCTGGCGCACGACCTCGCTCTGGCGCACCAGGACGGCGTCGTCGTCCTTGGCGGCCTCGTCGAGGGTGGCGACCGCGATGACCGGGCCGTTGGCACCGGCACCGAAGTGCTCGTCGACCTGGACGTAGGCCTTGTGGGCGGTCGACTCGGCAGGCTCGCTCGACCCGTCCGGCAGCCCCAGCCGCAGGGACAGCGTCGGCAGGGCGATGATGCCGCACAGCGCGATGACGAGGAGCACGACGAGCGCGGGGCGACGCGTGACGCCCTTGACGTAGCCGGCGCCGAAGACGTCGTCGGCGTCGACCCCCTCCGCGCCCTCCGGGGCCACCCCGGGGCGCTCGTACCCGTGCTTGGCCCAGGTGCGCTTGGAGATCACGCGCGTGCCCACCAGGTGCAGCAGGGCAGGCGTGAGGGTGAGGGCGACGCACACGGCGACCGCGACGGTGGCCGCGGCGACCAGACCCATCTGCCCGAGCAGGGGCACGGGGGTGACCACGAGAGCGGTCAGGGCGATGGCGACGGTGGTGCCGGCCACAACCACGGCGCTGCCAGCCGTGCCGACGGCGTGCGCGATCGAGTCCGTCATCTCGCGCCCGTCGAGGATCTGGGTGCGGTGCCGGTTGACGATGAAGAGGGCGTAGTCGATGCCGACGGCCAGCCCGAGCATCAGGGCGAGCGCCGGGGTCATCGCGTGCATGTCGAAGAAGTGGGTGGCGGCCATCGCCCCCGCCAGGCCGACGCCCACCCCGAGCAGCGCCCCGGCGATCGGCAGCCCGGCGGCGACGAGGGAGCCCAGGGCGATCATCAGCACGATCGCGGCGATCACCAGGCCGACGGCCTCACCCGGACCGACGAGCTTGTTTTCCTGGGTGATCTCGACGCTGTACTGGGCGTCGATCCCGGCGTCCGCGAGCTGCTGGCCGATCTCGACGATCGCTTCCTTGACCTCGGGGTCGACCGAGTTGGTGTTGGTCTCGAACTGGATCTGGGTGAGGGCGTAGCCGTCGTCGGTGACGAAGCGGGTGTCGGCGGCGCCGTCGGCGACGTGGGTCCCGGCGGCGTACTGGGTGCGGCCGGAGGCGAGCTTGCGCTCCCCCTTCGCGTAGTCGGCCTTGCCGGTGCGCAGGTCCTCCTTGCCCTGGGTCACCTGCGTGCGGATCTGCGCGAGCATCGGACTGTCGGGGTCGTTCTCCTCGAAGTAGTCGATCCAGGCCTCGCCGTAGTCGACCTGGCCCTGCCCGAGGGAGATCTTGCGCCACGCCTTGTCGAGCTCCTTCTGCCCCGAGGCGATGTCCTTCTTGCTCTTGACCAGCTCCCGCCGGGAGTCGTCGAGGGTCTTCTGGTTGTCGAAGGGGTCGATGACGGTCTTGACCTGGGGCTCACGCATCCACTCGGCGAAGACCTTGTCGATGACCCTGCGCTGCTGCGGGGTGAACTCTCCCTCGTCGGTGTGCAGGACCACCGTGCCGAAGCCGCCGGCGGCATCCGGGATCTCGGTCTGCAGGTCGTCGAGGACAGCCTCGAACCTGCTGCCGGGGACCGAGATCTCGTTGGTCATCGGGTGACCGAAGGTGAGGGCACCGGCGCCGGCCGCGACGAGCACGACGAGCCAGAGGGCCAGGACGCGTTTGGCGTGCGTGGCGCACCAGCGGCCGAGGTGGTGGAGGCGGAGGGCCATGGGTCTGCTCCTGACGGCGACTCAACAGTTCTTTTCTACTTACGTAGAAGATGTACTACAAATGTAGAGACATGGACGACGGGCGTCAACCGTGGGGGAGAATGTGCCGGTGACCCTCCCTTCGTCGCCCCCGAGCACCGACCACGGCGGGCGCGTCGGGATCGCTCTGGCCACGCTCGTGCTCGGCGGCGTCGGGATCGGGGTGACGGAGTTCGTCACGATGGGACTGCTGCCGGAGATCGCGCACGGCATCGGCACGTCGATCCCGCAGGCGGGCCACACGATCTCCGCGTACGCGCTCGGCGTGGTCGTCGGCGCCCCGACGATCGCGATCTTCGGCAACCGGCTCCCGCGGCGCGAGCTGCTCGTCGGCCTCATGGTCCTCTTCGCGCTGGGCAACGCGCTGAGCGCGATCGCCGCCGGCTACGAGCTGCTCATGCTCGCCCGCTTCGTCTCCGGGGTGCCGCACGGCGCGTTCTTCGGCATCGCCTCGATCGTCGCCTTCGACATCGTCACGCCGGGGAAGGGGGGATGGGCCGTCAGCCGGATCATGCTCGGCATCCCCATCGCGAACGTCGCCGGCGTCCCCCTGGCCACCTGGCTCGGGCAGCAGCACGGGTGGCGCTCGGCGTACTGGTTCGTCGCCGCGATCGGCGTCGTCACCGCGCTGCTCGTCAGTCTCGTCGTCCCCCATCAGGCCGCTGACACCGAGGCCGACGTGCGCAGCGAGCTGTCGGCCTTCAAGGACGCCCAGGTGTGGCTGACGCTGCTCGTCGGGTCGATCGGCTTCGGCGGGGTCTTCGCCATGTACTCCTACATCTCACCGATCCTGCGCAACCAGACGGGCCTGCCCGCCGACGCGGTCCCCATCTACCTCTTTGTCTACGGCGTCGGCGGCCTCGTCGGCACGATGATCGCCGGGCGCCTCGTCGACCGCTCGGTGCTGCGCACGCTCGTCGGGTCGACGGTCGCCACGGGTGGCACGCTCGCGCTCTTCGCGTGGGCCGCCTACTGGCCGATCCCCGCCGCGATCGTCCTGCTGCTCGTGTGCATCTCGGTCTCCGCCTTCGTCCTGGCCCTACAGCTGCGCCTCATGGAGGTCGCCGGCCGGGCACGCACCCTCGGCGCCGCCGGCAACCACGCCGCGCTCAACGTCGCCAACGCGCTCGGCGCGTGGCTCGGCGGGCTCGTGCTGGCCGCCGGCTGGGGCTGGCAGGCGCCCTCCTTCGTCGGCGCCGGCCTGTCCGCCGCCGGGCTCGTCGTCCTCTTCCTGTCCCTGCGCATCCACCGGGGACGCACGACGCTGGACTGAGGCCCCCTTCGGACGACGGACGGGACCGGGTCTCGAGGCTCGGGCCGCGGACGGCCCTCACACCTCGACCAGCGAGGTGCGGGGCACAATCTGCGCATGAGCCACCACGACATCCGGCCGGCCACGGCGGCCGACATCCCCGACATCCTGCGCCTCGTCCACGACCTCGCGGTCTACGAGAAGGAGCCGGACGCCGTCGAGGCGACCGAGGAGGACTTCGCCGCGGCGCTCTTCCCGGCGAAGGGGGAGCCCACCGCCTTCTGCCATGTCGCCGAGGCGGGCGAGGGCAGGCACCGACGGGTCGTCGCGATCGCCCTGTGGTTCCTCACCTTTTCCACGTGGACCGGCCGCAACGGCATCCACCTCGAAGACCTCTTCGTCGAGCCGCGCCACCGCGGCAGCAGCCTGGGCAAGGCCCTGCTGGTCGAGCTCGCCCGCGAGTGCCGCGAGCGCGGGTACCGCCGCCTCGAGTGGTCCGTCCTGCGGTGGAATGCCCCCTCGATCGCCTTCTACGAGTCGCTCGGCGCGCAGCCCCAGACCGAGTGGGAGACCTACCGCCTCGACGGCGGGGCGCTGGACCTGCTCGCCGACGGCTGAGGGCGCCCCGGACCACCCGACGAGGTGCGGGACACCCCCCTCCGCCCCTCCCCGGTCCTGCCATGAGGAACCGAGGAACGCCGTCATCGTGATGCCTGTCATAGTGGGCTGGTTCCGCGCACGCGTTTGGGAGGCACCCGGTGATTCAGTACGTCCACATGTTCAGCGAGGGCGATCGCGACCAGAAGGATCTGCTCGGCGGCAAGGGGGCCAACCTCGCCGAGATGGTCAAGCTGGGCCTGCCCGTCCCGCCGGGCTTCACGATCACCACCGAGGCCTGCCGTGCCTACCTCACGGAGGGTCGGGTGCCGCCCGAGGTGCGCGTCGAGGTCACCCAGCGCCTGCGCGACGTCGAGGACCTCATCGGCCGCACCCTCGGTGACTCCGAGGAGCCGCTGCTGCTCTCCGTGCGCTCCGGTGCGAAGTTCTCCATGCCCGGGATGATGGAGACCGTCCTGAACGTCGGCCTCAACGACGACACCGTGCACTCGCTGGCCTCCTTCGCCGGCGACGAGCGCTTCGCCTGGGACTCCTACCGGCGCCTGATCCAGATGTTCGGCAAGACCGTGCTCGACATCGACTCCGAGCGCTTCAGCGACGTGCTCGACCGGCACAAGGAGGAGGCCGGCGTCCAGGCCGACGTCGACCTGACCGCCGAGCACCTCAAGCAGGTCGTCGCCGAGTTCAAGCAGATCGTCCAGGACGAGACGGGCAACCCCTTCCCGCAGACGCCGCGCCGTCAGGTCGACATGGCCATCGAGGCCGTCTTCCGCAGCTGGAACACCGAGCGCGCCCAGCTCTACCGCCGCCGCGAGCGGATCGCCGACGACCTCGGCACCGCGGTCAACGTGCAGGCGATGGTCTTCGGCAACCTCGGCGAGACCTCGGGCACGGGCGTGTGCTTCACCCGCGACCCCTCCTCCGGCCACTCCGGTGTCTACGGCGACTACCTGCCCAATGCCCAGGGCGAGGACGTCGTCGCCGGCATCCGCAACACCCTCGCGCTCACCGACCTCGAGGACCGTGACCCCGAGGCGTACAAGGAGCTGCGCACCGCCATGCGCCGCCTCGAGACGCACTACCGCGACCTGTGCGACATCGAGTTCACCATCGAGCGCGGCAAGCTGTGGATGCTGCAGACGCGCGTCGGCAAGCGCACGGCCGGCGCCGCCTTCCGCATCGCCACCCAGCTCGTCGACGAGGCCCTCATCACGATGGACGAGGCCCTCGAGCGGGTCACCGGCGAGCAGCTGAGCCAGCTGCTCTTCCCCCAGTTCGACCGCGAGGCCGAGCGCACCCTCGTCGCCACCGGCATGGGCGCCTCCCCGGGCGCCGCCGTCGGCCTCGTCGTCTTCGACAACGCCAGCGCCGAGGCACAGCAGGCCGAGGGGCAGTCGGTCATCCTCGTGCGCCGCGAGACCTCCCCCGAGGACCTGCCGGGCATGATCGCCGCGGCCGGCATCCTCACCGCGCGCGGCGGCAAGACCTCGCACGCGGCCGTCGTCGCGCGTGGCATGGGCAAGTGCGCGGTCGTCGGCGCCGAGGACCTCGTCGTCGACGTCGCGGCCAAGGAGATCCGGGTCGGCGAGCACGTGGTGCGCGAGGGCGACACCCTGGCGATCGACGGCAAGACCGGCGAGGTCTTCCTCGGTGACGTCCACGTCGTCGACTCCCCCGTCATGACCTACATCTCCCAGGGTGTCGAGGCCGCCCGGGCCATCGCCGACGACGAGGAGACCACCGAGCTCATCGAGGCCGTCGACCGGGTGCTGCGGCACGCCGACGACCGGCGCCGCCTGCGCGTGCGGGCCAACGCCGACACGGGCGAGGACGCGCAGCGTGCGCGGGACCGCGGCGCCGAGGGCATCGGGCTGTGCCGCACCGAGCACCAGTTCCTCGGCGAGCGTCGTCAGCAGATCGAGCGGGTCGTCCTCGCCGAGGCCGACGAGGAGCGCGAGGCCGCGCTGGCCGAGCTGCTGCCGGCGCAGATCGAGGACTTCGCGCAGCTGCTCACCGCGATGGACGGGCTGCCGACGACGATCCGGCTCATCGACCCGCCGCTGCACGAGTTCCTGCCCGACCTGACCGACCTGACCGTCGAGGTCGCCCTGGCGGAGGAGCGCGGCGAGAGCGGCCCCGAGGTCGAGCGGACCCGGGCGCTGCGCGACGCGGTGCGCTCGATCCACGAGGCCAACCCGATGCTCGGCCTGCGCGGTGTGCGCCTCGGGCTGAAGATCCCGGGCCTCTTCGGCCTGCAGATCCGGGCGATCGCCGAGGCCGTCGTGCGCCTGCGCGAGGAGGGCAAGGACCCGCAGCCGGAGATCATGGTCCCGCTCATCGGCTCCAACCGGGAGCTCGTCATCGTCCGGGCCCAGGCGGAGGAGATCATCGCCGAGGTCGCCGAGGCGCACAACCAGTCGATCGACATCCCGATCGGCTGCATGATCGAGCTGCCGCGCGCGGCCCTGACGGCCAACCGCATCGCGCAGACGGCCGACTTCTTCTCCTTCGGCACCAACGACCTGACGCAGACGACGTGGGGCTTCTCCCGCGACGACGTCGAGACCGCCTTCTTCCCGAAGTACCTGGAGAACGGCGTCCTGACGATCTCCCCCTTCGAGACCCTCGACGCGCTCGGTGTCGGCGAGCTCGTCCAGATCGGTGTCGACAAGGGCCGGGGCACGCAGCCGGGCCTGAAGACCGGCGTCTGCGGCGAGCACGGTGGCGACCCGGAGTCGATCCACTTCTTCCACCAGGCCGGCCTGGACTACGTGAGCTGCTCCCCCTTCCGCGTCCCGGTGGCGCGTCTGGAGGCCGGTCGCGCGGTCGTGCTCAGGGACGAGGTCGGCACGCGCTGACCCCGGCCGGGTGGAGGTGGGCTCGCGGGTGATTCACCTGCGAGCCCACATCCACCCCCGAGCATGACGAAGGGAGCCCCGCACCGATGGTCGGTGCGGGGCTCCCTTGTCGTCCGTCCGGGCTGGATCACCCCCGGACGGGTCGCGCTCAGCGCGTGGAGAGGACGGGGTGGAAGCGGTCGGTCATCCGATTGTCGTAGGGCGCGTGGTACCGCGGCGTCGACTCGGCGGAGTCGATGAGGTCCTGCTTGCTGCGGGTCTCGTCCTGGGACATGGCGGCGAGCTCCGCGGCCATGCGGTGGTGGTCGGAGTCCGGGCCGGCACCCCAGTGGCGGTTGGCGGCGGGACGAAGGGCGTTGATGTAGGTCATCCAGAGCTTCTCCATGTCTCCGATGGTGGCCTCATCAACTATTTTTATCCAATTCTGTTTTTCGCATGTTTGTGCAGGTTTACTTCACTGTTGGCTATCGTGGTCGGCATGGTCGACGCGCACCGGCTCCGGATCTTCTTGTCCGTCATGGCCTCTGGCTCGGTCAACGCGGCCGCCGGGCACCTGGGCATCTCCCCGTCGGCCGTCAGCCAGCAGGTCTCGGCGCTGCAAAAGGAGACGGGGCTCACACTCTTCACCCGCCACGGGCGCGGGATCGAGCCGACCCCGGCCGCGCACACGCTCGCGGCGGAGAGCGAGCAGCTCATGGCCGAGCTCAAGCGGGTCGACGCCGTCGTCGACGACCTGCGCAGCGGCGGGACCGGCTCGCTGTCGATCGGGTACTTCGCCTCGGCGGGCTACCGGTGGATGCCGCAGCTGGCCAAACGGCTGCAGACGAAGCTGCCCGAGCTCCACCTCGAGATGGTCCTCACCGAGGGCTACCCACCCGGCCAGGCGCCCCCGGTCGACATCGACGTCGTGCCTGATGACCCCACGACCGCGATCCGACCCGGATATCACGTCACCCCGCTGATGACCGACCACTTCGTGGCGCTCGTGCCAGCCGATCACCGCCTCGCGGGCCGGCGTCGGGTCGAGATGGCCGAGCTCGCGGACGAGGCGTGGATCAGCAACGACATCTCGGCGGGCATCACCCAGGAGATGGTCGACCGCGCCTGTCGCGCAGCGGGATTCAGACCGCGGTACAGGGTGGAGGCCCAGGACCACTACACGGCCACGGCCTTCGTCGCCGCCGGTGTCGGGATCACCGTCCTGCCCGACCTCGCGAGCCGGACGATCCCCAAGACGGTGCGGCGACTGCGCCTGACCAACCCCAACCCGGTGCGTGACATCGTCGCCCTCACCGCGCCGGTGGCCCGGTCCAACGAGGCCGCGAAGCTCGCCGTCGACCTGCTGCAGCAGATCGCCGCTGCGAGTGCGCGCCGGCGGTAGGGCGGCGACTGCCCACACCCTCGGGGCGAAGGGAGCAGCCGTCCACATCCTCGCCCGGCACCAACCACATGCCGGTGTGCCGTGCGAGCGTGACCGTCACACACCCACTGGTAACAGGAAGGTATTGATGACCACGACCATACGCAAGCATAATGTAAGCATGAAGAACGTCCTCGTCCGAGATCTGCCCGATGACATCCACGCCGCCCTGCAACGCAAGGCGGAGCAGCGCCATCAGTCGTTGCAGCAGTACCTCACCGTGGAGCTGCGTCGGCTTGCCGAGCGACGACAGCTCGACGACGTCCTCGCTGACCTCGAGCAGCGACACGGTGGACGGGTCGGCCTGACGGACGCGGTGGCGGGGCTGGCGAGCGAGCGAGAGCGACGGTGATCGTCGTCGACGCGTCGGTGCTGGCCAATGCCCTCGCCGACGACGGTGAGGACGGTCGTGCCGCGCGGGCCGCGCTCCGGGACGCAGGTGACCTGACGGCGCCGGATCTCATCGACGTCGAGACCGTGGCGGTGCTGCGCAAGGCCTGGCTCGCCGGGACCCTCACAGACGAGCGGTTCAGCATGGCGATCGCGGACCTGCAGCGCTGGGACTTCGACCGCGCCCCGGCGTTGAGGCTCGTCCACCGCGCGTACGAGCTGCGCGCCAACATCAGCGCGTACGACGCGCTCTATGTGGCCTTGGCCGAAGCCATCGACTGCCCACTGCTCACCGCCGACCGGCGTCTCGCGCGGGCGCCCGGACCGCGCTGCCCCATCCAGGTGCTCACCCGGGAGGACTGAGCCGACGACCTCGGTGACGCGTCCCTCATGGGTGCGCACCATCAGGCCGGCGAGCCCGGCCACTCCTCGCGGAGGATCCCGTAGGTGTAGCCGTCGACCCACCCCCGCTCGGCGTGCCACGAGTCCTTGACGCCGTGCTGCTCGCGCCGCATCCCGATGCGCTCCATCACCCGCCACGACGGGGTGTTGTCGGCGAAACACCCGGCCGTCACCCGGTGCAGGCCCAACTCGTCGAAGGCGATGGACAGCAGTGCCCGGGCGAGGTGGGTGCCGTACCCGCGACCAGCGTGCTCGGGATCGATCGTGTACCCGAGGCTCCCCTGCGCCCGTCGCCAGATCGACTCGCCCGCGTGCACCTGGCCCATCGCGTCGGAGATGTTGAGCGAGCCGGTGCCGACGAGCTGGCCGTCGACATGGGCGGCGACGCCGACGCTGTCGGGGTCGTCCGCGAGCCAGGTGCGGGTGTAGGCGTCCGGGTCGACGGTCGTGCGCAGGAGCCACCGGGTGACCTCGGGACTGTTGCGCCACGTGAGGGCCTGCTCGATGTCCGCCTCGGTCGGAGGACGAAGGGAGAGAGGTCCCGATTCGCGCGGCCAGGTCAGGGGGTGCGTGGTCACCCGGACGACACTATGGAGACGCACCTGTGGTGGGCCAGCGGATTTCGAGGGTCAGGCGCCGGCCCAGGACCGCTCGACCAGCTCGCGCAGGACGGCCTCGTCGATGTCGGACATCCGCTTGACGTAGAGGCAGCCCTTGCCGGTCGTGTGCTTGCCCAGCCGCTTGAGCAGGTCCTCGTTGGAGCCGTAGAAGGTCAATCCGTAGAGGGTCAGCGCCGCCTTGCGCGGTGCCAGCCCGACCCGGAACCACTCGCGCTCCTTGCCGTCCGCGGTCGTGTACGGCTGGGTGCCGAAGCCGATCATCGACGGGCCCCACACCACGGGCTCGGCGCCGGTGACTTCGCGCATGAGCGCCAGGGCAGCCTGCGCGTCGGCCCGGCGACCCTCGTCCGGCACGGCCGCGAGCAGCTCGTCGGGCGACGCGGTGGTGGGGGCGGTCTTGCGGTCGGAGGCCATGGGGCGAGCCTATGACCATGCCCGACCGTTCACCGGGCGTCCTGAAAGTCTCATCCGTACACTCGAACGCGATACACGGGGGGATTACATGGTCGGAGTGAGTCATGGGGACGCGATCCAGGAACGCGAGAACACACTCGGACGTGATGCAGTGAAGGCGGCCAAGGACAGCGGCGCCAAGGGGCCGGTGACCTTCCCCATCAACACCAACTGGACCGGGACCAACGCCAACGATTCGGACAACTGGAAGTACGCCACAAATGGTATGTCCCACAATGCCTCTGGCCACGTCACGGTCTACCCGCCCGACTCTCCCGGAGGGAAATGGCGGTATGAGATGGAGACGGAGGTTGCGTACCGCGACCGTTACAACTGGGACACCGGCAAGCAGATCCAGGTGAACGACGACATGGTGCAGGACGATGACATGGGGAGCCTGCATCGCGCCGGCCTGGCGAAGGAGTACACCCTGCACGGCGTCTCCTCGAAGCGTCAGAGCTCGGGGGTCGTCGGATGAGGCCGGGCGCTGCCGTGGCTGCAGCGCTCACACTCGCCCTCTCCGGGTGCGGGGGGTGGTCCGACCTGGGCGGGGGCGATCCACACACCCCACCCCCTTCGCCCTCCGCAGTTGACCCCGCCGATGTCGCCCGGAAGACGGGCACGCAACTCCCTACCAGCGCGGCCCATGTAACGGCCCTGCGCATTGACGACAACCCCCTGACATACAGGGTGATGTTTGACGCGGACCCAGAGGCCGCGATGTCGTGGTGCCTCTCTCAGGACAACAGCCAGCAGGGTTCGTACGCCGGTCTGACCGACGCAAAGAAGACCCTGTGGGGCATCGCCTCTGCCCCCGAGAACTCGCAGACCTGCTCGATGCCATCTCCAGACGGGATCTGGCAGATAGACACTCTGGTCTCCTCGGACGCGTCCGACCCAATACGTGTCGGCATGGTTCAGGTGCACTGAGGCGCGACGCGGCAGGCGCGTCAACAGGTGAGGCACACCTCTCACCAGGCCTAGGCGCTCGCGGCCTCAGCGCGCCCATCCACCTCACGCAGGATCCCCACGATCGAGTCGACCTGCGCCTCCTCGAAGAGATCATCCGGACCGGTCGGCGCGTAGTCCGTGTACGGCGACTCGAAGAGCCGCCCCGGCTCGACCGCACCATTCGCCGTGAGCTCGTCGACGATGAGCGTCACGAACCGCACCTGATGCACGTCGAACCGCGCCGTGTCGAGGTAGTCGCCAAAGGCCTCCAGCGCTGCCTCGCGATCCAGCCCGACCAGTGAGCGGACGAACCGCCCCAAGCCGTGCGACTCGTCGACCGCACGCTCGATGTCTGCGCGCGCGCCGGCCCCGCTGTCCTCGAGCATCTGCTCAAGCGCGGACAGGTCATCCGGTGTCAGCTGTCGGTTGCGCCGCAGTCGTTGTAGCGCCACATGGCTCTCGTGCTGACGCAGGTATGCGGCCGCCTTGGCGCGGAAGCGCTCCATGTCCGTACCCGGGGTCGTCCCGGGCAGCACGACCTCGGTCGACTCGCCGAGCTCGTCTGCGAAGTCGGTGTACACCGGGTTCCTCGTCGTCCGCTCGATGAGGCGCACGAGGTCGCGCACCCGCAGCCGCGCCAGCTCGAGCATCGGCAGGGTGACGTCCACCCACCACTCGTCGCTCGCCAGCTCCTCGAGCATCTCCGTCTGAGCCGCGACGGACGGGATCGCCGTCTTACCGAGCAGCGCGACCGCGACCTCCTGGACCGTCTCGCGCAAACGCTCCGCGAGGACCAGGTCGCCGTCGAGCTGGGCGAGCTGTCGCCGGAGCATGACGAGGTCGAAGCGCTTGGCGGCCTCGTCGTCGTCGCGCACGGCCGAGGGGAGACCCGCCAGATGCGTCATGAGATCGGCCGCATCCTCGGTGGACAGCGAGTCCCAGGCAGACCGTTCGCCGTAGCGCTCGACCCACTCACGGTGCGGGCGGACGAGGAAGTTGTCGATGTTCATCCCCGCCACGACCTGGTGCAGCATGTCCGCAGCCGATGAGCGAAGGGGGGCATCCCCCTTCGTCTTGTCGAGTGCCGTGATCAGCCCGACGCGGCCCTCGAAGAGGCGCTGGGTCAGGGACTTCTGCACCGACCCCTCGGAGCCCGGCAGGTCCTGGCTGAAGAACTCGAGGTTGCCGCAGAAGTCGAAGACGAGGAAGTCCTGTTTGTCCTGCCCGGGGCCGAAGAGGTCCGGGCGCAGGCGCGTGCCCCGGCCGATCATCTGCCAGAACTTGCTCTTCGAGCGCACGACCTTGAAGAAGACGAGGTTGACCACGTCGGGTACGTCGATGCCCGTGTCGAGCATGTCGACGGAGATCGCGATGTGCGGCGCCTTGTCGGGGTTGGAGAAGTCGTCGATGAGGTTCTGCGCGTAGGTCGTTCCGTGGGTGATCGTGCGGGCGAAGGCGCCGCCGTACTCGGGCCAGTGGATGTCGAAGCGCTCCTGGATGAAGTCGGCGTGAGCCTGGCTCTTGGCGAAGATGATCGTCTTGCCGAGTCGGTCCCCACCGGCGACCTTGTAGCCGTCCTCCATGAGGGTGGCGAGCACCTTGTCCACCGTGTCTTCGTTGAAGAGGAAGCGGTTGAGCTCCTCGGCGCCGACCTCGCTCGGTGCGCCGTCCTCGCCCCAGTCGAGCAGGTCCCACTGGTCCTTCTCGTCCTCGCTGAGCTCGTCGTAGCGGATGCCCTGGCGCAGGAACTTCGTGCCGACGGAGACCCCCTTCGGCGGGACGAGGTAGCCGTCAGCGACCGCCTCGTCGAGGCTGTAGGCGTCGGTCGGCACCCCGTCCTCGAGGTGGAAGAGCCGGTAGGTGTTGTGGTCGACCTCGTCCTTGGGCGTGGCGGTGAGCCCGACGAGGAGGCCGTCGAACCAGTCGAAGATCGCGCCGTACTTCTGGTAGACGGACCGGTGCGCCTCGTCGATGACGACGAGGTCGAAGTAGCCGGGCCCGAACTTCCGCTTCACAACACTCGGGTCGGCGTCGTCGGAGAGCTCGTTGATGAGGTTCATCATCGTCGGGTAGGTGGAGGCGTAGACGCGGCCGGAGCCGGTGCGGTTGGTGACGAGGTTGACCGTCGCGACGTCGGGCAGGTGCTCGGTGAAGGCGCGGGCGGCCTGGCCGACGAGCGCGGTGCGGTCGGCGAGGAAGAGCACGCGCTTGACCCAGTTGGCCTTCATCAGCTGGTCGACGAGACCGATGGTCATGCGGGTCTTGCCCGAGCCGGTCGCCATGACGAGCAGCGCCTCGCGCTGGCGCCGGTCGAAGGCGTCGCCCACCGCGGCGATGGCCTCCACCTGGTAGGGCCGACCGGCGATGTCGGTGTTGACGCTCTCGCCCCCGAGTGGGCGGCGCGTGGTCCGTCGCTGGATGAGCAACTCGAGCTCGTCGCGGGTGAGGAAGCCCTGGATTTCACGCGGCGGGTAGTCGCTGGCGTCGTCCCAGAGCCAGTGCTGCAGCCCGTTGGTGTAGAAGATCACTGGCCGCCGACCGAACCGCGCCTCGAGCCGGTCGGCGTAGAGCTTGGCCTGCTGCTGCCCCACGCTCGGGGAGGTTGTCGTGCGCTTGGCCTCGACGACGGCGAGGGGCAGTCCATCACTCCCCCACAGCACGTAGTCGACGTAGCCCGTGCCCGAGGCACTGGGCATGCCGCTGACCTCGTACTCGCGGTCCTGCGGATCGGCGAGAGGCCAGCCGGCCTCACCGAGGAGCAGGTCGATGAGGGTGCTGCGCGTCGTCGCCTCGTCGTAGTCGTGAGTATCGACCGTCTGCGACTTGGCGGCCTGGGCCGCGGCGATCTCGGCCTTGAGCCGCTCGATCTCGGCGTCCTTGGCAGCGGCGAGCTCGTCCTTGGCCGCGAGCGCCGCGGCGTGAGCCTCGTCGGCCGCCTTGATCTTGGCGGCGAGCTTGATGAGCTCGTCCCGCGACAGCGGGGCCGACTTCTGTGCGAGGTCCGGGTCGAACTGCGTGCCCATCGGCACGGCGTCCGGGCTGGTCGAGTAGCGGTAGGCGGCCCAGATGACGACGTGGTGCAGTTCGCGAAGGGAGGCCAGCGCGGCCTGCGTGGGGATGGGCTGGCTGTCGTGGACGGCCTTGTTGCCGAGGTTGCGGATGAGGTTGAGCTTCTGGGTGAAGGACGGCGAGGTCTTCGCCTTGAAGCCCGGGTCGTTGGTCCGCGCCGCGAGGTCGTCCTTGTACGGGACGGGCAGAGCCATGACGTCGTAGAGATGGTGGACGAGCGCCTCGGTGGCACGGCGGGCGTAGAAGCACGCGGTGCGCGGGTCGCTTGAGAGGTAGGACTCTGCGCGCACGCAGTCAGCGTGGATGTCGGGCCACTCGGTCTTGACGAAGGCGAAGTTGCTCATCGGCTCCCCCGATCGTTGAGCAGCAAGGTCAGGAACTCTCGGTTGATGAAGAGACGGTCGCGTCCGACCTTGTGGTCGTCGAGCAGCCCTGCACCGGCGAGGTCGGAGAGCCAGCGGGTGGCCGTGGGCCGCGAGACTCCGCATCGGTCGATGACCGTGGCGATCCGGCAGTAGGGCTGCTCGAAGAGGACGGCGAGGAACTCGGCGTCCGCTCCCCCCTTCGACACTGCTCGCGCACGATGTGCGAAGTCCGCCTGGAGGTCGCGGGTCGCGCTGATCGTGGCGACGGTGTCGGCGGACGTCTGCTCGACTCCGGTGAGGATGTAGCAGATCCACTCCTCCCAGGCTGCATCACTGGTGACCGCACGCAGGAGCCGGTAGTAGTCGTCCTTGGTGTCGATGATGTAGCGGGAGAGATAGAGCAGGGGCAGGTGCAGCAGGCCCGCCTCGACGAGCATGAGCACGTTGAGGATCCGTCCGGTCCGCCCGTTGCCGTCGGCGAAGGGGTGGATCGCCTCGAACTGGTAGTGCGCCGCCGCCATCCGCACGAGCGGGTCCATGCCGTCATCGGCGTGGACGAACCGCTCCCACTCGGTGAGCTTGTCCCGGATGACGTCGGCGCCCTCCGGGGGGCTGTACACGATCGCGCCCGTCGCAGGGTTGGCGATGCGAGTCCCGGGCAGGGCCCTGATCGCCATCTCCCGTGCGTGGATCATGCTGCACACGCTCTCGGCTGCGGCCACGGTCAGGCCTCGCTCGACCACGTGCTCGTGTCCGGCGTAGAGCGCACTCCGATATCTCAGGGTCTCGCGGACTGCGGGGTCCGAGGACGAGTCGTCATCCTCCATGTGTCTGAAGAGGTCGTCAGACGTGGTGACGACATTTTCTATCTCGGAGCTGGCCTGGGCCTCGAGCAACGGGATCGTGTTGATGAGGACATCAGGGTTGGGCATCGCCCGGCTGGCCTGGTCGAGCTGGGCAACGGCTGCGCGTGCGCCGATGGCTGCCTTCAGCACCGCCGTGGTCTCCAGCACCTCGGCAGAGGGCGGCGGGGGGAGCTCGTTGTAGGGCTTCTCTGCCCGCCATCTGCTCATGTCACAAAACCTGCCATGTCACGTCGAACCTGTAAAGGTTTCCCCAAAACATTTACATATCGTCGTAGTCTCTGGCGGCCAACGACCGGCGGCGGTCTCGGCCTCGGCACCCACTGCAACATCCGTGGTGGGCGAACTGTTGCAGCAGAGCCCCTACTCGAAGAAGTCCTCATCCACCTCGACGATCTGCACCGTCTGCCACACCTGCACACCCACGCCGTACCTGATCATCAACGCCGCCATCCGCTCTCCGTCGACGAGCACGACCCGGGTGGCGACCCCTTCGGCGTAGGCGCGAGCGCCGGCGCTGAAGCGTCCGGTCGTGATGAAGACGCCCTGGTTGGCCGACTGCCCGTGCAGCGCCCCGACGAAGCCCTGGATCTCGGGCCGTCCGACGGAGCTGTCGAGCGCGTACCGCTTGGCCTGGACGTAGACCCGGCTCAGGCCGAGCGCGTCCTGGTCGATGATCCCGTCGATGCCGCCGTCGTTGGACAGCTGGGTGCGGGTGGCCCGCCCGTCGGCGCCGCCGTAGCCCATGGCGACGAGCAGGTCGAGCACGGCCTGCTCGAAGAAGGCGGGGTCGTTGGCGTGCAGTCGCCGCAACAGCTCGGCGGCGACGTCGGCGTGGATGCGGGCGATGCCTTCCTCGACCTGCTCGGTCGGGTCGATCTCCGGCGATGACGTGATGACGGCGGACGTCGGCGCGTTATCGGTCGCCTTGGTCGTCCACCACGAGTCGCCCGGGCGGGCATACTGCCGCAGCTCGACCTCGGTGATGCCCTCCGGGTGGTCCGCGAGCAGGCGGACCCCCACGTCGGTGATGCGGTACTCGCCCCGCGCTCGACGCTCGAGGGCGCCGACGCGGTAGAGGTAGGAGACCGCCCACCCGATCCGGTTGTCCGCCTTGGGCGAGCCCGAAGGGAGGACCTGCTCGCGTTGCTCTTCGGTCAGCGACGCCTGCGCGACGTCCGTACGGATGGAGCGAAGGGAGTGGACCTCACCGTCCGCGAGGAGCTGGAGGACAGGGACCATGAAGCCGTCCCACGACGGGAGGGTGACCATCAGAGCTCGCCGGAGAAGGCGCGGGCTTGGAGGGAGGCAAAAAGTGCCTCGTCGGCAGCCTGCCCCTCTAACACAACGGTTCGAGCCTCGTCGATCTTGGCGAACTGACCCGCAGTCGCACGCTGCACTGCGAGGGGAGGAATAGCGACATGGACCGACGCGAGAGACTTCTGATTTACCTTGTACGTTCCGTTCGTCGTGCGGGCCACCTGCTCGATCTGGCGCCGAACCGAGGGCTGCCTCCATGCCACTTCGAGGATTGGTGCGAGCACTCGCGCCGAATCGACTCGGCCAGCAATGACCGTATCCGGGAAGACAAGATCGAAGCGATCCTCCGGCACAAACACCCCGACGCCCACCAGACCGGGATTGCCGTTGCCGCGGCACATCAAGAAATCGATGGCAGCGACGCACTTGTCCTCTGGAGGCTCCGTCGCAAAATCCCCCTCCTTCGCTGCAGAAGGGTTGAACCTGCCACGAGTAATCGCCGAGAGAGTGAGCACCTTGGCTCGATGGGCACCACCCGATGACGGCGATAAGCCGTTGCGCATGTGGGGCATCAATTCATTGGCGGCTACTGACTCAGCCCCGTCGTCCTGCAAGGCAGACTGGAACACCGACTGAGTGAGGTCGTCGAGGTGGGCGAGGACCTGGCGGCGCTTGGCGCGGAGGGCGTCGGCGTGGTCGAGGATCGCCGCGATCCGCCGCTGTTCGTCCAGGGACGGCGTCGGCACCTGCAGTGATCGGAGATACTCCGGCGGAACGCGCCTCTGCCCACCGCTGCCAGTCATCCGCAGCTCACCAGTAGCTCTAACGCTCGGGAGCCTTAGAAAGTGCATGAGGTAACGCGGGTCGGCGCACTCCTTGGCCCTCACGACGTGGAATTCAGTTGAGCCCACGCCCACCTCGTGACCCAGGTGCGCCTGACCCACCTTCCCGTTCTCCCAGCACGGAGTAATCTTCGCGGCGAGAATGTCTTGGTCACGGAATACCGTGTACCCCTTGGATACGGCCCCAAAATGCACGGTTTCACGCGGCCGCGCCACCGCCCCCTGAGCGCTCAACTCAGCCATTCCCACGAAACTCACAGGTTCGTCGGCAGCAACCGACGCACCCCGCGGATTGATCTCCGCCAGGTCAGCTAGAGACTCCGTCCTCACGACAACATCGCCTTCAGCTCCTCGCGCGCCTGCGCGATCTCCAACTCGAGCGCCTCGATGTCCGTGATGATCTCCAGCGGCGGGCGGTGCTCGACCTCGTCGTACTCGATTTCCTTGTACCGGTTGAGCGAGAGGTCGTAGTCCTGGGCGACGATCTCCCCCTTCGGAACGGTGAAGGACTGGTCCGTGCGGGCGCGGGAGAGCTCGGGCCAGGCTTCGAGGCTCGTACTTCGCTCCTCAGCCAACGTGGGGGCGGCTTCGAGGCTCGTTCCTCGCACCTCAGCCAGCGAGGGGCGGGTCCCCCAGCGTTCGAGGACGTCGGGGAGGTCGTTCGCCTCGACCGGGTTCCGCTTGTCGTCCAACGAGAAGCCATCGGCGCGCACGTCGTAGAACCACACGTCATCGGTGCCGCCGGAGTTGGTCTTCGTGAAGAAGAGGATCGCGGTCGAGACGCCGGCGTAGGGCTTGAAGACGCCGGAGGGGAGCTTCACGACGGCGTCGAGCTTCTGCTCCTCGACGAGCATCTTGCGCAGGGCCTTGTGCGCCTTCGACGAGCCGAAGAGGACCCCGTCGGGGACGATGACCGCCGCCCGGCCACCGGGCTTGAGCAGCTTGAGGAAGAGCGCGAGGAAGAGCAGCTCGGTCTTCTTCGTCTTGACGACCTGCTGCAGGTCCTTGGACGTCGACTCGTAGTCGAGCGAGCCGGCGAAGGGCGGGTTCGCGAGGATCAGCGTGTACTTTTCCGAGTCGCCCCCGGCCTCCTCCGAGAGGGAGTCGCGGTACCGGATGTCGGGTGCCTCGATGCCGTGCATGAGCATGTTCATGCTGCCGATCCGGAGCATCGTCGAGTCGAAGTCGAAGCCGTGGAACATGCTGCGGTGGAAGTGGTCCCGCTGCTTGGTGTTCGTCAGAGCGCTCGGGTGGTTGTCGCGCACGTAGTCCGATGCCGCGACGAGGAATCCCGCTGTGCCACAGGCCGGGTCGCAGATCTCGTCCTCGGGCCCGGGGGCCGTCATCGCGACCATGAGGTCGATGATGTGCCGCGGCGTGCGGAACTGCCCGTTGGTGCCGGCGGATGCGATCTTCGAGAGCAGGTACTCGTAGAGGTCACCGTTGGTGTCCCGGTTGTCCATCGGGATGTCGGCGATGAGGTCGACGACCTTGGTCAACAGCGCCGCCGTGGGGATCGTGTAGCGCGCGTCCTTCATGTGATCGGAGTACGTCGAGCCCTCACCGCCGAGCTTCTGGAGGAAGGGGAAGACCTCCTGCGCCATCGTCTGGTGAGCCTGGGCGGCGTCGGCGTTCTTGAGGTGCTGCCACCGCAGGTGGCTCTGACCGGGTAGGAAGATCGGGTCCTCGATGGTGCCGGTGACGCGAGCGCGCTTCTCCTTGAGGGTCTGCAGCTCGTCTAGGCGGCGGATGAAGAGCAGGTAGGTGAACTGCTCGATCACCTCGAGCGGGTTGGAGATGCCACCGCTCCAGAAGGCATTCCAGACGCTGTCGACCTTGCTCTTGAGCTCACCAGTGATCACGACGTCAGGGTATCTGCGGCTCGCTGACCGTTTGGCTGTCGGTGCGGCGTCATAGGTTGTCCGGCTGCGCTGCACCAGGTGGCGCTTCGAACCCGCAGGGGGTACGACATGAACGACCTCATCATCAACATTGCCGCCGGTCTCATCAGCGGCGTCCTGACGCCCTTCGTCGTCACGCGTTTGGGAGGCGGGACGCCGCCGCCGACCACTGGCCAGTCAGTCCATGTCGTCGGCGACGGGAACGCCGTCCAGCAGATCGACGCGTCACAGCACGAACACAACACGTACACGTGGGTCGAGAACAGGCCCACGAAAGCATCGGCTCCGGGGCCGCCGGCCGGAGACGACGACGCTTGGGCGCGTATTGCACTCGCGCTCGCAGTTGCTGGCGTCCTCGTACTCGCCTACTTGCTCGTCTGGCCCATCGTGGTCTGGGCCCTCGCCGGAGCCGGTCTCGGCCTCACGATCGCGACTGCATGGATCCACCGGACGACCGAAGGCACTCCCGGACCCCGCACCGGCGCATTGCTCCTGGCTCTCACCTCTGCCGGGCTGCTCCTCCTCGCAGCCTGGTGGACCCTCAACGGAGGGCCGGGCAGTTCTCTCAGCGGTAGTGAGCTCGAGAGCCGGGTGATTGCTCAGTTTCCCGAGTTCGGTAGCAGCGTCAGTGGTCGCTGGAGCGTGACTTCGGGTCACGCCGTCGAGGTGCTGCGGATCGTTGGGTGGTCAGGGATGTTCTTCGTCCTGACCCAGATCATCGCCATGGAATGCGCTGTCCTGCTGATCTGGGCCCGCACACGCGAGCTGGTCGGCTGGGTGGCGATGCGCAACTTGGTCAGCCACCCCGACAAGGGCCACCTGTTGCCTCAAGCGCACCGCTTTACCCAGATCGGAGCATCCGCGATCGGCTTCACCCTCTTGGCTGGGCTTGTCCTCGTGGGAACCTCCGGCGGGTGGGCGCACACGTGGATCGACGACATGCAGTCTCGTCAGACTGACGCGATCGTGGGTAGTCGCTGACTCGTCTCCGGCCACCCGCGGGTACGACGACAAGGTCGCGCTTCGGCATGGCTCGACACCCCCGGATCCCGGGCAGGCCCACGCCGCGGGCCTCAGCGTGTCGTCGTACCCGCGCGTAGGTCGTGGTGCACCCAGACATTCGCCTCGACGTACACCGCGTGGTCGCCCGCGAGGTCCACGTGGACCGGCGTCAGACCGCCCGGCACCTCGACCGCTCCATCCGTGTCGAAGGGGAGCCCCGTCCACTCGCGCCACTGGTCCAGCGACCCGGGGATCGTCATCGACGCCGGCGCCAGCGCGACGATCCGCCCACCGAGGCGGGCGTGGACCCGCAGCCATGGGTCGGCGGGCAACCCGTCGTCACCGACTCGCTGCGCGTACTCCCATGCGGGAGTGCGGGGTTCGGCGGACTTGCGGGTCGGGCGGACCGGGGCGACGAGGTCCCGACACCCGAGCTCCGCGTAGCGCCGCCGCGCCTCGGCGAGCAGCGGACCACTCAGCCCGTGTCCCCTTCGGTCCACCGCGACGCGGGCCTCGATGAGGCTGATCGTCGACAGGTCCGGGGGCTCCCCCTTCGCCAGGAGCCACTCGGCCTCCTGCATCGCCGCGTCCCACCCGCGCTCGGGCAGCGCGTCGACGGCATGGCCGAAGGGGACCGCGTGCAGCCGCGCGACCGCCCGCTCGCCGTCCATGACGATCAGGTGCAGCTGCGGGAAGCCCGCGACCGCCGCCTCGTACGCCCGCTCCGAGGTCGGGTCCTGGAGCATGAAGCGCGGCCAGTCCCCCTCGATCGACCAGAAGGCATCGACGAGGTCGGGGCGTTCGGCGAGGGAGTGCGTCTCCATCGCCCCATCCAAGACGAAGGGAGCCGCCCCGACCAGTGGGTTTCGCCCCTTCGAGACGGTCGCTGCGCGACCTCCTCAGGGAGTGGGCTTGGTGGGGAGCGCGAAGGGGAATGGCTGCGCACGTCGAGCGGACGGCGAGGAGGTCCGGCGCAGCGTCAAGCCGAAGTCGAGAGCGACAACGCGACCGCACGACGACGAAGGACTTCGGCAGCGCGCCGGGCCTCCTCGCCGGGAGCGGGTCTCGAGGCTCGCTGGCGCTCGCACCTCGACCAACGTGCTGCCCATAGGCTGGCGCCATGACGGATCGCGACTTCCGCAACCTCTACCGCCACGGCTTCGCGCGGGTCGCGGCCTGCACGCTGCCGGTGACGATGGCCGACCCGCACGCCAACGCCGCCGCCATCCTCGAGCGGGTGCGTCACGTCCACGAGCAGGGGGCGGCGATCGCGCTCTTCCCCGAGCTGGGCCTCACCGGCTACGCCATCGACGACCTGCTCCTGCAGGACGTGCTGCTGCGCGACGTCGAAGCCGCGCTCATCGACCTCGCGGAGCAGACGACCGACCTGCTGCCGCTCGTCGTCGTGGGTGCCCCCCTTCGCCACCGCAATCGGCTGTACAACTGCGCCGTCCTGATCCACCGCGGCGAGATCCTCGGCATCGCGCCCAAGGCGTACCTGCCCAACTACCGTGAGTTCTACGAGAAGCGGCACTTCGCCGCCGGCGCCGGCATCGTCGACGAGTGGTTCCGGCCGACCTTCGCCACGGGCGAGGCGGCCGAGGTGCTCGACGGGGTGCCCTTCGGCACCGACCTGCTCGTCCACGTCGACGACGTGCCCGGCTTGGTCGTCCACGCCGAGGTCTGCGAGGACATGTGGGTGCCGGTCCCACCGAGCCACGAGGCAGCGCTGGCCGGCGCGACCGTCCTGCTCAACCTCTCGGCCTCCCCCATCACCGTCGCGCGCGCCGACGACCGGCACCTGCTCGCCCGCTCCGCGTCGATGCGCTGCAACGCGGCCTACCTCTACGCCGCCGCGAGCGAGGGCGAGTCGAGCACCGACCTGTCGTGGGACGGCCAGACCATGGTCTACGAAGGGGGTGACCTCCTCGGCGAGTCCGAGCGGTTCCCCGCCGGTCCCCGCGAGACGCTCGTCGACGTCGATGTCGACCGGCTGCGGCAGGAGCGGATGCGCCAGGGCAGTTTCGACGACAACGGGGTCGCGCTGGGCATCGGCTCCGAGAGCGCCCCGTACCGCGAGATCCACCTCGAGCTCGACCCGCCGACCGGCGACCTGGGGCTGCTGCGTCCGCTGGACCGCTTCCCCTTCGTCCCCGACGACGAGGAGCGCCTGGCGCAGGACTGCTACGAGGCCTACAACATCCAGGTCTCCGCGCTGGAGCAGCGGCTGCGCGCGATCGGCGGCCCGGACTGGCAGCCCAAGATCGTCATCGGCGTCAGCGGTGGGCTCGACTCGACACACGCGCTGCTCGTCGCGGCCAAGGCGATGGACCGGCTCGAGCGGCCGCGCACCGACATCATCGGCATCACGATGCCGGGCTTCGCCACGAGCGACCACACCAAGACCAATGCCGTCGCGCTCATGGAGTCACTGCGGATCACGTGGGAGGAGCTCGACATCCGTCCCGCGGCGACCCAGATGCTGCGCGACATGGGGCACCCGTACGGGCTCGACCCCGACGCCGACCACCCCGACGAGGTCTACGACGTGACCTTCGAAAACGTGCAGGCCGGGCTGCGCACCGACTACCTCTTCCGCATCGCCAACCAGCGCGGTGGGATCGTGCTCGGCACCGGCGACCTGTCCGAGCTGGCCCTCGGCTGGTGCACCTACGGCGTCGGCGACCAGATGAGCCACTACGGCGTCAACGCGGGCGTGCCCAAGACCCTCATGCAGCACCTCGTGCACTGGGTCGCCGATTCCGGTCAGTTGCCGGAGGTCTCCGAGACGCTGCTGTCGGTGCTCGACACCGAGATCTCCCCCGAGCTGGTCCCGAGCAAGGACGCCGACCGGCCGCAGTCGACGCAGGACAAGATCGGGCCGTACGCGCTGCAGGACTTCACGCTCTTCCACGTGCTGCGGCGCGGGGACCGGCCGAGCAAGATCGCCTTCCTCGCGGAGCAGACGTGGTCGGACGCGACGAAGGGGGCCTGGCCGAGCTCCGTCGCGGAGGAGGACCGCGGCGCCTACGACCTCGCCGAGATCAGGAAGTGGCTGCTCGTCTTCGTCCAGCGCTTCTTCGACAACCAGTTCAAGCGCTCGGCCCTGCCCAACGGACCCAAGGTCCTGCCGGGCGGCGCGGTCTCACCGCGCGGGGACCTGCGGATGCCCAGCGACGTCGCGGCCACGCGGTGGCTCGCCGACGTCGAGGACAACGTGCCGCAGTCCTGACCGGCTGGATGACGAAGGGTGGCGCACCCCCCTTCGTCATCGGGTCACTTGATGCCGAGCGAAGCGCTGTCGGTCGCGGTGTCGCCCTCGCCGTAGGTGTAGCTGCCCAGGCCCATCTTGGACATGACGACACCGACGACGATGGTCACGACGGCCAGGACGGCGGCGACGATGCCGAGCACGGGGCTGAGGACGACGACCGCCCAGGTGCCGACCGCGCCGGCGATGATCCCGAGGGTCATGACGGTCCACCACGCGGGGTTCTGCGCGTGCCCGAGGTCCTCGACGGCGTGCGGGCCGGTCGGGGGGTGCGACAGTCGCTGGTACGTGTGCTTGCTCATGGCGCCATCATCCCATGACCACGCCGGCGACGGACAGGGCGTCACACCTGCACAAACGGGCCGCCGGGGACTACCGTGAGTCACGTCACTACACCTGACGAAAGGACGGCCCCGATGGACGTGGCCACCCGGCTCCGGCCGGCCCCTGCAGCCACCGGCGACACGCTGGAGCGGTTCCCGCCGAACGACGGCATGGGGTGGGCCGACCACGAGTTCCCGCACCCTCCCGGGCGCCGTCGGGTGGTCGGTGACGCCTTCCGCAAGGGGATGGACCCGACGCAGCCGGTGCAGAACATGCTCCGTCTCGGCCGGGACCTCGGGCCGATGTTCGAGATGGTCGCGATCGGCCGCAAGTTCGTCTTCGCCCGAGGCGTCGACATCGTCGGTGAGCTGTGCGACGACAAGCGCTTCACCAAGGCGCTGGCCCCGGGGGTCGAGGACCTGAGGATGTTCGTCGAGGACGGGCTCTTCACCGCCGAGACCGACGAGCCCAACTGGCGCCTGGCACACGACCTGCTCATGCCCGCCTTCTCCAAGGCCGCGATGCGCGGGTACCACGACGTCATGGTCGGGGCGACCAACGAGCTGATCTCGGTGTGGGACAAGGCGGCAGGCGAAGGGAGGACCGTCGACGTCTCCCCGTGGCTAACCAAACTCACGCTCGAGACGATCGCGCGGGCGGCCTTCAGCCACACCTTCGGCAGCTTCGAAAGCGCGGAGGTCGATCCCTTCGTCACGACCTTCGTCTCCGACATGTCGCACGCGGCTGCGCGCTCCAACGTGGCGTCCCTCCCCTTCGTCGGACGACGGATGGTCCGGCGCAAGGACCGTGAGGCCCTGGCGCGGCACGGCTACATCGACGACCTGCTGCGGCAGATCGTCACCGACCGTGAGGCGGGCGGGGTACGGCACGACGACCTGCTCGGGCGGATGATGCACGAGCCCGTCGACGACTCCGGGGCGCTCCTCGAGGCGCAGAACGTGCGCCACCAGATCCTCACGATGCTCGTCGCCGGACACGAGACCACCTCCGGCGCGGTGTCCTTCGCCCTGTACCACCTGACCCGCGAGCCGGAGGTGCTCGCGCGGGTGCGGGCCGAGCTCGACGAGGTGCTCGGCAGCGACCCGGCAGCGGACCCGACCTTCGAGCAGGTGCCCAAGCTGCGGTACCTGCGCCGGGTCGTCGACGAGACGCTGCGGCTGTGGCCGACGGCGCCCGGCTTCGCCCGCTCGCCCCGGGAGACGACGACGATCGGCGCCGACGGCTCGGCCGGCGCCCCGGGTGGGCTGCGGATGACGCCGCAGGACAAGGTGCTCGTCTTCATCCCGCTGCTCCACCGCGACCCCGACGTGTGGCCGGACCCGGAGCGCTTCGACCCCGACCGCTTCCTGCCCGAGCACATCCGGGCCCGCCCGGCCCACGCCTACAAGCCCTTCGGCACCGGCGAGCGTGCCTGCATCGGGCGGCAGTTCGCCCTCCACGAGTCGGTGATCGTCCTGGCGAAGCTGCTGCACCGCTTCGACCTGACGCCCGAGCCGGGGTACGACCTGACGATCACCGAGCGGCTGACGCTCATGCCGGTCGGGTTCCGGGTGGGTCTGACGCGGCGGTGACCGAGCGAGGCTCCTAGAGTGGGAGGCCTCGAGCCAGGGAGACGTCGTGTCACACGCCATCGCGATCGCGCTGCGGTGCGCCTACTTCGTCGTCGCCGCGTGGGGCAGCATCGCCCTGACCCTGTGGTCCCTGGAGGCGCTCGACTTCCCGGTGGTGGCGGGCTTCGTCTTCCTCGCGGTCGTCAGCTGCGCCGCCGTGGCCTGGTCCGCCAGGGATGCGTGGCGTGCTGAGTCGGTCCCGACAGTGGCCCTCCACTGGCTGGCCGTCACGGCCGTCCTGTTGCCGGCCGTCGCGAGCATCCCGGTGCTGGGACCGTCCGTGGGGATCTTCGAGCACTCCCCCGGCTCCACATCCGGCCACAGCCTCGTGGTCTACCTGGTCTGGTCGAGCATCCTCATGCTCACCTTCTTCGCGATCCCGTGCGCGCTGGGGATCTTCGGCGGGGTCATCGCCCGGGTCATCGGCGCCAAGGATCCGGTCAGGTCCCCGGCGCACCCGCACTGATGATCGATGTAGCTGTCAAGCCGAGTGGACGACGACGCGCCGGTCATTCGTCCGCGCGCTTACCTCCACCGGGCGAGGGAGCCGCTGCTGCAGCCAGGCTCCTCCGCACGATCTTGCCGTTCGCCGTCCTCGGGAGGGCCTCGACCAAGCGCACCTCTCGGGGCCGCTTGTAGGGGGCCAGCCGTTCGGCAGCACGGTCGATCACGCTGCGCTGCAAGGCCTCCCGGTCCGCCTCGGGGTCACTGGGTACGACCCACGCGCACACCAGGCTCACCCCGTCACCGACGTCGAGCGTCGAGACCGCGACCTCGGCGACGCCGGGCGTGCCCGCGAGCGCGTCCTCGACCTCGACCGGGGAGACGCGGTAGCCCATCGCGTTCATGACGTCGTCGGCACGGCCGTGGTAGGTCAGGTACCCGTCCTCGTCGAGCTCGGCGAGGTCGCTCGTGACGAACCACTCGCCCCGCATCACGTCGGCGGTCTCGTCGGGCCGCTGCCAGTAGCCGAGCATGACGCCCGGGTCGTCGCGGTGGACGGCGAGGCGCCCGATCTCGTTGGGCGGCAACGGGGTCGGGTCGTCGAGCCGCTCCGGGTCGAGGACCGCGATGCGTCGACCCGGCTGAGCGCACCCGGGACTGCCGGCGCGGACCGGCACGTCCGGCCCCGTCGAGACGAAGGTCGAGATCTCGCTCATCCCGAGCGACTCGTACAAGGGCACGCCGGTCGCCTCGATCCACTCCTGCCACAGGGCCGAAGGGAGCGCCTCCCCCGCCACGAGCGCCGCCCGCAGGCTGGACAGGTCCCACGTGCCGGGGTCGCCGTGCCGCAGCAGGTGCCGGTAGACCCCTGGCACCGCCGCGAGGTGAGTTGCCTTGTGCGAGTGGACGATCCGCGGCCAGACCTGACCGTCGCGGGGCCCGTCGTGGACGATGGCGGTCGCAGCATTGGCCCACGGGTCGGTCAGGCCGACACCGAGCGTGTACGTCCAGTTGAGCGCCCCCGCGTGGAGCATGACGTCGCCCTCGTCGAGGCCGTACCAGCCGCGGTACATCGGCCGACGGCCCCAGGCGCTGCGGTGTGCGTGGACGACGCCCTTCGGCCTGCCGGTCGTGCCGGAGGTGTACGTGATGAAGGCGGGCCGGTCCGGGTCGCCGAGGTCGTGCTCGGCCCGCTCGTCCCCGGCGACCCACCCGGCGATCGTCTCGGAGGTGATGACCGGCATGTCGGGCGGGACCTCGAGCTCCAGGTCCGGGTCGAGCGCGACCGCGGCTGCACCGCAGTCCTCGAGCAGCCGCCCGGCCTCGGCGGCCGTGAGCTGTGCGCTCGTCGGCACGGCGACGAGTCCGGCCGCGATCGCCCCGAAGAAGACGAAGGGGAAGTCCGCCCGGTTGCCCATGCGCAGCAGGACCCGGTCGCCCGGGCGCAGCCCCAGACCGAGCAGGCCCGCGGCCACCGCGCGCACGGTGTCGTCGACCTGGGCAAAGGTCCAGCGCGAGTCCTCACCGTCACCGTGGACGACGACGAGCGCGTCCCGCTCGGGTGCTCGCTGCGCCGGGTCGGCGACGCAGTAGGCGGACATGCCGAAGGGGGCCGGCACGGCCTCGCCGGGCCGCGGGCGCACCGGCCACCGACCGGCCATCGCGTCGTCGTCCCCCACCGTGTCGTCAGCCGCCGCGTCCTCCGCCGAGGTGTCGCCGGCGGTCACGCGGTGTGGGCGTCGGCGACCGCCAGCGCCTCGTCGAGGATCGCCAGGCCCTCGCGGACCTCGTCGGGACTCGTCGTCAGGGGCGGCACGACGTGCACGCGGTTGCCGGCGACCATCGGCCACAGGCCGGACTTCTTGCACGCGGTGGCGACCTCCACCATCGGCGCGGCCTGAGCCCCGGCCGCGTTGAAGGGCACGAGCGGCTCCCGGGTCTCCCTGTCGCGGACGAGCTCGACCGCCCACATGGCGCCGATCCCGCGGACGTCTCCGACGCTGGGGTGCCGCTCGGCGATCTCGCGCAGGCCGGGCCCGATGACGTCCTCACCGAGCGCCCGGGCACGGCCGATGATGTCGTCCCGCTCGAAGATGCGCATCGACGCCACCGCCGACGCGCAGGCGAGCGGATGCCCTTGGTACGTCAGTCCGCCCGGGTAGGGGCGCTGGCCGAAGGTCTCCCGGATCGCCGCGCTGACGATGACGCCGCCGAGCGGTACGTAGCCGGAGTTGACCCCCTTCGCGAAGGTGATGAGGTCGGGGGTGACGCCCCAGCGGTCCACCGCGAACCACTCACCCGCGCGCCCGAAGCCGGCCATGACCTCGTCGGCGATCATGACGATGCCGTGCTCGTCGCAGATCTCGCGGACACCGGCGAGGTAACCGTCCGGCGGGACGAGCACGCCGTTGGTACCGACGATCGTCTCGAGGACGATCGCGGCGACGTGCTGCGGACCCTCGACGGCGATGACCTCGCGCAGGTGCGCCAGCGCCCGATCGCACTCCTGCGCCTCGCTCTCGGAGTGGAAGGGCGAGCGGTAGGGGTAGGGGCCGAAGTGGTGGACGACCCCGGAGACGGTCGGTTCGCTCCCCCAGCGTCGTGGCTCGCCCGTCAGGGCCATGGCCGCGGCGGTGCCGCCGTGGTAGCTGCGGTAGGCCGCGAGCACCTTGTGCCGACCGGTGTGCAGGCGCGCCATGCGGATCGCGTGCTCGTTGGCATCGGCTCCGCCGTTGGTGAAGAAGACGGAGTCGAGGTCGCCGGGTGCCTTGTCGGCGATCATCGCCGCGGCCTGCGAACGCGTCTCGACGGCGAAACCGGGGGCCATCGTCGCCATCCGCCCGGCCGCCTCGGCGATCGCCTCGACGAGCTCGGGGTGCTGGTGGCCGAGGTTGACGTTGACCAGCTGGCTGGCGAAGTCGAGGTACTCGCGACCGGAGTCGTCGGTGAAGCGGCTGCCCCGCGCGGAGACGACCACCGGCGGATCGATGAGGTCCTGGGCGCTCCATGAGTGGAAGACGTGCGCGCGGTCGAGGCGCTTGGTCTCCTCCGGGTCGAGGCGGGGCAGCAGCTCCATCACATCTCCTCGTGGACGTCGGGGTCGGCGCCGAAGAGCCGACCGTCGGGGCGACCGAGGGCGGTGATCGCGTCCACCTCGGTCTCGGACAGGTCGAAGCCGAGCACCTCGAGGTTGCCGCGCTGCCGCTCCGGGTCGGCCGACTTGGGCAGCGGCAGGGACCCCAGGTGCAGGTGCCAGCGCAGGACGATCTGTGCCGGCGTGACGTCATGTGCTCGGGCGGCAGCGATGACCGGCTCGGCGTCGAAGGCCGCGCCACGCCCGATCGGGCTCCACGCCTGGGTGACGATGCCCCGCTCGGCGTCTGCCGCGCGCTGCTCCACCTGGGGGAAGGCCGGGTGCATCTCGATCTGGTTGCTCGCCGGTGTCACGCCGGTCGCGGTGATGATCTCGTCGAGGTACCGGGGCGTGAAGTTGCTGACGCCGATGGAGCGGACCAGGCCGGCCTCCTTCGCCTCGACCAGCCCCTCCCAGGCGCGCACGTACGACTCCTGCGACGGGTTGGGCCAGTGGATGAGCACGCTGTCGAGGTACTCCAGGCCCATGACCTGCAGCGAGGTCGTGATCGAGTGCTTGGCGCTGCGATGGTCGCGACCGGGCACCTTGGTCTGGACGAAGACGTCGCCGCGGTCGACACCGCTGGCCCGGATCGCCTCCGCCACCTCCCGCTCGTTGCGGTAGTTGACCGCCGAGTCGATGAGGCGATAGCCGACCTCCAGCGCAGAGGCGATGGCGCGCACGCCGTCGTCCCCGCGCAGGGGGTAGGTGCCGAAGCCGAGGACCGGGACGGAGACGCCGTCCCCGAGGATGCGGGTGGGGAGCTCAGTCATGGCCCCACGCTAACGAAGAGGGCAACCCCCGCCACCGGTCGTTCCGCTGGGGCGCCCGCGGCCGACGTGGGTGGAGGTGCGAGGCCGTCCGCGGCCGAGCCTCGACACCCCTCGACACCCTCACTCACCGATGACGGCGAGCAGCTCCCCCTTCGCCTGCGTGTACTCGGCCTCGAGCCGGTCGACGAGCTCGGCCACGGGGACGACGGAGTCGATGCCGGCGACGGACTGGCCGGCGCTCCACACCTCTTTCCACGCCTTGGGCGCGGGGCCGCTCTGCGTGGTCTCCTCGGCGTGCGGGTTGGTCACGTGCCCGAGATCCACCTTGTCCGGCACCGGCAGGTGGTCGGGGTCGAGGCCGGCGGCGACGATGCTCTCGCGCAGGAAGTTCGCCGGGATCGTGCTGATCGAGGGCGTGTAGACGATCTGCTCGGCGCCGGAGCCGACGATCATCTCGCGGTAGGCCTCGGAGACGAGCGACTCCTCCGTCGCGAGGAACCGGGTTCCCATGTACGCCAGGTCGGCGCCCGCGGCCTGTGCCGCGAGGACGTCGCGGCCGGTCGAGAGGGCGCCGCCGAGGATGAGCGGCCCGTCCCACACGGCGCGCACCTCCGAGATCAGGGCGAAGGGGTTGAGCCCACCGGCGTGCCCACCGGCCCCGGCGGAGACGAGGATCAGCCCGTCGACGCCGGCATCGGCGGCCTTGCGGGCGAACTTGGCGTTGGTGACGTCGTGGAAGACGAGCCCGCCGTAGGAGTGGACCGCGTCGACGACCTCCTTGGCCGCGCCGAGGCTCGTGATGACGAGCGGCACCTCGTGCGCGACGATCTGCGCGAGGTCGGCCTCGATCCGCTGGTTGGAGCTGTGGACGATGAAGTTCACGCCGTAGGGCGCGGGCTCACGACCCTCGGGGCCGGGCTCGGCGAGCGCGGTCTCGATCTGCGTCAGCCAGCCGTCGAAGTCCTCCGTGGTGCGCAGGTTGAGCGCGGGGAAGGTCCCGATGACGCCGGCCCGGCAGGCGCCGACGACGAGGTCGACACCCGACCCGAGGAACATCGGCGCGGAGATGATCGGCAGGCGCAGGCGGCCCTGGAGCTGCTGAGGCATGGTCATGGCCCCATCGTGGCAGGTGAGCGCTGCGCCCCCTTCGCCCGTCCCGGCGTGGTCGTCGTCACCCCGCACGCTTGGCGGCGAGGGCCATCGCGCGGCCCATGAGCGACCAGTAGTGCGAAGGGGTGAGCCGCGCCAGCTTGTCGAGCGCCTTGGCGTCCTTGCCGATGAGCAGCCGGGGGGCGCGGGCGATCGCGGCGTCGACGATCTCCCCGGCGGCCCGGTCGGCCGGGTAGCTGAGCATCTTGGCGAAGGCGCGCTTGTTGCGCTCGGCCTCCTCAGGGTCGACGCCCTCAGCGACGCGCGCGTTGACCGCGATGTTGGTCCGGATGCCGCCCGGGTGCACGACGGTCACGCCGACGGGTGCTGCCTCGGCCTCGAGCTCGCTGCGCAGCGACTCGGAGAACCCGCGCAGGCCGAACTTGCTCGTGCAGTAGGCGCTCTGCCCGGGCGGACCGACGAGCCCGAAGAGGCTGGAGGTGTTGACCACCTGGCCCTGCCCGTTGGCGAGCATGAGCGGCAGCAGCGCCCGGGTGAACCGGATCGGCGCGAGCAGGTTGATCTCGAGCAGCCAGTCGAAGTCGTCCGCCGAGACCTGCACGAAGCGCCCGCCCACCGCCACGCCGGCGTTGTTGAAGAGCATCGTCACGTCTGCGTGATCGGCGGCGATCGCGGCGATCACCTCGTCGGTGGCGGTGCGGTCCGCGAGATCCACGACGAAGGGGGTCACCCCCGCCCCCGGCGTCTCGCGCCCGATGTCCGCGACGACCCGGTCCAGGCCCGCGGCGTCCCGGTCGAGCAGGACGAGGTCAGCGCCACGCCGGGCCAGGCCCTTGGCGATGTGCTCACCCATGCCACCGGCCGCGCCGGTGACGACGGCGGTGCCGCCGGCGACGACCAGCTCGGGACGCCTCATCGTGCGACCTCGAGCGTCTCGTCGACGAGGTCGCCCGGCGATCCGTCGACATTGCTCGACGTCCCGGGCAGGGGCAGGGAGGCCGGAGCCTGTGCGCCCTGCGGGAGGGTCGCCCCCTGCGTCCCCTCCGGGATGAAGTGCATGTCGGTCGTGACGTCGGCGCGGCCGAAGGCGATCTTGTCCTTGACGTAGCTCTGCGGCATCGTCCACGGCGCCCGGTCGCCGACCTTGGGGAAGGCCGAGATGACCCGCTGCACGTATCCGGCGGTCAGGTCCATGATCGGGCCGGCCTGCATGCCGTCGGGGGCGACGGGGACCGCGACGCCCAGGCCGCGGTCGCGCATGTGCCGCACGAGGCGGGCGACGTAGCGGCTCACGAGGTCGGCGCGCAGGGTCCACGACGCGTTGACGTAGCCGACGGTCATCGACACGTTGGGCACGCCGGCGAGCATGAGCCCGCGGTAGGCGAAGGCGCGCTCCATCGCCACCGGCTCACCGTCGACGGTGAACTCGATGCCGCCGAGGAGCTTGAGCGTCAGACCGGTCGCGGTGACGACGATGTCGGCCTCGACGACGCGACCGTCGGTGAGGCGCACGCCTTCGGGGACGAAGCGGTCGATGTGACCGGTGACGACGTCGACCCGACCGCGACGGATCGACGCGTAGAGGTCACCGTCGGGCACCGCGCACAGACGCTGGTCCCACACGTCGTACGGCGGGGTGAAGTGCTCGTCGACGACGTCCTTGGGCAGCTGCTGGCGCAGCACGCCGAGCACGAGCTTGTTGGCCGCGGCCGGCCGGCGACGGGAGAGCCCGTAGAGGAAGTACTGCATGCCGAGGTTCTTCACCCGGGCCGCGGACTGGACGGCCTGCGGGGAGAGACGCTTGCGCAGGACCTGGACGAAGGGGTCGACCCCGGGCAGCGCGAAGACGTAGCTCGGCGTGCGCTGCAGCATCGTCACGTGCTGGGCCGTCTCGGCCATCGCGGGCACGACCGTCACGGCGGTCGCGCCGGAGCCGATGACGACGACGCGCTTGCCGGCGAAGTCGAGGTCCTCCGGCCAGAACTGCGGGTGCACGATCGTCCCGCGGAAGTCCTCGCGCCCCTCGAAGCCGGCGTCGTGCGCCTGCTCGTAGTTGTAGTAGCCGCTGCCGAGGTGGACGAAGCGGGCGCGCACCACGCGACGCCCGGTCGGGGTGTCGACCTCGACGCTCCACTCCTGCTCATCGGTCGACCAGCTCGCGGCGACGGCCCGGTGCCCGGTGTGGATCAGCTCGTCCAGACCGCTCTCGCGGGCGGTCTCGCGGATGTAGTCGAGGATGTCGCCACCCTCGGCGATCGCCTTGCGCCCCTGCCACGGACGGAAGGGGAAGGAGAGGGTGAACATGTCGGAGTCGGACCGCACGCCCGGGTAGCGGAAGAGGTCCCACGTGCCGCCGGTCGTCTCGCGGGCCTCGAGGATCGCCAGCTCGATCCCCGGGTTGGCCTCCCGGATGCGGTGCGCCGCACCGATGCCGGACAGTCCTGCGCCCACGACGAGCACGTCGACGCTCTCGGGCAGCTCACGGCGAGCGAGGCCTGGCTGCGCGTGGCCCTCGGGTGCGGTAGTCATCAGCGACCTTCCATCGAACTCATGTTCCTCGCGAGTAACCTACGCCACCATCGGCGCGGGAGGACAGACCCCCGTCACTGGATGACCGTCGTGCGTTTCGGTGTCACCAGGCCACTCGCTCAATCGGTCTCCGACCTGGGGTGTCGTGACGGTGAGCCGCTCGTCCTGACCCGCAAGAGCGAGTACGACGAGCACTTCCTCGCGCTCGGAGTGGCCGCCGATCTGGTCGCTGCATCGCTCTCTGGCTCATGCCCCAGACGCTACGCGGGTGGAGTGCGCAGGAGACAGGCCCCCGGCTCGGCGAAGGGGGTCAGCTCCGCCTCCTCGTCGCCCTCACCCCGGTCGAGGATCCCGTCGACGAGCCCGAGGTGGACCTGGCAGATGACGTCCGGGTTGGCGACGGCCAGGTCGAGCAGGGGGCAGGTCGTGAGGCGCACGACGTCGCCGTCGCGTCGCGGCCCGAAACCGAGGTCCGCCAGCGCCGCGTCGAGACGCTCGTGGGGACCCCCCTTCGTCGTCGGGGCACGCAGGCCCTCACCCCAGGTGCGCCCGATCCGGCGCGCCCGCCCACGCACCTCCGGACCGTCGCCGCTGGCGAGGAGGTCCGCGGCGAAGGCGCCTGCGAGAGAGCGGTACTCGTCGGTGCGCGCCCCCGGGCGCGGGCCGGCCGCGTACAGGACGGCAGGGCGCCCACGACCCTCCGCAGGAGCCGTCGACGATTCCACGAGACCGCGCTCGAGCAGCGTCGCCAGGTGCCCGCGCACGGTGTTGTCGTGCGATCCCACCGCGGTCGCGATCTCCCCGATGCGCAGCGGCCGTCCCGACTCCCGCAGGGCCTCGAGCACCCGCTCGGCCGCGCCGAGGTCACCCGGGTCCGCCGAGGGCGCGGGTCGTGGGCCGAGGGGATGATTTTTCACGGGATCCAATGTAGTAAATTGTCGGGTGCGAGGACAACGAGCCCGCACCACCGTCGAAGGGACCCATCATGACGCAGACCAACCTCCCGCTGGCCGAGGAGATCCCCTCGCTCGACGTCCGTCCGGTCCCGCGCTCTATCCGGCACGCGACGGTCATCGGCGCCCTCTCGGCGATCCGCCCGGGGCGCTCGCTCGACCTCGTCGCCCCGCACGACCCGCAGCCGCTGCTGCGCCAGGTCGAGGGACTGGAGCCGGGAGTCTGGTCCGTCGAGTACCTCGTGCCGGGCCCCGACGCCTGGACCCTGCGCCTGACCCGCGCCGAGTCCTGACCGACCGTGTGCTCCTACTGCGGGTGCCAGTCGATCGACGTCATCGGACGCTTCACCGCTGAGCACGAGGAGATCATCAACGCCACCGGCATGCTGCGCCGCGCGGCGCAGGCCGGGTGCACCGATGAGGTCGCCGAGCTCGTCGACGAGGTCGCCGGACTGCTCACCCCGCACACCGACGCCGAGGAGGTCGGCCTGTTCACCGTGCTGCGGCGCGACGAGGACTTCACCGAGTACGTCGACGCGCTGTGCGGCGAGCACGTCACCCTCGACGAGCTGCTGGAGCGCATCCGCGCCGGAGAGAGCGACCTGGCCGATCGCTTCTACAAGGAGCTGCGTTCGCACATCGAGCGTGAGGAGGACGGCCTCTTCCCCGCCTCGCTCACGACCCTGCGCGGCGACGACTGGACCGAGGTCGACGAGCTGACCGCCGCGGCCTCCCCTACCTCACCCCTCGCGTCCCCGTGACCGCACGACCGGCCGGGCCACCCCGCGGGCAGTCCGGCGTGTGGGCGATGCGCGACCGCCCGGGTGTGCTGTGGCTCGTCGCCGCCGCCCTGACCGCGCTCGTGCACCCCTTCGTCCCGGACTCGACGTGGCTGATGGTGCACATGGTCGCCCTCGGCGCCATCACGCACTCGATCATGGTGTGGAGCTCGCACTTCGCGACGACGCTGCTCAAGCACCGACCCGACATCGACGTCCGGGCGACGCACAACCGGCGTCTCGTCCTCCTGCACCTGGGGATCATCGCCGTCCTCGTCGGTGTGCCGACGGCGTGGTGGTGGCTGACCCTCGTCGGCGCGACCGCCGTCGGCGCCGCGGTCGTCTGGCACGCGTGGCAGCTGGCGCGCCGGCTGCGCGGCGCGTTGCCCGGGCGATTCCGCGTCGTCGTCCACCACTACCTGGCGTCGGCCGCCTTCCTGCCCGTGGGCGCGACGCTCGGCGTGCTCCTCGCCCGTGGCCAGACGGACGAGGTGCACGCCCGGCTGCTCCTCGCGCACTCGCTGGTCAACCTGCTCGGCTGGGTGGGCATCACCGTCACCGGCACGCTCATCACGCTGTGGCCGACGATCCTGCGCGCCCGCATGGACGACGCGTCCGAGCGCCGCGCCCGCCAGGCGCTGCCGGGCCTCGTCCTCGGTCTCGCGCTCGCGTGCACCGGCGCCGTGGCCGGGTGGCGCTGGCTGCTCCTCGCCGGCGTGACCGGCTACCTCGCCGCGCTGCTGTGGTCCGCCCGCTCGCTCGTCTCGCCGACCCGGCAGAAGCCGCCCCGCCACTTCGCCGCGTGGTCCGTCCTGGCCAGCACCGTCTGGTTCCTCGTCGGCATCGGCATGGTCGGCTGGCGGGTGGCAACCGCGGACGACTTCGCGGCCATGGGCACCGGCTACGGGCGGGTCGCCGCGGTGCTCGTCGTCGGCTTCGGCCTGCAGGTGCTCACCGGCGCGCTCAGCCACCTCGTGCCGTCCGTCATCGGCGGCGGCCCGCGGGTCGTGCGGGTCGGCATCGAGGGCTTCGACCGCCTCGGCATGACCCGCATCGTCATCATCAACGTGCCGCTGGCGCTCTCGCTCCTGCCCGTCCCCTCCGGCACCCGCGTCGTGCTGACCACCCTCGTGCTCATCGGGCTGGTCGCCTTCATCCCGATCATGCTCACGACGATCACGCGGCTCGTCGCGGCCCGCCGGGAGGCAGCGACGGCCACCCCCGAGGAGCGTCGCGCAGGCCTGGAGCAGGGTCGGGCCGAGGCCGCGCGGGTCCTCGATCCCCCCTTCCCCCGCACCCAGGCCATGGCGGGCGTGACGCTCGTGGCCCTCGCCCTGGCCACCGGCCCCGCCCTGCAGCCCGCCCTCGACGGCGGCACCGTCAGCGCCGCCCCTGCGGCAGCCGTCGCGCCCACCGGCGAGACGACCGAGGTGGCCGTCACCGCCCGGGCCGACATGACCTTCAGCCCCTCCCACATCGAGGTGCCCGCCGGCGACCGGCTCGTCATCACGCTCACCAACGAGGACGGCAGCACCGTCCACGACCTCTACCTCGATGACGAGACACGCACCCCCCGCCTGACGAAGGGGGAGTCCGCCACCCTCGACGTCGGCATCGTCGGCGCCGACCGCGAGGGCTGGTGCACCGTGACCGGGCACCGGCGGATGGGCATGACGTTGACGATCGATGTGACGGGCGCACCTCAGGACACCGGCCTTCGAGGCTCCTCCGTCGCACCTCAGGCCACATCCGGCCACGACGCAGCGTCACACGACGACGGCCATGACGCCCCCTTCGCCCTCAACCCCGGCGCGACCTGGCCGGAGGGCTTCGAGGCCGACGACGCCTCTCTCCCACCGCTGCCCGACGAGCGCACGCACCGGGTGACTCTGCGCGTGCAGGAGGTCGAGGTCGAGGTGGCGCCCGACGTGACCCGCACCCGCTGGACCTTCGGCGGCACCGCGCCGGGGCCGACCCTGCACGGGCGCGTCGGCGACCGGTTCGTCATCACGCTGGTCAACGACGGCAGCATCGGGCACTCGATCGACTTCCACGCCGGCTCGCTCGCACCCGACGAGCCGATGCGCACGATCGCGCCCGGGCAGCGGCTGACCTACTCCTTCACCGCCGAGCGCGCGGGCATCTGGATGTACCACTGCTCGACGATGCCGATGGCGACGCACATCGCCCAGGGCATGTTCGGCGCGGTCGTCATCGAGCCCCCGGACCTGCCCGAGGTCGACCGCTCCTACGTGGTGACCGCATCCGAGCTCCACGCCGGCGAGGAGCCCGACGGCGACGCGGCCGCGACCGCCTTCAACGGCCGCGCCTTCCAGTACGAGGCCGACCCGCTCACCGCCCGCGTCGACGAGCGGGTGCGCTTCTGGGTCCTCGACGCCGGACCGGACCGGCCGGTCTCCTTCCACGTCGTCGGTGGGCAGTTCGACACGGTGTGGAGCGAGGGCGCCTACCGCACCGGAGGACCGGACGCGGTGGGTGGCGCGGCGGCCGGCTCCCAGGCGCTGGGCCTGATGCCCGCCCAGGGCGGCTTCGTCGAGCTGACCTTCCCCGAGGCCGGTCACTACCCCTTCGTCAACCACGTGATGAGCGACGGGGAGAAGGGGGCGCGCGGCATCGTCCGGGTGCGCTGAGACGCACGTCCGCCCGGACGCGTCCATGACGCGTCCGGGCGGTGTCGTGCAGGTCAGAGCGGCTCGATCTCGCCGACCTTCCCGTAGCGGACCTCGTCGTCTCCCCCGAGGCCGGACATCCCCAGGGTGCCACCGCCACCGATGGGCGCTCCCGAGCCGCCAGCACCACCGCTGGTCGGCGTCGGGGGCTCCGGGTCGCGCTCCTCGCGCCGGCAGTCGGTGCGGACCGGCTCCCTGATGTGGTCGACGTCCCAGGTCTCGCGCTGGTAGTAGTCGTGCCCGAAGGTCTCGTAGGTCTGGATCGACCACATCGCGATGTACCCCGCCCCGGGGCCGCGGACGTCGGAGATCTTGCGCACGCCTCGGTAGGCGCCGGTGTGCGGGTCGATCCAGGTGTTGGCGGACGGGGGCTGGGTGGCCGGCGGGCAGTCGCCGTCGGAGCCGGCGGCCTGGGCCGGCGCTGCCCCGAGCGCGATGCCGGCGACGGCGAGCGAACCGGTGGCCAGGAGGGTGGCGACGCGGGTCGTGATCCGTGAGGTGTGACGAGCAGTCATGGTCTTCTCCCCTGTGAGGGACCGGGGCCCTGCGCCTCGGTCTCGGCGGCCTGTCGACCGCCGAGACCGATCCTGCTCGAGCGCGCTGCCGGGGTGGACCGCTGCGCTACTCATCCCCACGGCTGGAAGATGAGCACTCCGACCGGTGGTCGGGTCAGACGGCGATCGCCTCGTCCTGCCGGGCGATCGTCTCGGCGACGACGTCGACGACCAGCTCGGGGTGGTCGATCTGCGGGCAGTGACCGCTGTCGGGCAGGCTCACGTGGGTCGCCTCGGGCAGCCGGGTCCGGGCCACCTCGGCCTCCGACGGCAGCAGCAGCCGGTCGGTGTCGCCCCACGCGATCGTCGTCGGGACCTGCACACGCCGGGTGAACTTCAGGAAGGTCGCCCGGACGAAGTGGCGCCAGAAGGCCCTGGAGCGACGCAGGTTGAGTGTGTCGCCGATGGCGTCCTCGAGCGAGACCTTCTCGGGGTGGGTGTAGAGGGAGCGGAAGGCCAGCTTGCGGAACCACAGGTGGGCGTTGAGCGTGCGGTGCAGCGCCTCCGGCAGGTGGCTGCCGGCCTTCATGAAGAGCAGGTTGGCCGCGATGTTGGGCAGGTGGTGCGGGGGGAAGAACCCGGCCGGCGAGAGCACGGTCGCGGTCCGGACGGAGCCGCGGTGGGCGAGCTCGAGCGCCATGTAGCCGCCGAGCGAGTTGCCCACGACGTGCGGTCGGTCGAGACCGCGGTGGGCGAAGAACCGCTCGAGCTGCTCGGCCTGGCTGCGCATCGAGTACCCGTCGGGCCGGGTCGGGACGGGCGACTCGCCGTGCCCGGGCAGGTCGATGACGTAGACGTCGTGACCTCGCGCGTTGAGCAGTTGCGGCACCTCACCCCACGCCTGGCGTCGGTGGCCGATGCCGTGGATGAGGACGACCGGCTCGCCGGGCCCCTCGTGGCGGGTGTACTCGATGCAACTCTGCATCAGGGGAGGTTACTGAGGGGTCACCTCGGGCGCCAGACCCATGACGAAGGGTGGGACGCACGTCACGTGCGCCCCACCCTTCGTCGGGCGCATCAGTGCTCGTTGGGGTCCGCGTCCTGGTCGGCCTTGGTCGCGTGGACGGTGCCGTGGACGTGCTCCGGCGGGCCGTAGAGCGAGTACACCTTGAGCGGCTCGTCGCCGATGTTGGTGATGTTGTGCCACTGCCCGGCGGGGACCATGACGATGTCGTCGTCGCCGACCTCGCGGTCGAAGGACAGGTCGTCCTGAGCCGGTCCCATCTGGGCGCGGCCGCGGCCGGCCTCGACCCGCAGGAACTGGTCGTGGTCCTCGTGGACCTCGAGGCCGATGTCGTCACCGGGCGCGATGGCCATGACGGTCAGCTGCATGAACTTCCCGGTCCACAGGGTGGAGCGGTAGTTCGTGTTCTGCTCCGTCGCGTCCTCGATGTTGACGACGTAGGGGGCCGGACCGTGGTCGGTGAGGTCGATCTGCTCGCTCATGCTGTTCTCCTGTCTCGAGAGCACGTCCCCTGAGGAGCTTGCGCAGCAAGCGTCTCGAAGGGAGCGTGCCGTGGCTCATCCAGACGGTATCGACTGCTCAGGCCGAGGCACCCACCGAGTCCGGGACGTCGATCTGGTCGCCGGCCTCGAGCGGTCCGTCGGCCGCCTTGGTCGCGGCGATCGCCGACTCCTCGTCGGGAGCGCTCGTGCGGATGAGGTGGTCGAAGGCGCTCAGCGAGGCCGTCGAACCGGCGCCCAGGGCGGTGACGATCTGCTTGTAGGGCTCGACCGTGCAGTCACCGGCGGCGAAGACGCCCGACAGGCTGGTGCGGCCGACACCGTCGATGACGATCTCGCCGCGCTCGGACAGCTCGACCGCGTCACCGAGCCACTCGGTGTTGGGCAGCAGGCCGATCTGGACGAAGACGCCCTCGAGGGCCAGCTCCTCGGAGTCGCCACCGTCGCGGGGCTCGACGACCAGGCCCGTGACCTTGCCGCCGTCACCGACGACCTCGGTCGTCTTGGTGCCGAGGCGGATGTCGACATTGGGCAGCGAGCGCAGCTTGCGCTGGAGCACCTCGTCGGCGCGCATCTCGTCCATGAACTCGATGAGCGTCACGTGACCGACGATGCCGGCGAGGTCGATCGCGGCCTCGACGCCCGAGTTGCCGCCACCGATGACGGCGATGCGCTTGCCCTTGAAGAGCGGACCGTCGCAGTGCGGGCAGAAGGTGACGCCCTTGTTGCGGTACTCCTCCTCGCCGGGGACGCCCATCGTGCGCCAGCGGGCACCGGTCGCGAGGACGACCGTCTTGCCGGAGAGTGCGGCGCCGTTGCCCAGGTCGACGACGGTCAGGCCGTCCTCCCCTTCGCTCAGGCCTGCGGCGGCCTGGCTGCGGATGAGGTCGACGTCGTACTCGTTGACGTGGCGCTCAAGGTCGGCGGCGAGCTTGGGGCCCTCGGTGTGCGGCACGGAGATGAGGTTCTCGATCGACATGGTGTCGAGGACCTGGCCACCGAAGCGCTCGGCGACCAGACCGGTGCGGATCCCCTTGCGGGCGGCGTAGATCGCCGCGGAGGCGCCGGCGGGGCCGCCACCGACGACGAGGACGTCGTAGGGCTCCCGGGCGGACAGCTCCTCGGCGGCGCGGGCCGCGGCGTCACCACCGGACAGCTCGTCGACCTTGCCGACGATCTCGGCGAGCTCCATGCGGCCGGAGCCGAAGGCCTCGCCGTTGTGGAAGACGGTGGGCACCGCGAGGACGCCGCGCTGCTCGGCCTCGGTCGGGAAGACCGCGCCGTCGATGGCGGTGTGCGTGATCGCGGGGTTGAGGACGCTCATGAGGTTGAGCGCCTGCACGACGTCGGGGCAGTTCTGGCAGCTGAGGGAGAAGAAGGTCTCGAAGTGGTGCTCGCCCGTCAGGCCCTTGACCTGGTCGATGAGGTCCTGGGAGGCCTTGCTCGGGTGACCGCCGACCTGCAGCAGCGCGAGGACGAGGGAGGTGAACTCGTGGCCCATGGGGATGCCGGCGAAGCGCACGGAGACCTGGGGGTCGGAGACCCGGGTGATCGCGAAGGAGGGGACGCGCTCGTCGCGCTCTCCCCCTTCGGCCACGCGGCGGGTGATCTGAGCGCTCATGCCCTCGATCTCGACGAGCAGGTCGTCGAGCTCGGCGGACTTGGCCCCGTCGTCGAGGGAGGCGACGAGCTCGATCGGCTCGCGGAGGTTCTCGAGGTAGGCCTTGAGCTGGGTGGCGAGGTTCGGGTCGAGGGCCATGGGTGGAACGACTCCTGTCGGGCGAAGGGGGGTGGGCTCAGGTGGTGGGGGGCGGCGCGGTCCGCCCCCCACCTGAGATGCAAGAGAGGATCAGCTCTTGCGGCTGGATCTGCTGCAGGAGAGCCGGATCAGATCTTGCCGACGAGGTCCAGGCTCGGGGCGAGGGTCTCGGCGCCCTCTTCCCACTTGGCCGGGCAGACCTCGCCCGGGTTGTTGCGCACGTACTGGGCGGCCTTGACCTTGCGGACGAGCTCCTTGGCGTTGCGGCCGATGCCCTCGGCGGTGATCTCGAGGAACTGGATGACGCCGTCCGGGTCGACGAGGAAGGTGCCACGGTTGGCCAGGCCCTCGTCCTCACGCAGGATGTCGAAGTTGCGCGAGATGGTCGCGGTCGGGTCGCCGAGCATCGGGTAGGTGACCTTGCCGACCGCGTCGGAGGTCTCGTGCCACGCCTTGTGCGTGAAGTGGGTGTCGGTCGAGACCGAGAAGACCTCGACGCCCAGGCCCTTGAGCTCCGCGTCGTACTCGGCGGCGAGGTCCTCGAGCTCCGTCGGGCAGACGAAGGTGAAGTCGGCCGGGTAGAAGAAGAAGATCGCCCACTTGCCGGCGATGTCCGCCTCGGAGAAGTCCTTGAACTCACCGTTGATGTAACCGGTGGCCTGGAAGGGCTTGATCTGGGTGTTGATGAGGGACATGCGTAGGTCTCCTGTGCATCTGAAGGGTTGCAGGTGATTCCACCGATCGGTGCCACTTGAGCGTTCCGTCGAATGGAATGATTCCAGATTAGCGAAGGGGGTCCCGGAGTGCAAACCGGCGGCGTGAAGTTGCCGTGAACGGTGAGTGCGAGCGGTGTGAACTCGTCGCGAGGGCGTCAGGAGTTCCCGGCACGTGCTCCCGGGTTTCGTCAGGTCGGGTCCGGAATCGGTCAGCTGGCATGGCGCGGGTCACACGAGCGGTCCACCTTCGATGCACGAGCCGGACACCCCGGCCGTGACAAGGAGAAGGCAATGACCCTGCGTAGCACCCTGACCCTCACCGGAGCGCTCATCGGCGCCGGTGTCGTCCTCGCCCCCGCCACGTCCGCCGCCCCCGTCCCCGACTCCGGGATCAACCAGGCCGACCCGATGACGTCGTACGTCATGGAGCGCGACGGCAAGACCCAGAGCCAGGCCAAGGCCTTCCTGGCGGCGAAGGAGAAGAAGCAGTCCTCCCTTCGCTCGCTCGAGGCGAAGGGCGTCGACGCGGACGGCGCATGGTTCGACGGCACCCAGCTCGTCGTCGGGGTCGACTCCGCCGCGGACGCGGCGAAGGTCCGCGCCGCCGGCCTGCGCCCGAGCACGACCGTCAGCCAGAGCGCCCTCGACAAGGTCGCCGACAAGGTCCTGCAGCGCGCCGGCACCCGGTCCGGGCACGTCGTCACGGTCGGCCCCAACCTGCAGAAGGGGGTCGTCGAGGTCCGCCTGGCCAAGGACGCCCCGAAGGGCCTGCGCAACAAGATCTCCCGCATGGACAAGGTCACCGTCACCACCGCCGACGAGCTGACCACCCAGGCCGACGTCGTCCCGGGCCGGATCATGGACCTGTCCCCCGGCACCAACTGCAGCCTCGGCTACCCGGGCCGGACCTCCAGCGGCAACAACGTGCTGCTCACCGCCGGCCACTGCGTCGAGGGCCTGCCGGACATCCTCGATGCCAACGGCACCCACATCGGGCGCGGCACGCACACCCGCTTCCACGAGGGCTACAGCAGCGTCGACATGGGCCTGATGGACATCGACTCCGAGGACGTCGGCCAGCCCTACGTCGACAGCCGCGGCCACTCCGGGTACTACGCCGTCCAGGGCGCGAGCAAGAACGCGGTCGGCTCCGAGATCTGCAAGGCCGGCAACACGACGGGCTGGACCTGCGGCACGATCAAGGCCTACAACCGCACCGTCAACTACGGCGGCACCATCGTCTCCGGCCTCGCCGAGGCGAGCGTGTGCACCGAGGGCGGCGACTCCGGTGGCGCCTACATCGGCGTCGGCAACCTCGCCCAGGGCATGACCTCCGGCGGTCCCGTCGGTGTCGAGTGCGGGTACAACCGCGGCTACGCGGCCGGCTCGTACAGCTTCTACCAGCCGGTCGTCGACGCGGCGAACTACTACGGCGTCACGATCGACACGGCGAACTGACCCTCCTCACCCACGCTCGACCCTTCGCATCCCCCTATGGCAATGCAGAGTCTCGACGTCGAGAGACCGCAGTGCCGTAGGGGGGTGCAGTGTCGGGCCCCTCAGCCGGTCATGACGTCCGCGAGGGTCAACGGCGAGCGCGAGCGAAGGGAGAGCTCGGCCACCTGGGCGAGGTAGAGCTCCGCGCACCCGAGGGCGTCGGCGAGCGGGTCGTGGGCGCGGTAGCGGGGCAGGCCGAAGCGCTGGCGCGCGGCCGTGAGCCGCAGCTCACCGCCCGCGGGCTCGGGTCCGGTACCGAGCGGTCCCTCGAGCACTCGGCGCTGCAGCCGCATCGTGTCCACGGACGGCGGGACGAAGGGGGCGCCGAAGACCCGCGCGCACTCGGCCGAGACGAACCCGGCCTCGAGACCCGCGTGGTGGGCGAGCAGCACCCGACCGGCCAGGGCATCCAGCAGCCGGGCGAGAGCCTTGCCCGGAGTCACCCCTGACGCCACCGCATCATCGGTCAGTCCGTGGAGGGTCGCGGACTCACCGACGTCCGATCCCGGCCTGACGACGAGGCGTCCGGCTCCCCCGAGGACCACGCCCAGCCCGTCGACGGGCACCCACGCGATCGCGACGATCCGGTCCCGGCCCGGGTCCAGGCCGGTCGTCTCGAGATCGACGGCGAGCAGCGGCAGCTCGGCCACCGGGGTCCCGGGCGCGGGCGCCGGGACCGTCAGGTGGTCCCGCAGCGGGCCGGCCGGCGCGCGCCGGGCCGCGGCCTCCCGGCGTCGGGCCTCTCGCCCACCGCGCGCACCTCCACGCCAGATCATGTCCGGCGCTGCCCGGGATGCCACTGGGCCAGCGCACGCTGGGCCCGGCGCACGACGTGGAAGGCCTCCCGCAGGGCGCGCCGCTCGAAGGTCGTCAGGTCGTCGGGCGAGAGCCACGAGGTGACGGGCAGGCCGGCCTCCTGCTGCCGGGACTGGTGTGCCAGGCGCACGTGGGAGATGAACTCGAGAGCGTCGACGAGACCCTCCGCCGTCTCGGGCGCGAGTCCACCCGGTCCGGCGACGGCACGCAGTCGGGCCCGGGTGTTGACGACCGTCAGGCCGGCGGCGAGCGCATGGACCCGGGCGAGGTCGACGATCGCCCCGACGCCGCCGCGCTTGAGGTCGAGCAGGTCCTTGTGCTCGCCGCTGCGAGCGAGGACGAAGCCACGGAAGAAACCGAGCGGCGGATCGTTGTCGACGGCCTGCGCGGCCAGGTGCCCGAGGAGGTTGCGCGCCCCGGGCAGCCGTCCGGCGACCTCGTCGACGAGGGCGGCGTGCAGCTCGTGATCGCCCGCCAGCGGCCGGGAGTCGAAGAAGATGCTCGCGCCGAGCACGGCATCGGGGACCGGCTCGTCGAGCCACTGGGCGAACTCGGCGC
>NZ_BCSQ01000002.1 GCF_001570945.1 Janibacter anophelis NBRC 107843
CCCCCGCCGCAGACGCGGCGGGGGTCGACGTGCGTCCGGCGCGTCGGTGGCTGCTGGAGATCGGTGTCGCGGTCCTGCTCGTCATGCTGCTGCGGATCTTCGTCATGGAGTCCTTCCACGTGCCGAGCGACTCGATGGCGCCGACGATCGAGCCCGGCGACCGGGTCGTCGTCACCAAGATCGGGGCAGCCGACATCGCGCGGGGTGACGTCATCGTCTTCGACGGCACGGACACCTTCGCGGTCGCCGACCGCACCCCCTTCGCCTCCGACGGGCTCATCGGCCGGATCCTCTCCGGGGCCGCTTCGACGCTCTCGATCCGGCTGGGGGAGCAGGACTTCCTCAAGCGGGTGGCCGGTGTCGGCGGTGACCACCTCACGTGCACGCCGGAGGGCGGGCTGGTCGTCAACGGGGACCAGGTCACCGAGCCGTGGCTGGAGCCGGGCACGGCGGCGTGTGACACCCCCTTCGACGTCGAGGTCCCGCAGGGGCGCCTGTTCGTCCTCGGCGACAACCGCAGCGACTCGGCCGACTCCCGCGCGCACTTGGGCGACCCCGGGGGCGGCATGGTCCCGGTTGAGGACGTCGTCGGTCACGTGTCGTGGCGCTACTGGCCGCTCGATCGCCTCGGTGGCCTCGAGCACTGAGCCGGTGTCGGCGCGCACACCGGCGCGCACACCGGCGCGCGGGTGACCACCACAGCGCCCGCCAGCATCCATACTGTCTGCAGGACGCCCGACCGGTCGGGCGCGTTAGAGGAAGAGACCCGTGGCACACGACCCTGATTCCGCGCACGCAGAGGCGCAGGACGCGCACGAGGAGCGTGCCCGGGAAGCACGGGTCCGTGACGAGCGGACCTTGGGAGCCCGCTTCGGGGCGGCCGTCCGCGAGGTCGTCGTCGTCCTCGCGATGGCGTTGACCCTCTCCTTCATCGTCAAGACCTTCCTCGTGCAGGCCTTCTTCATCCCGAGCGAGTCGATGCAGGACACCCTGCTCGTGGGGGACCGGGTCGTCGTCTCCAAGCTCACGCCGGGCCCCTTCGAGATCGAGCGCGGTGACATCGTCGTCTTCGAGGACCCGGGTGACTGGCTCAGCCCGACCCCGGAGGCCAACCACGGCGCGGTGCTCAACGGCGTGCGCGACGCCCTGATGTTCGTCGGCCTGCTGCCCGACACCTCCGAGGGCCACCTCATCAAGCGGGTCATCGGGCTGCCCGGTGACCACGTCCAGTGCTGCGACGCCGAGGGCCGCCTCCTCGTCAACGGCGAGCCGGTCGACGAGAGTGCCTACCTCAAGCCGGGCGTGACGGCGAGCGACATGGAGTTCGACATCACCGTCCCGGCAGGCCGCATGTGGGTCATGGGCGACAACCGCAGCGACTCCTCCGACTCGCGCTACCACGACCCGAGCGGCGACGGGCAGGACGGCTCGGTGCCCCTCGACCTGGTCGTCGGCAAGGCCGTGGCCACCGTCTGGCCCTTCGACCGGATGTCCGGACTCTCCGGCCACTCCGACGTCTTCACCGAGGTCCCCGACGCGGGCAGCAACCGCTCGCTCGGCCCGCCGTCGCGCGAGCCACACACGTCGTGAGTCCCGCCCGCCGTCCGGCCCGCCCGGGTCGCCCCAGCTTGCGCGTCGAGCGCGAGTTGCAGCGCGCCGGGCACCGGGTGCTCGCGGGCATGGACGAGGTCGGCCGCGGCGCACTGGCCGGTCCGGTGAGCGTCGGGGTCGTCGTCATCGACGAGACCTGCCGCACCGCCCCCGCGGGCGTGCGCGACTCCAAGTTGCTGACGCCCGCGGCCCGCGAGGCGATGGTGCCGCGGCTGCGGCGGTGGGCGCTGGCCCACGCGGTCGGCCACGCCCTGCCCGCCGAGATCGACGAGATCGGGATCATCGCCGCCCTTCGCCTGGCGGGCACGCGCGCACTCGCCCAGCTCGACGTCGTCCCCGATCTCGTCCTGCTCGACGGCAACCACGACTGGCTGACCGACCCCGGGGAGGTCGGCCTCTTCGCCGAGCTCGGCGGCGGGGCGAGCACCCCTGCCGTGCGCACGATGATCAAGGCCGACATGCGGTGCAGCAGCGTCGCGGCCGCGAGCGTGCTGGCCAAGGTCGAGCGCGACCGGCGCATGGTCGAGCTCTCGAGCACGCACCCCCACTACGCGTGGGAGGACAACAAGGGCTACTCGGCGAGCGCCCACCTCGACGCCCTGCGGCTGCACGGCCCGTGCGTCGAGCACCGGCGCTCGTGGTCGCTGCCGGGGGTGGGCGCCGACGGCGCGCCCGCCGTGGGCGATGATGGTCGAGGACCGGGTGAGGAGCGTGGCCTCCTCGCCGGCACGGTGAGCGAAGGGAGGCCCCGGTGAGCTCGGAGGACCTGGAGAAGTACGAGACCGAGATGGAGCTGGCGCTCTACCGGGAGTACCGCGACGTCGTCCACCTCTTCAGCCACGTCGTCGAGACCGAGCGGCGCTTCTACCTGGCCAACAGCGTGGACGTCACGGTGCGGGGCGAGGGGGCAGAGGTCTACTTCGAGGTGACGATGCAGGACGCGTGGGTGTGGGACATCTACCGTCCCGCGCGCTTCGCCAAGCAGGTGCGGGTCGTCACCTTCAAGGACGTCAACGTCGAGGAGCTGGCGAAGTCCGAGCTGGAGATGCCGGACAGCGGCTTCTAGCCTCCACGACGTGCGGGTCCTGGTCCGTCCACGACCACTGGAGCGTGCTCCGTCCACATCCGGCCTGGGCGCTCGCCACTCGTCCACAGACCCGGCGCAGGTCTGCTCGCCGCCCGACCGGCCCCGTTGACTGGGTGCCGGAGGTGGTCACCGATGACCCGGACGAGGACGGACGAGCAGGGGCACACGCGGGCCGGCGTGGGAGCGGAGGGTGAGGCCTTCGCCGAGCAGTACCTGGTCGCGCGGGGGATGCAGGTGCTCGCGCGCAACTGGCGGTGCAGCACGGGCGAGATCGACCTCGTCCTGCGCGACGGCGACGAGATCGTCGTCTGCGAGGTCAAGACGCGGCGCAGCCGCGCCTTCGGCGAACCGATCGAGGCGATCACCCGGGCCAAGCTGCGGCGGCTGCGCCGGCTGGCCGGGCGATGGCTCGCCGAGCACGAGGTCTCGGCGCGAGGAGTGCGCATCGACATCGTCGCGCTGCACCGTGACCACGCGGACACCTACGCCGTGGAGCACGTGGCGGGGGTGGGGCAGTGAGCGTCGGCGTGACCCGTGGGGTCGCCCTGCGCGGCATCGCCGGACACCTCGTCGACATCGAGTGTCACGTGGGCCGGGGGCTGCCGGCCTTCGACATCAGCGGTCTGCCCGACACCGCGCTGCGCCAGGCGCCGCAGAGGGTGAGGGCGGCGTGCCTCTCGGCCGACGTCTCGCTCAACTCCCGCCAGCTGACCTTCAATCTCTCGCCGGCTTCGATCCCCAAGCACGGCACCGGCTTCGACCTCGGCATCGCCGTGGCGGCGCTCGCGGCCTGCGGTGAGCTGCCCGTGGGCGCCGTCCGAGGCATCGCGCACCTGGCCGAGCTCGGACTCGACGGCCGACTCCGGCACGTCGCCGGCGTCCTGCCCGCGGTGCTCGCCGCGCAGCGGTCCGGGTGCGCGCACGTCGTCGTCGCCCCCGAGGACGTCGTCGAGGCCCGACTCGTCGACGGGGTGCGGGTCTCGACCGCCACCAGCCTCCACGGGCTCGTCAAGGCATACCGCGGCGCACCGCGCGGCCTGCTGCCCGAGGCCCCCGAGACGTCAGCGGCCCCGGTCCCTGCGGACGGGCGGCGCGTGGACCTCGCGGACGTGTCCGGCCAGCACGAGGCGCGGGCGGCCCTGATGCTGGCCGCTGCCGGCGGGCACCACCTCCTGCTCAACGGCCCACCCGGATCGGGCAAGACGATGCTCGCCGAGCGGCTCGTGACGATCCTGCCGCCGCTGACGCGCGAGCAGGCCCTCGAGACGCTGGCCGTCCGCTCCCTCGTGGGGTCGATGCCGAGCCAGGGGATCGACCTGGTACCCCCCTTCGTCGCGCCGCACCACTCGGCGAGCGTCGCGGCGCTCGTCGGGGGTGGCAGCGGGGCGGTCCTGCCCGGGGCGGTCTCCCAGGCCCACCACGGCGTGCTGTTCCTCGACGAGGCCGCCGAGTTCGGCGGTGCGGTCCTGCAGGCGCTGCGCCAGCCGCTGGAGTCGGGTCAGGTGGTCGTCGCCCGCGCCCGCGAGCAGGTGGCCTACCCCGCCCGGGTGCAGCTCGTGCTCGCCGCCAACCCCTGCCCGTGCGGCGAGGGCCACGGCAAGGGGCTGCTCTGCCGGTGTCGCCCCACCGAGCGGCGGGCCTATGCCGCCCGGCTCAGCGGACCCCTGCTCGACCGGGTCGACATCCAGGTCCAGGTGCCCAAGGTCAGCCTGGCCGACCTGCACGAGGCACCGTCGGACTCCAGCGCCGACGTCGCCGAGCGGGTGGTGTCCGCCCGGGCCTCGCAGCGCCGACGGTGGGAGATGCAGGGTTGGCAGCTCAACAGCCAGGTGCCCGGGCCGGTGCTGCGGCGCACACCGTGGCGGCTGCCGTCATCCACCACGGCGGCGCTCGACCGCGCCCTGGACCTCGGGCAGGTCACCCTGCGTGGCTACGACCGTGTCCTGCGGTTGGCCTGGACGAGCGCCGACCTCAACGGCCGGGGCACGCCGAGCGCCACCGATGTGGGGCTGGCCCTGATGTACCGCACCCAGGGCGCGGTGGCGGCATGAGCGGGAGCCAGCCGACCCTCGCCGAGGCAGCCCGCGCCCACGCCCAGGTCGGCACCGACGAGAGACGAGCCCGCATCGCCTGGTCCCGCGTGCTGGAAAATCGTCGCGAGCGGGCCAGCGACTCGCCGCTCCACCTGCTCTCGGAGGTCTTCGCCGTCGGCCACGTCGAGGCCTGGCACCGGCTCGTCGACGGCGACCTGCCCCGCAGCGCCAGCGCCCGCGCCCACGTCGCGGGAGTCGACGTCGACGCGGAGCTCGACCGGGTCACCCGGGTGGGGGCACGGGTGGTCATCCCCGGCGATGCCGACTGGCCCACGACGCTGTCCGTGCCCGGCATCGAGCCGCACCTGCTGCACGTGCGCGGCCAGGGGAGCTTGACGGACCTGGCCCAGCAGTCCGTCGCCGTCGTCGGCTCGCGGGCGAGCACCGGGTACGGCGAGGCCATCGCGCGGGAGCTTGGCGCCGGGCTGGCGAGTCGGGGCTGGAGCGTGGTCTCGGGCGCTGCCTTCGGCATCGACGCGGCCGCGCACCAGGGCGCGCTCGCGGTGCAGGGGCCGGTCGTCGCCGTCCTGCCGTGCGGTCCCGACCGCGTGTACCCGGAGGGCAACCGTCGGCTCGTCGACGCGGTCGCCGAGGCCGGTGTCGTCATCACCGAGCTGGCGACCGGCACGGTGGCCATGCGCCACCGGTTCCTCGCGCGAAACCGCCTCATCGCTGCCCTGTCGATGGCGACGGTCGTCGTCGAGGCCGGGCTGCGCTCCGGCTCCCTCAACACCGCCGGCTGGGCCGAGATGCTCGGTCGACCGATCGGGGCCGTCCCGGGGCCCGTGACCCAGATGTCGTCGGCGGGCTGCCACGAGTGGATCCAGAAGGGGCGGGCCTCGCTCGTCATCGACACCGCCGAGGTCCTCGCCCTCGCCGCGCGCGTCGGTGACGCGACCGACCTGCCCGTCGAGCAGCTCGGGCCGGCCCGGGAGCTGGACGCGATGACGCCGGGCCAGCGACGCATCCACGACCTGCTGCGAGTCCGCGTGGGACGCACGACGGGCGCGGTGGCCCACGAGCTCGTCCTCCCGGTGGAGGAGGTCCTCGCCGAGCTGTCCGTGATGTCGCTGGAGGGGTGGGCCGAGCAGGACGACGACGGCGCCTGGCGGCGGTGCGCGAGGGCCTCGCAGGCCGGATGAAGAACCCTCATGCGACCCTCATACGCCCTGCGTCGAGCGGCTCGCCGCCACCCTGGCGGCCTGAGGTCCGCCGGGCGGACGCGCCACCGTGGCACGGTGGTCGGGTGAGCGCCGACCGTGACCGCCAGCCGTCACCGCCCCCACGCTGGACGGCGGAGTGCGTCGACGACTTCGTCGCCCACCTCGAGCGAGAGCGGGACCGGTCCGAGCACACGATCCGCGCCTACTCCGGTGACGTGCGGGCCTGTCTGGCATGGTGCGCCGCCGAGGGGTGCGACGACCTCACCGAGGTCTCCCTGTCACTGCTGCGCGCGTGGCTGGGGAGTCTCGCCGCCGACGGGGCGGCCCGGGCCACGCTCTCGCGGCGCTCGGCCGCCATCAGGTCCTTCTTCGCCTGGGCGCGCCGCACCGGTCGGGTCGAGGTCGACCCGGCCCTCCGCCTGGCCTCGCCCAAGCGGCAGCGGACCCTGCCCGAGGTCCTCAGCAGGGAGAGCGCGGCCGGCGTGCTCGACGTGGCCGCGGTCGCGGCGGACGACGACGACCCCGTGCACCTGCGCAACCGGGCGGTCCTCGAGCTGCTCTATGCCACCGGCATCCGCGTCGGCGAGCTCACCGGCCTCGACGTCGACGACGTCGACCGCGCCCGCCGGGTCGTGCGCGTCCTCGGCAAGGGGCGCAAGGAGCGCGTCGTGCCCTACGGAGCGCCGGCCGACCAGGCCCTGGGGGAGTGGCTCGAGCGAGGTCGCCCACGCCTGGCCGCCGAGGCCTCCGGTGCGGCCCTCTTCCTCGGGCGCCGTGGCCGGCGGGTCGACCCGCGGCAGGTGCGCGATGTCGTCCACGCCCTCCTCGCCCACGTCCCCGACGCGCCAGACGTCGGTCCGCACGGTCTGCGGCACTCGGCGGCGACCCACCTGCTCGAGGGCGGAGCCGACCTGCGGATGGTCCAGGAGTTGCTCGGCCACTCCTCCCTGGCGACGACGCAGATCTACACCCATGTCTCCCTCGACCGGCTGCGTCGCAGCTACGAGCAGGCCCACCCCCGCGCCTGAGCCCACGCACGCCCCCTTCGTCGGTCGAGGTGTGGCCGGGCCGACCCGTCGGCGTGTCCCACCTCGACCCGGGCGTCGCTCACGGCAAGGGCAGCAGCACGACCCGCCGCGCCCCGAAGAACCCGAGCGGGTCCAGATAGGTCGGTCCTCGCTTGGCGCCCAGGTGCAGGCAGGCCGCGGGAGCGCAGTGACCGGGCTCGTCGCCCACCCGACCGATGATCTCGCCGCGTCGGACCCGGTCACCGACGCGGACCGCGGAGTCGACCGGCTCGTAGGTGCTGCGCACCCGGCTCGCGTGCGTGACCGTGACCGTGCCCCGGCCGGCGATCCGGCCACGGTGGGTGACCTCACCGGCATCGACCGCCCGGACCGGCTCACCCCGCGCCGTCCCGAGGTCGATGCCCCGGTGGCCGGGTCCCCACTGCTCCTCCGGCGCGTCGAAGGGGGCGACGAGCGGAGGCCGCGTCCCGTCACCGACCGGCCAGGTCCAGCGAACGGACGCAGCGGGCGGCGCGGTGGCCGATGGTGGGGCGAGGACGGAGCCCGCGACGAACAGGGCCAGGAGAGAGGTGGGCGTCATGCCCGCCAGCGTCGCCCCCTTCGTCCTGCCCGAGACGGGGCCCGACGTGACTGTGGACGTCGCCCGCGGCCAGTCTCCGGCTGTGGATCAGGCGGTGAGGACGGCGAGCCGCCGGCACGCCTCCTCGAGCACCGGCGCCTGCTTGCAGAACGCGAAGCGCACGAGCGAGGCCGTCGCCGTGGGGTCGTCGCAGAAGACGGAGACCGGCACGGCCGCCACGCCAGCGTCTGCGGGCAGGCGCAGGCACCACTGCACGGCGTCGTCCACCCCGAGCGCGGCGGCGTCGGCGATGACGAAGTAGGTGCCCTGCGACGGACGCACCTCCAGCCCCGCGTCCCGCAGCCCGTCGACGAGGAGGTCGTGGCGGTCCCGCAGCGAGTCGCGCAGCTCGTCGAGGGGTGCCGGGCCGAGGTCGAGCGCCCGGGCCACCGCGTGCTGCAAGGGGGAGGCGGTGGTGAAGGTCAGGTACTGGTGGACCGCGCGGGCGGCGCGCACGAGGGGAGCCGGACCGGTGAGCCAGCCGACCTTCCACCCCGTCACGGAGAAGAACTTGCCCGCAGACCCGACGGTCAGCGTGCGCTCCCACATGCCGGGCAGCGTCGCGATCGGCACGTGCGGCACGCCGAAGGTCAGGTGCTCGTAGACCTCGTCGCTCAGCACCCAGGCGTCGTGACGCCGCGCGAGGTCGGCGACGAGCGCGAGCTCATCCGGGGTGAAGACCTTGCCCGTCGGGTTGTGAGGGCTGTTGACCACGACGACCCGGGTCCGGTCGGAGAAGGCCGCCGCCAGCTGCTGCGGGTCGAGGGAGAGGTCGGGGAAGCGCAGCGGCACCGTGCGCCGCACCCCGCCCGCCAGCGCGATGACGGCTGCATAGCTGTCGTACGAGGGCTCGATGACGACGACCTCGTCGCCCGGCGTGACGAGACCGAGCACGGCGGCCGCGATCGCCTCGGTCGCGCCGGAGGTCACGAGCACCTCGTCGGCCGGATCGGGGCGAAGGGAGTGGTGCCGGGCCTGGTGGGCCGCGATGGCCTCGCGCAGGGCCGGGATGCCCGCCGTCGGCGGGTACTGGTTGTGGCCTGCGTCGATCGCGTCACGAGCCGCCTCGAGCACCTCGGCGGGCCCGTCCGTGTCGGGGAAGCCCTGTCCGAGGTTGATCGCGCCGTGCTCGAGCGCGAGGGCGGACATCGTCGCGAAGATCGTCTCCGCGTGGGGCTGCATCCGGCTCACGAGGGGGTCGCTCATGGTCCCGACCCTAGGAGGTCGCGCCGATTTCCTCCCTTCGCCCCCGCTGCGTAGGATGACGGGCACATCCAGTGTGTCTGGATGAATTCGCGTGTTCCTCCACCGGGTGACGAGATCCCTCCGAATCCGGGGCACACCACGGCAGTCCCGACCTCACGGCCGGGCGGGGTGGGCCGGAGCACCAGGAGACAACTGACAACCCTTCGACGAGAGGACTTCGGCATGGCCGTCGTCACCATGCGCCAGCTCCTGGAGAGCGGCGTCCACTTCGGGCACCAGACCCGTCGCTGGAACCCCAAGATGAAGCGCTTCATCATGACCGAGCGCAACGGCATCTACATCATCGACCTGCAGCAGTCGCTGACCTACATCAACGACGCCTACGAGTTCGTCAAGCAGACCGTGTCCCACGGCGGCACGATCCTCTTCGTCGGCACGAAGAAGCAGGCCCAGGAGCCCATCGCCGAGCAGGCGACGCGCGTCGGGATGCCCTACGTCAACCACCGCTGGCTCGGTGGCATGCTCACCAACTTCCAGACGATCTCCAAGCGCCTCACGCGCCTGAAGGAGCTCGAGGAGATCGACTTCGACACGGTGGCCGGCTCCGGCTACACCAAGAAGGAGCTGCTCATCCTTCGCCGTGAGAAGGACAAGCTCGACAAGACCCTCGGTGGCATCCGCAACATGACCAAGGTGCCCTCCGCGGTCTGGATCGTCGACACCAAGAAGGAGCACCTCGCGGTCGACGAGGCCCGCAAGCTCGGCCTCCCGGTCATCGCGATCCTCGACACCAACTGCGACCCCGACGAGGTCGACTACAAGATCCCCGGCAACGACGACGCGATCCGCTCCGTCACGCTGCTGACCCGCGTCGTCGCCGACGCGGTGGCCGACGGCCTCATGGCCCGTGGTGGCGGCAACGCCTCCGCCGGTGCCTCCACCGAGGCCGAGCCGATGGCCGAGTGGGAGCGCGAGCTCCTGGCCGGTGAGGGCGAGGCCGCTGCGGCGACCGAGACCGCCGCTCCGGCCGCCACCGAGGCGCCCGCCGAGGCTGCGACCGAGGCCCCCGCCGCCGAGGCCGCGACCGGGGCTCCCGCCGCGGACGCGACGGCCGAGGCGACCCCCGAGGCCTGAGCACCACCTCACCGACCATCGTCACCACGAAGGAGAGCGGACACACACATGGCGAACTACACCGCCGCTGACATCAAGGAGCTGCGCGAGCGCACCGGCGCCGGCATGCTCGACGTGAAGAAGGCGCTGGACGAGGCCGAGGGCGACAAGGCCAAGGCCCAGGAGCTGCTGCGCATCAAGGGCCTCAAGGGCGTCACCAAGCGCGAGGGCCGCACCACCTCCAACGGTCTGGTCGTCGCCCAGGCCGAGGACGGCGTCGGCACCCTCGTCGAGGTCCTCTGCGAGACCGACTTCGTCGCCAAGGGCGAGAAGTTCGGCGCCCTCGCCGACGAGGTCCTCGCCGCGGCCGTGGCGGCCAAGGCCACCGACGCGGACAGCCTGCTGGCTGCCCCCACCGGTGACAAGACCGTCAAGGACCTGCTCGACGACGCCAACGCGACGATCGGCGAGAAGATCGAGGTCAAGCGGGTCGCCCGCATCGAGGCCCCCCAGGTCTCGGCCTACCTGCACAAGACCAGCCCCGACCTGCCCGCGCAGATCGGTGTCCTCCTGGGCACCGAGGGTGGGGACGCCCAGGTGGCGCGTGACGTCGCGATGCACATCGCCGCGTTCAGCCCCAACGTCCTCACCCGCGACGAGCTCGACGCCGACGTCGTCGCCAACGAGCGTCGCATCGCCGAGGAGACGGCCAAGGAGGAGGGCAAGCCCGAGGCTGCCCTGCCCAAGATCGTCGAGGGTCGGGTCAACGGCTTCTTCAAGGAGAACGTCCTGCTCGACCAGCCCTTCGCCAAGGACTCCAAGAAGTCCGTCGGCAAGGTCCTCGAGGAGGCCGGCGCCAGCGCGACCCAGTTCGCGCGCTTCCGCGTCGGGTCCTGACGACCGACCTCCCACGCGGAGGTCTGACGGGGGCGTCGCACCACACGGTGCGACGCCCCCTTCGTCATGTCCGGGGCAGTGCCTCCAGGACCGTGCGGACCATCCACGCGAGGTGCTCGGCGACCTCGTGGGGCGCGCCGGTCGGGTGCATGACCTGGGAGAGGGCGACGCGCACGATGACCTCGATCGTCGCGTCGATGCGGGCCTGCGGCAACGGCAGGGCGAAGGGGGCGACGAGCCCCCTGACCGTCGCGGTCGCCAGCTCGAGCAGGTGCTCGGGCCGCGTCGTGAGCAGCGGCAGCAGCTCCGTGTCGGCGCCGTGGGCGGCGCCGACGACCCCGCGCACGAGCGCGCTCTCCTCGGACCGGATGAGCACGCGGGTGATCGAGCGCTCGATGGCCGTGGGCACGTCCGGCGCGCCGTCGAAGCCGGTGATCACCTCGGCGAGGAATCCCTCGACCTCGCGGATGACCAGCGCCTCGGCGAGCTCGGCCTTGGTGCCGATCTCGGTGTGCACGGTCTGCCGGCTCACGCCGACGGCCGAGGCGACCTTGCCCATCGACACCGCGGCCCAGCCGCCGCCGATCGTGATGCCGGCCGTGGCGTCGAGGATCCGCTCGCGCAGCAGCGACGTGCTCATACCGACTCGAGCACGAAGTCGAGCTTGTCGCGCACGCCGCAGTCCGGGCAGGCGAAGTCGACGGGCACCTCCGACCACGCAGTGCCTGCGGCGAAGCCCTCGTGCTCGTCGCCGGCGGCCACGACGTAGCGGTAGCCGCACCCCGGGCAGGTCGCGGTCGTGACGTCGTCGGGTGCGGTGAGGACGAGTTCGTCGGCGAGAGGTGCGCCCGCCGTCGCGGCACCGGCGGCAAGGATCCGCTCGCGCTTGCGCGGGTCGATGTTGGCCCGGGACAGGTCGCCGTCGTAGTGCGCCGCGACCCGCGGGTCCATGACGCGCCGCCACAGGGGCGGCAGGAGCGCCAGCACGATCATCCCGGCGTACCCCGTCGGCAGGACGGGCGCGGACTCGTGGTCGCGCAGCGCCTGGTAGCGGCGGGTGGGGTTGGCGTGGTGGTCGCTGTGCCGCTGCAGGTGGTAGAGGAAGACATTGGTCGCGATGTTGTTGGAGTTCCACGAGTGGCTCTGCAGGACGCGCTCGTAGCGCTCGACCTCGCCGTGGTGGACCTTCGTCCGGCGCATGCCGTAGTGCTCGAGGTAGTTGACGACCTCGAGCAGGCTCAGGCCGATGAACCCCTGCAGGAGCAGGTAGGGGAGGACCCCGATGCCGAGCCAGAGGACGAGCGCCCCCCACAGCACGAGCGTCATGGCCCACGCGTTGAGCACGTCGTTGCCGGGGTGGAGCACCGGCTTGCCACGGCGACGGAGGCGGGTGGCCTCGAGCCGCCACGCGCTGCGCAGCGAGCCCACGACGGTGCGCGGCCAGAACGCGTAGAAGCTCTCCCCGAGGCGCGAGCTCGCCGGGTCCTCCGGCGTCGCGACGCGCACGTGGTGGCCCCGGTTGTGCTCGATGAAGAAGTGCCCGTACCCGCTCTGCGCGAGGGCCACCTTGGACAGCCACCGCTCGTGCTTGGGTCGATTGTGGCCCAGCTCGTGGGCGGTGTTGATCGCGATCCCGCCGATGCACCCGATGGAGATCGCCGCACCGATGCGCTCGGCCGTCGTCAGTTCGAAGGGGGCGCCCAGGGCCCCGGGGAGGGCGTCCAGCCACGAGGTCGACCCGAGGGCCCCGGCGATGGCCGGCAGCGGGTTGCCGCGGGCGATGAGGTACATCGCGGCGACGAAGCCGAGGTACTGGATGGGGATGTAGGCGTAGACGATCCACCGGTAGTACGGGTCGGCCTCCAGGGCCTTGACCGCCTCCTCCGGCGGGTTGGTGCGGTCCCGGCCCACGACGAGGTCGATCGCGGGGATGACGCCGAGGATGATGATCGGCCCGAGCCACAGCCACCAGGACCACCCGGTGACCGCGTGCCCGAGGTAGCCGACGAAGGCGAGCGACGGGACCACCAGCCCGATGAGCCACAGGTAGCGCTTGCCGTCGCGCCAGGCCGCCGCCGGGGGTGGGGGTGCCGCTGTCGCCATGACGTGCTCCTCGTCGTCGAGGGCCACCCGCGATCCGGGGGCTGGTGCGGACGACCGTATCGAGACACCGGTCACTTGACAATAGGTGACCAGATGTCAAGTGACGCCCGGGTGACCCGGAGGGTCATCGCAGGGGTGCGACCTGTGGAAGGATCGGGCGAACCCGCACGCGACCCAGGGAGCACCACGTGACCGACCAGACCACCCCCCAGGCCGACCGCAGGGTCCTCCTCAAGCTCTCCGGCGAAGCCTTCGGCGGCGGCAAGGTCGGCCTGAGCCCCGACGTCGTGCGCGGCATCGCCGAGCAGATCGGCGCGGCGGTCCGCGAGGGCGTCCAGGTCGCCATCGTCGTCGGTGGTGGCAACTTCTTCCGCGGGGCCCAGCTGCAGGAGCAGGGCATGGACCGCAGCCGCGCGGACTACATGGGCATGCTCGGCACGGTCATGAACTGCCTTGCGCTGCAGGACTTCCTCGAGCACACCGGGGTCGACACCCGTGTGCAGACGGCCATCACGATGGGCCAGGTCGCCGAGCCGTACATCCCGCGCAAGGCCATCCGCCACCTCGAGAAGGGACGCGTGGTCATCTTCGGCGCGGGCGCCGGCATGCCCTTCTTCTCCACCGACACGGTGAGCGCCCAGCGCGCCCTGGAGATCAAGTGCGACGAGGTGCTCATCGCCAAGAACGGCGTGGACGGCGTCTACGACTCCGACCCGCGGACCAACCCCGACGCCCAGCGGCTGGAGCGGGTCACCTACGAGGAGGCCCTGCAGCGCAACCTCAAGGTCGTCGACGCCGCCGCCTTCAGCCTGTGCCGCGAGAACCACCTGCCGATGGTCGTCTTCGGCATGGAGGGGGAGGGCAACGTCACCCGCGCCCTGCTCGGCGAGTCCATCGGCACCGTCGTGCACGCCTGAGTGAGAGACTGACCGCAGACCATCCGCGGCCCAGCCGCGCGCGAGGCCGACACGGCCGGACAAGGAGACCACGCACATGATCGAGGACGCACTGCTCGAGGCCGAGGACAAGATGGACAAGGCCGTCGAGGTGGCCAAGGACAACTTCGCCGGCATCCGCACCGGGCGCGTCAACCCGGGCCTGTTCAGCAAGGTCACCGTGGACTACTACGGTTCGCCGACCCCGCTGCAGCAGCTCGCCTCCTTCCAGACCCCCGAGGCGCGCACCCTGCTGATCAGCCCCTTCGACAAGTCCTCGCTCACGGCCATCGAGGCCGCGCTGCGCGACTCGGACCTGGGCGCCAACCCCAGCAACGACGGCAGCGTCATCCGCGTGACCATGCCCGAGCTGACCGCCGAGCGCCGCAAGGAGTACATCAAGCTGGCGCACTCGCAGGGCGAGGACGCCAAGGTCTCCATCCGGCACGTGCGCCGGGCGGCCAAGGACACGATCGACAAGCTCGTCAAGGACGGCGAGGTCGGCGAGGACGAGGGCACCCGCGGGGAGAAGGAGCTCGACGTGCTGACGAAGAAGTACACCGACACGGTCGACTCGCTCCTGAAGGCCAAGGAAGCAGAGCTCTCCGAGGTCTGATGTGACCGCACCCGAGCCCGAGACCCGGCGCGCGATCAGGGCCGCGACACCGGCACCCGCGGGGCCCTCGAGCCGGGCGGGCCGCAACCTGCCCGTCGCGATCGCCTCCGGCGTGACCCTGGGGGCGTTGGCGGCCGGGACGCTCATCATCCACCCGGTGGCCTTCGTCGCCGTCATCTGCCTCGCGATGGTCGTCGCGGTCTGGGAGATGCGTCAGGCCCTGTCCGAAGGGGGCTTGTTCGCCCCCTTCGCCCCCGTCGCCATCGGTGCGGTGAGCATGATCGTCGCGGCCTACGTCCGCGGTGCCGAGGCGCTCGTCTTCGCCTGTGCCCTCACCCTCGTCGCGACCCTGGTCTGGCGCGTGGCCGACGGGATGACCGGGGCGCTGCGCGATGTCGGGGCGGGGGCCCTCATCCTGCTCTACCCGTGCCTGCTCGCCGGCTTCGCGGCGATGATGCTCGCGGAGCCGCAGGGCCAGTGGCGCATCTTCGTCTTCATCATCGTCACCGTCTTCTCCGACATCGGCGGCTATGCCTTCGGTGTCCTCTTCGGCAAGCACCCGATGGCGCCGCGGTTGTCGCCGAAGAAGTCCTGGGAGGGCTTCGCCGGCTCCGTCTTCGCCTGCGCGGTCGTCGGGGCGATCACCATCCCGCTGACGCTGGACGGTCCGTGGTGGCAGGGCGCGCTCTTCGGCGCGCTCGTGGCGCCGACCGCGACGATCGGCGACCTCATCGAGTCCAGCCTCAAGCGCAACCTCGGCATCAAAGACATGTCCAACATCATCCCGGGCCACGGCGGCCTGATGGACCGGCTGGACTCGCTCGTGCTCGTCGTGCCGCTCGCGTGGTTCGCGCTGCGGCTCATCGCTCCGCACTGACCACACCTTGGGGGAGCCTGCTCCTGAACTGAGACACTGGGGGCGATGACCGACCTGCCCACGCCCTCGACCACCCGCCCGGTGCCCGGCCAGTTGACGATGACCGCGCCCCGGCGGGGCAAGCCGCCGCGCCATCTCGCCGACCTCGACCTCGCCGGTCGGGTCGAGTGGGCCAAGGAGCTCGGCCTGCCGGGATTCCGCGCCAAGCAGCTGTCGACGCACTACTTCACCCACCACACCGACGACCCGGAGCGGATGTCGGACCTGCCCAAGGCGGCCCGCGAGGAGCTCGTCACCGCGATGCTGCCGCGGCTGCTCACGCCCGTGCGCACCATCTCCGCGGACCAGGGCGCGACGCTGAAGTCGGTGTGGCGCCTGCACGACGGCGCCCTCGTCGAGTCGGTCCTCATGCGCTACCCGCGCCGCGCGACGATCTGCATCTCGAGCCAGGCCGGTTGTGGGATGAACTGCCCCTTCTGCGCCACCGGGCAGGAGGGCCTGACCCGCAACATGTCGACGGCCGAGATCGTCGACCAGGTGGTTGCCGCCAACCGCCTGCTCGCTGACGCGGGCGACCTGCGGCTCGACGGCGAGAGCGGCGTCGCCCTCGGAGCCGAGGCCGATGACGAAGGGGAGTCCCTCCCTTCGTCCGCCGGTCGCCGGGTGACCAATGTCGTCTTCATGGGGATGGGCGAGGCACTGGCCAACTACAAGGCGGCCATCGGCGCCATCCGGCGGATGGTCGACCCCTCGCCGGAGGGGCTCGGCATGAGCGCCCGCGGCATCACGATGTCGTCCGTCGGTCTGGTCACCGGCATCGACCGGCTCACCGAGGAGGGCATCCCGGTGACGCTCGCGCTGTCGCTGCACGCGCCGGACGACGAGCTGCGCGACGAGCTCGTGCCGATCAACACCCGCTTCAAGGTCGACGAGGCGATCGACGCCGCGCACCGCTACTACCTGCGCACCGGACGCCGGGTGAGCATCGAGTACGCCCTCATCCGGGACATCAACGACCAGGCCTGGCGCGCGGACCTGCTCGGCAAGAAGCTCACCGAACGCGGCAAGGGCTGGGTGCACGTCAACCCGATCCCGCTCAACCCGACACCCGGGTCGAAGTGGACCGCGTCGCGGCGCGGCGTGGAGCAGCAGTTCGTCGAGCGGCTGCGCGCCCACGGCATCCCGACGACGGTCCGTGACACCCGCGGCAGCGACATCGACGGGGCCTGCGGGCAGCTCGCGGCGGCCACCTCGGGCGCAGCATGAGCGGGTCCCTCGTCAGCGGCCTCGGCCGCGAGATCGTCCTGACCCTCAACGGCCCGGACCGGCTCGGCATCGTGCACGCGGTGACCGGCGCGATGGCCGGCCTGGGGCTGAACATCCTCGACAGCCAGCAGTTCGGTGACCCGACGACGGGGGAGTTCCACCTGCGGATGCACCTGCAGGGAGAGGGCGACCTGGACGCCGAGCGCCTCGAGGTCGAGCGGGCCCGGCTGGCGGACGAGCTGGGCGCCGACGTCGACATCCACGACCCGCTGCAGCCGCACCGGCTGCTCGTCATGGTCAGCCGTCAGGGCCACGTGCTCAACGACCTGCTCTTCCGGGTGCGCACCGGCCAGCTCAACGTCGTCGTGCCCGCGGTCGTCTCCAACCACGAGGACTTCCGCGCCGAGGTCGAGTGGCACGGCATCCCCTTCCACCACGTCCCGGTGACGCCGGGGACCAAGCCGCAGGCCGAGGCGCGGCTGCGCGAGATCATCGCGGCCGAGCGGGTCGAGACGGTCGCGCTCGCGCGGTACATGCAGGTGCTGTCCGAGGACCTGTGCGCCGACTTCCCCGGCCGGGTCATCAACATCCACCACTCCCTGCTGCCCTCCTTCAAGGGCGCGCGCCCGTACTCGCAGGCGCACGACCGCGGGGTCAAGGTCATCGGGGCGACCGCGCACTACGTCACCTCGGACCTGGACGAGGGCCCGATCATCGAGCAGGACTTCCGCCGGGTCGACCACCGGATGAGCCCGGCCCAGCTGGCCGCCACCGGCGCCGAGCTCGAGGCGATGGCCTTCGCCCGCGCCCTGCGCTGGCACGTCGAGCGCAGGGTCGTCCTGCGCGGGCGGCGCACGATCGTCTTCGACTAGGCGGGCGCTCGCTCCACACCACCCGTGGCCATACAAACTGTGGCTGGCTACAGCTTCGATGGTCAGCCACAGCACGTGGTGTGGCCGACCATCCAGGGTGTAGCCAGCCACACTTTGTCGGGCGTGGGGGAGCGGTGGCGCTCAGGCCAGGATGATCGCCGCGGCCTCCTCGGGCGTGGCGACGAGGTGCAGCGCCTCACCGAGGGGCCGGCCGGTGCCGAGGGCGCGCAGGGCGGGCCACACCGGCAGCGTGTCGGTCCAGTGCTCGAGGCCGACGAGCACGAGCGGCGGCATCGGCTGGTCGTCCGGCGCGTAGTAGAGCGGCGTCGCGGCCTGGAAGATCTCCTGCACCGTCCCCGCCGCGCCGGGCAGCACGACGAGCCCGCCCGTGCTGCGCGCGAGCAGCACGTCCTCGCGCAGCGCGTTGGAGAAGTACTTCGCGATCCCGTCGCAGAAGACATTGGGCGGCTCGTGGCCGTAGAACCACGTGGGGATGCCGAAGCTGCGCGCGCCGCCGTCCGCGACGTCGAGGTCCTCGCGGACCGAGAGCGCCAGGGCCGCCCAGTCGTCGATCGACGGACGGAAGGAGGGCACCTCCGTCAGCCTCGCGAGCGCCGCCTCGACGTCTGCGGGGGAGTCCGCGATCGCGCCGAGGTTAGCCGCCTCCATCGCGCCCGGTCCACCGCCGGTGAGCACGGCCCGATCCGCGGCGGCGAGGGCGTGGCCGAGCCGGGCGGCGTCGGCGTAGTCGCTGCTGCCGCGCTCCAGCGCGTGCCCGCCCATGACCCCCACGACGTCCAGCCCGTGCAGGGCCTCGACGAGCGCGTCATGGACGGCGTCGTCGTGGACCGCGCGCAACAGGGTCGCCCAGGCGTCGTGCTGGGTGCGCGCCTCCCGGCTCCAGGCGTAGGCCCGGGCGTCCACCGTGGTCTCGTAGCCCGCCTCGGCCATGCCCCCGTACAGGTCGAAGGGGGTGTACAGCCGCGCGCGGAAGGGGTGGACCGGGCACGTCGGGTCCGGCGGGATGATCACGGCGCCGCGGGCGACGAGGTCGCGGGCCAAGTCGTCGGGCACCGTGCCGCCGAGCACGACGAGGCCATGGACGTCGGCCCGGGTCAGGTCCTCGGCATGCGGTTCGAGGTCCAGGCCCTGCACGCGCCAGCCGGACAGGCCGCCCCCGGCGTCCGTCAGCGCCCGCAACTCGTCGTCGTCGTGCACCTCGCGGAAGGCCGGATCGTCGGCCCGCCGACCGAGCCGGTCCTGGGTGGGGTGCGGCCGCGTCTCCCGGGTGGTCATGGCCGTCACGCTAGCCGGATCGCCCCTTCCGGCAGCCCGGCGACAGGCGTACATTTGGCAGCCACGGTTCGTGCCCGTCGGCTCGTGACCACCGCGTCCGCGGATCGCCCGAGGGAGGGCCCGATGTCCGTCGCATCCCGATTTCGCAGACTCCTGCTACCGGTCGTTGCCGCGCTCGCACTCGTTGTGAGCGGGCTGGCGACGACTGGGCCGGCACGTGCAGCAGACCCGACCGGCGACCTTCGGTTCAAGGTCGAGCGGGTGGCCGGTGCCGACCGCTGGAGCACCGCGGCGGCGGTCTCCCGTGAGTTCTTCGACCCGGGCGTCCCGGCGGCGTTCGTCACGACCGGCCGGGCCTTTCCCGATGCGATCGCGGCCGGACCCGCCGCCGCGGAGGTCGGCGCTCCCGTCCTCTTCTCCCAGCGCACCTTCCTGCCCAACGCCACCATCGCCGAGCTCCAGCGGCTGCGGCCGCAGCGGATCTACCTGATCGGCGGCACGAGCGCCCTGACGGAGGCCGTGCGGACCCAGCTGTCGGGCCTGACGGCCGGCTCGGTCACGCGTATCGGGGGAGCCGACCGGTGGGAGACGGCCGCGCTCGTCTCGCGGCGGTTCTTCCCGGCTGGCCCGGAGAACGTCTACGTCGCCACCGGGCGTGCCTATCCCGATGCGCTCACCGGTGGTGCGGCAGCCGGCGTGATGTCGGCACCGATGCTCCTCACCGACCGGGGTGCGGTGCCGCCGGCCCTGGCCGCCGAGCTGAGGCGTCTGGACCCGGACCGCATCCTGCTGCTCGGCGGCACGGCTGCCGTGTCGGACGCGACAGCGGATGCCTTGCGCTCGATCGCGACGGTGGAGCGGGTCGCCGGTGCGACGCGCTACGACACGGCGGTGGCCATCTCACGTCGGGTCTTCAGCAGCGACCGGCCGACGACCTTCTTCGCCACGGGCCGCAACTTCCCCGACGCCCTGGCGGCAGTCGTCCCTGCGGGGATCACGCGCGGCCCGATCCTGCTGGGCATCGGCAACGGCCTCTACCCCTCGACCCGGGGCGAGATCCAGCGGGTCAGCCCGCGCACGGCCTACCTGGTCGGTGGGCCCGACGTGGTGGGCCCGGAGGTGGCCAAGCACGCCCAGCGGATCGTCGGTGCGTGTTGGGTCGGCAACAAGATGACGACGAGCTCGACCCAGGTGATCTCGCAGGTCTCGGCGTCACCCAAGCAGATCGCCTTCACCCTCGACATGGGCGGACGACTGGAGCCGGCCCGTGACATCGTCGCCTACCTCGCGGACAACCAGGTGTGCACGACCTTCTTCCTCGCCGGTGCCATGGCCGACACCGCCGAGGGGCGGCGGGTCATGGCCGACATCGGCAAGCACCCCGAGCTCTTCGAGGTGGCCAACCACACGTGGCACCACTGCGACCTGGTCAGCGGTGGCGGTGGCTCCCCGAGCGCGGCCCCGTGCCGGCGGAGCATGACGAGCAGCTTCATCCGCAGCGAGTTGACGTCGACCGACCAGGTCATCCGCTCCGGGACCGGCATGAGCCCCCGCCCCTACTGGCGCCCTCCGTACGGATCGCACAACTCCTTCGTCCGGCAGCACGCGGCGGCGGTGGGGTCGACGAAGACGATCATGTGGAGCCGGGACACCATCGACTGGGACCCGGCGACGACGACATCACAGATCGTCTCCCGCACCACGAGTCCGCGCCCGTCGTCGGGCACGATCGTGCTGGCGCACCTCGGCGGCTACCGCACCCTCGACGCACTGCCGCAGATCGTGAGCACGTTGCGGGCCGACGGCTACGTCTTCACCACGGTGTCGGACATGAGCGACTGACCTCGACCCGAGCGGCGGCTCCGGTCGGTCACAGGTGGTTCTGCGCCTCCGTGAGCACCGAGCGCAGCCGCTGCTCGATGTCGTCGAACTCGGCCTGGCCGATCGTCAGTGGGGGAGCGAGCTGGACGACCGGGTCGCCGCGGTCGTCGGCGCGGCAGTAGAGACCGGCGTCGAAGAGGGCCTTGGAGAGGAACCCACGCAGCATCGACTCGGACTCGGCCTCGTTGAAGGTCTCCCGCGTCGCCTTGTCCTTGACCAGCTCGATCCCGTAGAAGTAGCCCTCGCCGCGCACGTCGCCGACGATCGGCAGGTCGTGCAGCCGCTCGAGGGTCTTGCGGAAGGCCGGCGCATTCTGCTTCACGTGGTCGTTGAGGCCCTCGCGCTCGAAGATGTCGAGGTTGGCCAGGGCGACGGCCGAGCTGACCGGGTGACCGCCGAAGGTGTAGCCGTGGGCGAAGGAGTTGGTGCCCTCCTTGTACGGCTCGAAGAGCCGGTCGCTCGCGATCATCGCGCCGATGGGCGAGTAGCCGGAGGTCATCCCCTTCGCGCAGGTGATGATGTCGGGCACGTACCCGAAGTCGCTGCACGCGAACATCGAGCCGATGCGGCCGAAGGCGCAGATGACCTCGTCGGAGACGAGTAGCACGTCGTACTCGTCGCAGATCTCGCGGACCCGCTCGAAGTACCCGGGGGGCGGCGGGAAGCAGCCGCCGGCATTCTGCACCGGCTCGAGGAAGACGGCGGCGACGGTGTCGGGGCCCTCGAACTCGATGGCCTCGGCGATCCGGTCGGCGGCCCAGCGGCCGAAGGCCTTGGGGTCGTCGCGCAGCTCCTCCGAGGCCCGGTAGATGTTGGTGTTGGGCACCTTGTGCGCACCGGGCACCAGCGGCTCGAAGTCCTCCTTGAGCGGCGGCAGGCCGGTGATCGACAGCGCGCCGTGCGGGGTGCCGTGGTAGGCGATCGAGCGGGAGATCACCTTGTGCTTGCGCGGCTTGCCGGTGAGCTTGAAGTACTGCTTGGCCAGCTTCCACGCGGACTCGACGGCCTCGCCGCCACCGGTGGTGAAGAAGACCCGGTTGAGGTCGCCGGGGGCGCCCTGGGCCAGGCGCTCGGCGAGCTCGATCGCGGCCGGGTGCGCGTAGGACCAGATGGGGAAGAAGGCGAGCTTCTCGGCCTGCTTCATCGCCGTCTCGGCGAGCTCGGTGCGGCCGTGGCCGACCTGGACGACGAAGAGGCCGGCGAGGGCGTCGATGTACTCGCGCCCGGTGTCGTCCCAGATCTTGTGCCCCTCGCCGCGCACGATCGTCGGCACGTGCCCGCCCTGCTCGTACACGGAGTGGCGGGTGAAGTGCATCCACAGGTGGTCGCGGGCCGCCTGCTGCATGTCGGTGCCGAGGGCGGTGGTGGGCGGTTGGGTCATCTGGTCCCCCAGTTGTAGTGCTGCTTGTTGAGCTTGAGATAGACGAAGGTCTCGGTGGAGCGCACACCGGGCAGGGTGCGGATGCGCCCGGTGAGCAGGGCGAGCAGCTCGTCGTCGTCCTCGCAGACGATCTCGGCGAGGACGTCGAAGCTGCCGGCGGTGGTGACGACGTAGGAGACCTCGGGCATGGCGGCGAGCGCGTCGCCGACGGGCCGCAGGTCACCGTCGACGGAGATGCCGATCATCGCCTGACGGTGGAAGCCCACCTGGAGCGGGTCGGTCACCGCGACGATCTGCATCACCTCGGCGTCGAGGAGGCGTTGCACGCGCTGTCGAACCGCCGCCTCGGACAGTCCGACGGCGCGTCCGATCGCCGCGTACGACTGGCGTCCGTCCTCCTGCAGGTGCTCGATGATCTGCTTGCTCATCTCGTCGAGCTGGACGGACGCGGACATGTCGCCATCGTGGCCCCATCGCGCTCCGATGGCAAGCCGGGGCCCACGGAATCCGTATCGTGGGGACGGATCAGCAGATGTTTTCCAACTTTCACGCTCGGGAGGCTGTCGATATCCCCCTTCGCGCACTATGGTCGGGATCACATTTCCCGATCGGAAGGACCCCTGTCGTGACCCAGCCCCGGACCCTGCGCAACTTCGTCGGTGGCGAGTACGTCGACGCCTCGGGCGACGCGAGCACCGAGCTGGTCAACCCGGCGACCGGTCAGGTGGTCGCCCACGCGCCCGTCTCGACGCAGGCCGACGTCGACGCCGCCTACGCGAGCGCCGACCGGGCCTTCGCCGAGTGGGGCGAGACGACGCCGGGCGAGCGCCAGAGCGCGATGCTCAAGTTCGCGGACGCCCTCGAGGCGCGCGCGGACGACCTCATCCGGATCGAAGGGGAGAACACCGGTAAGCCGCACGCCCTCACCGCCTCCGAGGAGGTCCCGGTGATGTGCGACCAGCTGCGCTTCTTCGCCGGCGCCGCCCGGGTGCTCGAGGGCAAGTCCGCGGGCGAGTACATGAAGGGCCACACGAGCTGGATCCGCCGCGAGCCGATCGGCGTCGTCGGCCAGGTGACCCCGTGGAACTACCCGATGATGATGGCCGCGTGGAAGATCGGCCCGGCCCTCGCGGCCGGCAACACGGTCGTGCTCAAGCCGAGCGACACCACCCCCGAGACGACGCTGCTCATGGCCGAGATCGCCAGCGAGTTCCTGCCCGCCGGCACCTTCAACGTCATCACCGGTGACCGCGACACCGGTCGGATGCTCGTCGAGCACCAGACCCCCGGACTCGTGTCGATCACCGGCTCGGTCCGCGCCGGCCTCGAGGTCGCCGCCTCGGCCGCCAAGAACCTCACCCGCGCCCACCTGGAGCTCGGTGGCAAGGCGCCGGTCGTCGTCTTCGACGACGCCGACATCGAGGCCGCCGTCGAGGGGATCGCCACCGCGGGCTACTTCAACGCGGGCCAGGACTGCACGGCGGCCACCCGTGTCCTCGCGGCCCCCGGCATCCACGACGACTTCGTCGCCGCGCTCGCCGAGTTCGCCCGCGACAACGCCAAGGTCGGGATGCCCGACGACGACGACGCGCTGCTCGGCCCGGTCAACAACAGCAACCAGCTGGAGCGGGTCGCCGGGTTCATCGACCGGCTGCCCGACCACGCCACGCTCGCGCAGGGCGGGGAGCGCCTCACGGCGATGGGCGACGGCTTCTTCTACGCGCCGACGGTCGTCTCGGGCCTGCAGCAGGACGACGAGGCGATCCAGGACGAGATCTTCGGGCCGGTCATCACCGTCCAGCGGTTCACCGACGAGGATCAGGCCGTGGCCTGGGCCAACGGCGTCGAGTACGGGCTGGCGTCGAGCGTGTGGACCAGGGACTTCGGTCGGGCGATGCGCATGAGCAAGCGCCTGGACTTCGGCTGCGTGTGGATCAACACCCACATCCCGCTCGTCGCCGAGATGCCGCACGGTGGGTTCAAGCGATCCGGCTACGGCAAGGACCTGTCGATGTACGGATTCGAGGACTACACCCGCGTCAAGCACGTCATGGCCAACATCGAGAGCTGACCGCCCCCTTCCGACGAAGAGGCTGCATTGCCCTATGGCAATGCAGCCTCTTGACGTCAAGACACTGCATTGCCATAGGGCAATGCAGACCGGGAGGTCCGGTCAGTGCAGCTGGAGCTCGCGCTCGGGGCGGGTGGGCTGCCCGGCGACGCGGGTGGACCAAGCCACCGAGAGTGGCTGGATGTTGGTCAGGCTCGGCTTCGGCAGGTCGAAGGGGTGCGTCCGCAGCCAGACGGCGGCCGGGACGGGCACCGGCTGCGGCCGGGCCGCGGGAGCCGGCTCGGGCTCGGGACGGCGGCGGGGGAGCGCGTAGGTCCAGCCGAAGGGCAGGCCCCGCGCCGCGACCGCGCGGTCGACGTCGACGATGACCCGCAGCACGAGCCCACCGGCGAGCAGACCGGCGATGAGGTCGGTGGGCCAGTGGAACCCGAGGTAGAAGGCGACGACGGTGGCATTGAGGGCGATGAGCCCCACGAGCCAGTTGAGCCGGCTGCGCAGGCGCATGTCGGGACCGGCATATCCGCGCAGCAGGTACGCGGCGGCACCGTAGATGAGGATCGCCTCGGCCGCGTGGCCCGAGGGGTAGGCGATGCCGTACCACCCGTGCGCCAGCACGCCTCCCTCCCAGAACCCCCCGTCGCCCGCGGCGGGTGCGGTGCGACCGAGGAGCACCTTCATCCCGCCGATGCCGACGTAGAAGCCGATCTCGGCGGCCGCCACGATTGCCAGCGGATGCCAGGTGCGGTGCTTGTGGGCGAGGAAGAGCGCGACGGCCAGCAGGACCGGTAGGCAGACCGCCTGACCGGCCACGGCATTGGGCACCTTGTCGAGGAAGGTCGCCCAGTTGGGGGTGTACTGCTTGGCCCAGTAGCCCTGGAGCATCTCGTCCCACGGGCGAAGGGGGCCGGCGGCCAGCGCCGTGAAGACGACGAGCACACCGGCGAGAACCGGTGCGCTCGTCAGTCGGGGGAGGCGGGCCACCCTTCAGTTGTAGTTGAACAGTCTGTGTACTTCCTGTGCACACGGCCGATTTCGGCGAAGTGTGAGCAAGCCGACAGCCGTCAGCGCAGTTCGGCGCGCACCGCCTCGACGAAGCGGTCGACGTCGCTCTCGGTCGTGTCCCAGGCGCACATCCACCGGACCTGACCGGTCGTCTCGTCCCAGAAGTAGAAGCGGAAGGAGCGCATGAGCCGCTCGCTGGCCTCGCGCGGCAGGACCGGGAAGACGGCGTTGGCCTCGACCGCGTGCGGCAGCTGCAGCCCGTCGATGTCGGCGACGCCGTCGGCCAGACGTCGGGCCATCGCGTTGGCGTGCTCGGCATTGCGCCGCCACAGGTCGCCATCGAAGAGCGCGAGCAGCTGCGCCGAGACGAAGCGCATCTTGCTCGCCAGCTGCATCGACTGCTTGCGCAGGAAGGTCGCGCCGGCTACCCGGTCGGGGGAGAGGACGACGACCGCCTCGGCGAGCATCGCCCCGGCCTTGGTGCCACCGAGCGAGAGGATGTCAACCCCGGCATCGCTCGTCAGCTCGCGCAGCTCGACCCCGAGGGCAGCCGCGGCGTTGGACAGGCGCGAGCCGTCGAGGTGCAGCACCCAACCGCGCTCGTGGACGAGGTCGGCGATCGCTCGGATCTCGTCGGGCGAGTAGACCGTGCCCACCTCGGTCGAGTTGGTGATCGAGACGACCCCGATCTGCGCGAAGTGCTCGTCGCCGGCGCGGTCCGGGTAGGCGCGGATCAGCTCCGGCGTCAGCTTGCCGTCCGGGGTGTCGATGACGTTGACCTTGAGCCCGCCAACGCGCTCGGGGGCGGCGGCCTCGTCGACGTGGATGTGCGCGCTGCTCGTCGTGAGCACGGACCCCCAGCGGGGCGTGCACGCCTGCAGCGCAAGGACATTGGCGCCCGTGCCGTTGAAGACCGGGAAGACCTCGACGGTCGTGCCGAAGACCTCGGTCAGCACGTCGGTGAGCCGCGCGGTGTACACGTCCTCGCCGTAGGCGACCTGGTGGCCACCGTTGGCGGCGACGAGCGCGGCGAGCACCTCCGGGTGGATGCCGGCGTAGTTGTCGCTGGCAAAGCCCCGGGAGGACGGGTCGTGCAGAGGGGCGAAGGGGGAGGCCTGGGTGCTCGTGTCGGTCACGCGGACATCCTGACAGCCTCGGTGTCACGCTCCGCGGCGCGCGGGTCGTGCGTCCCGGTGATGCCGCGAGTGGACTCGATGACGGGTGCCAGCTTCTTGCGCAGGGCCTCGTAGAAGACGTTGAGCGGGAACTCGTCCGGCTGGACGAGGTCGGTCAGCCCCTTGGGCGGGCCGTCGAGGGGGAGGTGCTCCGCCCCCTTCGCCCACGCCGACGCCGGGTGCGGCGCGACATAGCCGGCGATGAAGCCGTGCGCGGCCATCCAGTGGCCGACCCGCGAGCGGTCGATGCCGTCGCGGTAGAGCGTCTCGACCTCGTCGGACAGGGCGACGACCGCAGCCGGGACCTGCGCCCAGTCGAAGGTCAGGGTGTTGTCGGTCCAGCGCAGCGCGCCACGCTTGTGCAGCCAGGCGAAGAGCAGCTGCCCGCCGAGGCCGTCGTAGTTGCGCACCCGGTCACCGGTGACGGGGAAACGGAAGAGGCGGTCGAAGAGGATCGCCAGCTGCACCGAGCGGGCGTACGGGTGGCCCTCGTGGGCCAGCTGCACGCACTGGCGGAAGGTGTTGAGGTCGCAGCGCAGCTCCTCGAGGGCGTACATCCAGAACGGCATCCGCTGCTTGATCATGAAGGGGTCGAAGGGCAGGTCGCCGTGGCTGTGCGTGCGGTCGTGGATGAGGTCCCACATCGCGAAGGTCGCCTGCGCCACCTCCTGGGAGGCGACGAGGCGCTCACCCTCGGGCGGCAGGTCGAGGCCGAGGACGTCGGCGGACGCGGCCGTGACGCGGCGGAAGCGCGCGGCCTCGCGGTCGCAGAAGATCGCCCCCCAGTGGAAGGTCGGCACCTCGCGCACGGCGACGGTCTCGGGGAAGAGCACGGCCGAGTTGGTGTCGTAGCCGGGCGTGTGGTCGATGAAGCGCACCGGGAGGAACATCGGGTTGTCGTAGCGCGCCTCGACGTCGGCGAGCCACTGCGGCCACATGACGTCGAGCAGGACGGCCTCGAAGACGCGGTCGAGGTTGCCGTTCTGCGTGTACATCGGGAAGACGACGAGGTGCTCGGCGCCGTCGACCCGGTGCTGGTCGGGGCGGAAGGCGAGCAGCGAGTCGAGGAAGTCCGGCACGCCGAAGCCGCCGTCGACCCACCGCTGGAGATCCACCGGCAGGGCGGCCAGGTAGTCCGCGTCGTGTGGGAAACGCGGGACGAGCTCGGCGATCCGCTCGACCATCGTCGCGACGAGCGCGGTGGCGCGCTCGCGGTCGGCGTCCTCGCGCAGCGACCCGTCCTTGGTCTGGAGCAGCCGCAGCTCCTCGACCGCCGCCTTGAGCGCGCGCCAGGCCGGGTCATCGGCCCCCACCACGCTGGTCTGGGTCCCACGTTCCGCGTGGGCGGTGCGCAGGCCGTCCGCGGCCGGAGCCTCGAGGCCCTGCGTCCCGTTCCCCGCCCACGTCACGAGGTTGACCCACAGCTCCTCGTGGTCGAGCTCGCCGATCGAGTCGTCGCCGACCAGGTCCGAGTCGGCGAGGACGACCACGCGCCCGGCGCCGTGCTCGAGCGTGACCGCGAGCGGCTGGCCGGCGGGGTGGGCGCTGGCGGAGCTGCGTGCGAGGACGCGTGCGCCCGGCGCGCCGGAGACGTCGATGGTGCCGGCGCGGTAGAAGCACACCTCGCCGATCCCGGCCATGACCCCCTGTCCCGGACCGGCGCCGGTCTCGCCGAGGACCCAGGTCGCGTTGCCCAGGTGGCGCCGGCCGCCGTCGGCGCGTTCGTGGACGAGGGTGGAGACGATCCGCAGGCCGAAGGGAGCGAGCAGGTCGTTGAGGTTGTTGCCGTGGGCGTCGTGGTCGCACTCGGCGAGGACGACGAGACCGCCCCCCTTCGCCACGTGCTCGGTGACCACGGTGATCTCGCCGGGGGAGAGGGCCGGGGGCAGGTCGCCGGCGACGCGCTCGCTGGAGGCAGCGGCGGGGTGGGCGATGACGAGGACGTCAACGTCCGCCAGGGCCGCGGCCGTCAGCTCACCGTCGGTGTGCGCGAGGACCTCGGTGCCGCGCTCGCGCAGCACTGCGGCGGCGCGGGCCAGGCTCGCGTCGCCGGGGTTGGCGGGGTTCATCCGCTCGGCGACGGTGGCGTCGAGCGACCATGCGCTGCTGTGCGCCTGGTCGAGGAGGACCCGGGCGAAGGGGGTCGTGACAGTCATGGCGGCCTCCGAGGGCTTCGGCGGGAAGTTCATCGGTACAAGCGTGTCAAAACCGGAGGATTTACGCCAGTCGCACCGCGGGGCCGTTGGTCGTAACGTAGGGCCCATGGCAGCCGTGACGCAGAAGTCAGCCCTCGAGTACGCACCCACCCAGCTCTTCGTCGGAGGTCGGTGGCGTGACGCCGGTGAGGGAGCCACCTTCGCCGTCTCTGACCCGGCCACGGGCAAGACGCTCGTCGAGGTCGCCGACGCGACCGTGGCCGACGGCAAGGCCGCGCTCGACGCCGCCGTCGCCGCGCAGGCCGAGTGGGCCGCGACCGACCCGCGGGCCCGGTCGGAGATCCTGCGCTCGGCCTTCGAGCTGCTCACGGAGCGGGCGGACACCTTCGCCATGCTCATGACGCTCGAGATGGGCAAGCCGCTGGCCGAGGCCCGCGGCGAGGTGACCTACGGTGCCGAGTTCTTCCGCTGGTTCGCCGAGGAGGCCGTGCGCATCCACGGACGCTACGCCGTGGCCCCGTCGGGCGGCACCCGCCTGATGACGATGAAGCAGCCCGTCGGCCCCGTCTTCGCCATCACGCCGTGGAACTTCCCGCTCGCCATGGGCACCCGCAAGATCGGGCCCGCCATCGCCGCCGGCTGCACGAGCGTCGTCAAGCCCGCCCACGAGACCCCGCTGACGATGCTCGCCCTGGCCCGGCTGCTCGAGGAGGTCGGGCTGCCCGCCGGTGTGCTCAACGTCGTGCCGACGACGTCCTCCGGCGAGGTGAGCGAGCCGATCATCCGCGACCCGCGCCTGCGCAAGCTGACCTTCACCGGGTCCACCCAGGTGGGCAAGAAGCTCGTCGAGCAGTCCTCCGAGCAGCTGCTGCGCACGTCGATGGAGCTCGGGGGCAATGCCCCCTTCGTCGTCTTCGAGGACGCCGACCTCGAGCGCGCGGTCGAGGGCGCGATGCTCGCCAAGATGCGCAACATCGGCGAGGCGTGCACGGCCGCCAACCGCTTCATCGTCCACGAGTCCGTCGCCGACGAGTTCGCCACCGCGCTCGCCGACCGGATGGGTGCGCTGTCGATGGGCAAGGGCACGACGAAGGGGGTCGACGTCGGCCCGCTCATCACGGAGAAGGCGCGCACCGGTGTCGCCGAGCTCGTCGACGACGCGGTCGCGCAGGGCGCCCGCGCCCTCGTCGGTGGCGAGGTGCCCTCGGGCAAGGGCTGGTTCTACCCGCCGACCGTCCTCACCGACGTCCCTGCGAGCGCGCGCGTGCTCACGGAGGAGATCTTCGGTCCGGTCGCGCCGATCACGACCTTCCGCACGGAGGACGAGGCGGTCCGCCTCGCCAACTCCACGGAGTACGGCCTCGTCGCGTACGTCTTCACCGAGCACACCGCCCGGACGATCCGGGTCGCCGAGGCGCTCGAGTTCGGCATGGTCGGCATCAACCAGGGCATCGTCTCCAACCCGTCCGCCCCCTTCGGCGGGGTCAAGCACTCCGGCTTCGGGCGCGAAGGGGGATTCGAGGGCATCGAGGAGTACCTCGAGACCAAGTACGTCGGCCTGGCGCTCTGACGTGTCGCGGACCTGGCGCAACCGGCTGCAGCTGGTCGGGGGCCTGCTCCTCATCCTGCTCGCCGCGTGGATCGTCGTCGCGGGCGGCTCCGGCGGTGACTCGGGGGGCTCCGGCGACGGCGGGGCCACGAGCGCGACGTCCGAGACCCGTTCTGCCGCACCGTCGTCGGGCGGTGCCACCCCGGACTCGGGCCTGGCGACGATCGCCGAGTCCGCGCTGCCGCCGGAGGGTCGCGAGACGCTCGAGCTGATCCGCTCCGGCGGGCCCTTCCCGTACGACCGCGACGGGATCACCTTCCAGAACAGGGAGGGGATCCTCCCTTCGCAGCAGCGCGGGTACTACCGCGAGTACACGGTGCCGACGCCCGGCGAGGACGACCGCGGCGCACGCCGCATCGTCGGCGGCGAGGCCGGCGACCGCTACTACACCGACGACCACTACGACAGTTTCCGCCAGATCGAGGAGGGGCAGTGATCCACATCGAGGCCGCGGGTGTCGACGGGCTGCTCGCCCGTGCCGTCGCCGGGACCGACCACGTGCACCTCGTCGACGGGGGCGCGGACCGCGAGGAGATCTACGACCGCTTCGCCGAGGCGCTGCTCTTCCCCGAGTGGTTCGGCCGCAACCTCGACGCGCTCCTGGACTGCCTGCGCGATGTCGCGGACCGGCACGACCACCCGTGGACCCTCGTGTGGCGCCCGGGACGGCACGACGCCCCCGACCCGCACCTCGAGACCGAGGGCACCGGGACCGACCCGGGCGTGCTCGAGGTCCTGTCCGACCTCGACGGCGAGTACCCCGACCTGAGCATCGTCGTCGCCGACCGCTGAGTGCGCATCTCCCCGGGGAGATGCAACCTCTCGACGTCAAGACTCTGCAGTGCCGTAGGGCAATGCAGAGTCAGGTGAGCTTGGACAGGCCGGCCGCGAGGGCGAAGCCGACGACCGTGGCGAGCCCGGCGGCCGCGCCCGCCTTGGACCGCGCCTCCGGGATCATCTCGTCGACGAGCATGACGAGCAGCGCGCCCGCGGCGAAGCCGTTGATGACGCTCGCGCCCGTCTCGCCGGACACATCGGCGAGCGCGTAGCCGCCGAGGGTCGCGAGCGCGCAGACCCCGCTGACCCCGGCCCAGAGCAGCAGGATCGCCCGCCGGCTGCGCTCACCTCGCATGTCGGCGGCGGAGCCGATCGCCTCGGGCAGGTTGGAGATCCACACCGCGACGAGCAGCGCGACGCTCACCCCGCCGCCCGAGGCGAGCCCGATGCCGAGCACGGCCTGCTCGGGGATGCCGTCGAGGAAGGCACCGAAGGCCAGCCCCGTGCCGCCGCCCTCCTCCCGCTCCGGGTGGCCGCGGTGCCGCCGGGCGCCGAGCGACTGGATCGCGAGGTTGCCGCCGGCGAAGGCGACGGCTCCCAGGGCGATGCCGACGGCGACCGGGACCGGGCCGCCCGCCTGCAGTCCCTCCTCGGCGAGTTCGAAGGCCACGGAGGCGATGAGCGCGCCCGCGCCGAAGGCGAGCACGAGCCCGACGAGCCGCCCCGGCCAGCGACGTGCGACGCCGAGCAGCGCGCCGACGAGCAGCGACGAGGCGGCGAGAGCGCCCCACATGAGTGCATCGGTCACGCTGACATGATGGCCCGGTGACGACACCCACCGACACCCGCATCACGCTCTCCCGGGTCATGTCCCAGGCCGAGGCCAACCTCCTGGGCAACGTCCACGGCGGCAACATCATGAAGATGGTCGACGACACGGCCGGCGTCTCGGCCAACCGCTTCGCGCAGGGCCCGGCCGTGACCGCGGCGATGGACGAGATGGCCTTCCTCAACCCCGTGCGGGTCGGGGACGTGCTCCACGTGAGCGCCCAGGTCAACTGGGCCGGTACCTCGTCGATGGAGGTCGGCGTGCGGGCCGAGGTCGACCGCTGGGACGCCGTGATCGACCGCGTCCACGTCGCGAGCGCCTACCTGGTCTTCGTCGCCGTCGATGCCGAAGGGGGGACCCGTCCCGTCCCCGAGCTGGCGATCGAGACCCCCGAGGAGCAGCGCCGCTTCCGCGAGGCGGAGATCCGTCGGGCCAACCGGCTGGCCCGCCGTGAGGCGATCGCCGACAGCCGGCGCGGGGCCGACGCATGAGCACCCGCGTCACGCTCCTCGGGTCGACCGGGTCGATCGGCACCCAGGGCCTGCAGGTCATCGAGGCCCACCCGGACCGCTTCGAGGTGGAGGTGCTCTCCGGAGGAGCCAACATCGCGCTGCTCGCCGAGCAGGCCGCGCGTCATCTCCCTTCGCTCGTGGCGGCCGCGACCGGCACCCGCGAGGAGCTGACCGCGGCCATCGCCGCCGCGGCGGACGCCGCCGGGGTCACCGGGTACGCCCCCGAGGTCGTCGTGGGGGAGGAGGCCGCGACCGAGGCGGCCGCGGCGCCGACCGACGTCGTGCTCAACGGCATCACCGGGGCGATCGGGCTGCGCCCGACCCTGGCCGCGCTGCGCTCCGGTGCCCGGCTCGCCCTGGCCAACAAGGAGTCGCTGATCATCGGCGGCCCGATCGTCAAGGACCTCGCGGCACCGGAGCAGATCGTGCCCGTCGACTCCGAGCACTCCGCGATCGCGCAGGCACTGCTCGCCGGTCGGGCCGAGGAGGTGCGCCGGCTCGTCGTCACCGCGAGCGGCGGGCCCTTCCGCGGGATGGGCCGGGAGGCGCTGCGTGACGTGACTCCCGCGCAGGCGCTCAAGCACCCCAACTTCGCCATGGGGCGGGTCATCACGACCAACTCGGCGACCCTGGTCAACAAGGGGCTGGAGCTCATCGAGGCGCACCTGCTCTTCGACGTGCCGATGGAGCGCATCGACGCCGTCGTGCACCCGCAGCAGATCATCCACTCGATGGTCGAGTTCCACGACGGCGCGGTCATCGCGCAGCTCGGGCTGCCGACGATGCTCGCGCCCATCGCGCTCGGGCTGTCGTGGCCCGAGCGGCTCACCGACGTCGAGACGCCGGTCGACTGGACGCAGGCGCAGGACTGGCGATTCGAGCCGCTCGACGACGAGGCCTTCCCCGCGGTGCGCCTGGCGCAGCAGGTCGGCGCGGCGGGCGGGACCCACCCCGCGGTCTACAACGCGGCCAACGAGGTGGGCGTCGACGCCTTCCACGAGGGCGCCTGCCGGTTCACCGACATCGTCGACACGATCGCCGCGGTCGTCGACCGCCACGACGACGCGGCCTTCGACGCGCACTCGGTCGACGGGGTGCTCGCCGCCGATGCCTGGGCGCGCGACGAGGCGCGGTCGATCCTGCGGGGGTGACCCCCCTTCGCCCTGCTCGTGCCCCGGAGGCCACCGGTGCGCGTGAGACGATGGATCCATGCTCTACGTCCTGGGGGTCCTGCTCGCGGTGCTCGGCATCGGGCTGTCCATCGCGCTGCACGAGATCGGCCACCTGGTCCCCGCCAAGCGCTTCGGCGTACGGGTGCCGCAGTACATGGTCGGCTTCGGCCCGACGATCTGGTCGCGCCGGCGCGGTGAGACCGAGTACGGCGTCAAGGCGATCCCCCTGGGCGGCTACATCCGGATGATCGGGATGTTCCCCCCGGCCAAGGACCAGGCCGAGGGCACGATGCGCAGCTCGAGCACGGGCCGGATGAGCCAGCTGATCGAGGAGACCCGCCAGCAGGCGCTCGAGGAGGTCCAGCCCGGCGACGACGGGCGGATGTTCTACCAGCTGCCGATCTGGAAGCGGATCGTCGTCATGCTCGGCGGACCGGTGATGAACCTGCTCATCGCCCTCGTGCTCTTCACCGGCATCTTCACGCTGCACGGCATCACCGTCACGACCCCGACGATCTCGTCGGTCAACGAGTGCGTCGACATCAAGCAGATGGGCCAGCAGGCCGCCACCGAGTGCACCGACGACATGCCGGTCGCCCCGGCCAATGCCGCGGGTCTGAAGCCCGGCGACACGATCACCGCCATCAACGGCGCCCCCGTGACGACGTGGACCGATGTGCGCACCGCGATCCGCGACAACCTCGACGAGCCCCTGACGATGCAGGTCGAGCGCGACGGGGCGACCCGCACCCTCACCGCCGACCCGATCGTCCTCGACATGCCCGTCTACACCGACGACGGCCAGGTCGAGCGCGACGCGAGCGGCGAGCTCGTCACCGAACGGGCCGGGTTCCTCGGGGCCAGCGGCAGCCGTGAGGTCGAGCAGCAGCCCATCACGGCCGTGCCGGGTCTCTTCGGCGACGCCCTGGCCGACACCTACGGCCTGCTCGTGAAGATCCCGCAGAAGCTCGTCGGCGTCGCGGAGGCCGCCTTCGGCAGCGCCGAGCGCGACCCCAACGGCCCGATGTCGGTCGTCGGCGTCGGCCGCGTCGCTGGTGAGGTCGCCAGCTCCGACGTCTTCGGTGACACGAGCGACAAGGCGATCCTGCTGCTCAGCCTCATGGGTTCGCTCAACCTCGTGCTCTTCGCCTTCAACACGATCCCGCTGCTGCCGCTCGACGGCGGGCACGTCGCCGGCGCCCTGTGGGAGGCGGTCAAGAAGGGCTGGGCCAAGGTGCGCGGCCTGCCCGACCCCGGCCCGGTCGACGTCGCCAAGGCGATGCCGCTCGCCTACGTCGTGGCGGTGGCCTTCATCGGCATGACCCTGCTGCTCGTCTACGCCGACATCGTCAAGCCGGTGCGGCTCACCTGAGGGGTCCAGCGGACATCCAGCATCCGGGACGCATAATGGAGGGCATGAGCGTCTCCCTCGGAATGCCCAAGGCCCCGGCCCCGGTGCTCGCGCCCCGTCGTCCCACCCGCCAGATCAAGGTCGGCTCGGTCGGTGTCGGCAGCGAGTCGCCGATCTCGGTGCAGTCGATGACGACGACGCTGACCTCGGACGTCAACACCACCCTCCAGCAGATCGCCGAGCTGACCGCCGCCGGCTGCGACATCGTGCGCGTGGCCTGCCCGAGCCAGGACGACGCCGACGCCCTCGCCGAGATCGCCCAGCACAGCCAGATCCCGGTCATCGCCGACATCCACTTCCAGCCGAAGTACGTCTTCCAGGCGATCGAGGCCGGCTGCGCCGCCGTGCGCGTCAACCCGGGCAACATCCGCAAGTTCGACGACCAGGTGAAGGAGATCGCCAAGGCGGCCAAGGACCACGGCACCTCGATCCGTATCGGCGTCAACGCCGGCAGCCTCGACAAGCGCCTGCTCGAGAAGTACGGCAAGGCCACCCCCGAGGCCCTCGTCGAGTCCGCGGTCTGGGAGGCGAGCCTCTTCGAGGAGCACGACTTCCACGACTTCAAGATCTCGGTCAAGCACAACGACCCGGTGACCATGGTGCGCGCCTACGAGCTGCTCGCCGAGGCCGGCGACTGGCCGCTGCACCTCGGTGTCACCGAGGCCGGGCCCGCCTTCCAGGGCACGATCAAGTCGGCCACCGCCTTCGGTGCCCTGCTGTCCAAGGGCATCGGCGACACCATCCGCGTCTCGCTCTCGGCCCCGCCCGTCGAGGAGATCAAGGTCGGCCAGCAGATCCTGCAGTCCCTCGGCCTGCGTCCGCGCAAGCTCGAGATCGTCTCCTGCCCCAGCTGCGGTCGCGCGCAGGTCGACGTCTACAAGCTCGCCGACGAGGTGACGGCCGGCCTCGAGGGCATGACCGTCCCGCTGCGCGTCGCGGTCATGGGCTGCGTCGTCAACGGCCCCGGGGAGGCCCGCGAGGCCGACCTGGGTGTCGCCTCCGGCAACGGCAAGGGGCAGATCTTCGTCAAGGGTGAGGTCATCAAGACCGTGCCCGAGTCCAAGATCGTCGAGACCCTCATCGAGGAGGCCATGCGGATCGCCGAGGAGATGGGCGAGCCGATCGACGGCGAGGACTCCGGCGCGACCGTCACGGTCGGCTGACCTACCCGGCCCACCCGGTGGGCGCGGACGAGGGACGAAGGGGGTGACCCCCTTCGGCGCCCGGCGCGGCCGCCCGTCACTAGGCTGACGGGGTGTTGCGCACCCGCCACCCGACGAGGCTCCTGGGGATCGACGACGTCGACGCCGCCCTGGACCTGTGCGCGCGTGACCCTGCGGCGCACGTCTTCGTCGCCAGCCGCATCCTCGACGGCGGCCTGGGTGCGGGCTCGACTGCCGCGTACGGCTGGTTCGAGGACGGGCGGTTGGAGTCGCTCGTGTGGACCATCGCCAACGTCGTCCCGGTCGAGACCACCCCGGCCAGCTGGGCCCCGCTCGCGGCCCAGGTGCGCAAGGTGCGCCGGCGCTCCGCCTCCTTCCTCGGCCCACGGGACGAGGTGCGCGGACTGTGGCAGTCCGCTGGCCCCGACTTCCCGCCCCCGCGCGCGATCCGCGCCGAGCAGCCCCTGCTGTCGACTGCCGTGCCCCCGTCGCGACGGGGAATCACGCTCGACCCGCGGGTGCGTCCGGCCGCCCTCGACGAGGTCGACCTCGTCCTGCCCGCGGCCGAGCACATGTTCACCCAGGAGATCGGTTACCGGCCCTACACCGGTAGCCCCGCGTTCTACCGCGACTCCATCCGACGCCTCATCGCCGCCGGCCGCACCTACGTCGTCATCGAGGGCGGTGAGGTGATCTTCAAGGCCGACGTCGGCTCGGTCGCCCTCGGCGCGTGCCAGATCCAGGGGGTGTGGCTCACGCCGCGGCTGCGGGGTCGAGGTCTGGCCGCGAGCCTCATGGCCACCGCCCTCGAGCAGGCGATGCTCGACCATGCGCCGCTCGCGACGCTCTACGTCAACGACTACAACGCCCCGGCCCTGGCGACCTATCGCCGCATCGGGATGGAGCGCGTCGGGACCTTTTCGACGATCCTCTTCTGAGGGCGCTCAGAGGGTGAAGACGATCTTGCCCACGTGCTCGCCCTCGATCATCTGGGCGAAGCCGTCGCGTGCCTGCTCCAGCGGCATCTCGGCGTGCACGAGCGGGCGCGCGCCGGTCGACCGGAGCAGCTGGACGAGCTGGTCGAGCTCGTCGCGGGTGCCCATCGTCGACCCGATGACGCTCAGCTGGAGGAAGAAGACGTGGGTGAGCATGGCGTCGTCGACCTGAGGGCCGCTCGTCGTACCGGAGATGACGATCCGGCCACCGGGCCGCAGGGAGCGGACTGAGTGCTCCCACGTCGCCCGGCCCACGGTCTCCATGACGGCGTCGACCTTGACCGGCAGCCGCTCGCCGGAGGCGAAGACCTCGTGGGCGCCGATCTCGAGGGCGCGGTCGCGCTTGTCCTCGTGGCGCGTCGTGGCGTAGACGCGCAGCCCCGCGGCGCGGGCCAGGGTGATGAGCGCCGTCGAGACGCCACCACCGACGCCCTGCACGAGCACGCTCTCCCCGGGGCGCAGGCCACCGCGGACGAAGAGCATCCGGTAGGCGGTCAGCCAGGCCGTCGGCAGGCAGGCCGCCTCGACCATGCTCAGGCCCTCGGGCTTGGGCACGAGGTTGCGGCGGGGGACGACCACGGTGTCGGCGAAGGTGCCCTGGTAGCGCTCGGAGAGCAGCGAGCGTCGGGGGTCGGTCGTCTCGTCGGCGCCGGTGAACGCCGGGTCGTTGATGACCGCGTGGATGACGACCTCGTTGCCGTCCTCGTCGACGCCGGCGGCGTCGCAGCCGAGGATCATCGGCAGGGCGTCGGCCTTCAGGCCCTGTCCGCGCAGGGACCACACGTCGTGGTGGTTCAGCGCCGCGGCCCGCACGCTCACCCGGGCCCAGCCCTCCGGCGCGACGGGGTCGGGACGCTCCCCGACGACCAGACCGGCCAGCGGGTCCTCGCGGTTGATGCTCTCGGCGTACACGGCGCGCATGGATGCGGTCCTCTCGATCGGGTACGCCCCACTCTGCCAGCCGGGCCGGTCACGCGACAGGTGAGGTTCCACCGAGCGGGGTAGCGTGGTGGGCACCGGCTCCACCCGTCGTCAGGAGAGAGCATGGGCACGATCGCCGACAACGTCATCGCCAGCCTGCGCGCCAACGGGGTCACCCGCGCCTACGGGGTGCCCGGGGACTCGCTCAACGGCTTCACCGAGGCCATGCGCAAGGACGGCTCGATCACCTGGCGCCTCGTGCGCCACGAGGAGTCGGCGGCCTTCGCCGCCGCGGCCGATGCCGAGCTGACCGGTGAGCTCGCCGTCGTCCTCGGCAGCTGCGGTCCCGGCAACCTCCACCTCATCAACGGGCTCTTCGACGCCCAGCGCAGCCGCGTCCCGGTCCTGGCGATCGCGGCGCAGATCCCCAGCGCCGAGATCGGCAGCGGCTACTTCCAGGAGACCCACCCGCAGAACCTCTTCCAGGAGTGCAGCGTCTACTGCGAGATGGTCTCCGAGGCCTCGCAGATGCCGCGCATGCTCGAGACGGCGATGCGCGCGGCGATCCAGGAGCGGGGCGTGGCCGTGCTCGTCGTCCCCGGTGACGTCGCCCAGGCCGAGGCCGGCGACGACCGGGTGACGGTCGTCGAGCGCGCCCGCGCGCGCGTCCTGCCGAGCGAGGACCAGCTGCAGCGGGCCGCGGAGATGCTCGGCTCGTCACGCCGCACCACCCTGCTCGTCGGTGCCGGCGCCGCCGGGGCGAAGGGGGAGGTGCTCGCCCTCGCGGACGCCCTCGCCGCACCGGTGGTGCACACCCTTCGCTCCAAGCAGGAGATCGAGGGGGACAACCCCTTCGACGTCGGCCTCACGGGCCTGCTGGGATTCGCCTCCGGGTACCGGGCCATGGAGGAGGCCGAGACCGTCCTCATGCTCGGCACGGACTTCCCGTACCGGCAGTTCTACCCGCAGGGTGCGCGCTTCATCCAGGTCGACCTGCGCGGTGAGCACCTGGGGCGTCGCGTGCCGCTCGACCTCGGCCTCGTCGGTGACGTCGGCGAGACGATCCGCGCCCTGCTGCCGCTGCTGCAGCGGTCCGGCGACCGCAAGCACCTCGAGGAGTCGGTCAAGCACTACGGGCGCACCCGCGCCAAGCTCGACGAGCTCGCCGAGCCGCCCAAGGAGGGTCTCCTGCGGCGCAAGCACCAGGCGATTCATCCCCAGTACCTGGCCCGGCTCGTCGACGAGATCGCCTCCGACGACGCCGTCTTCATCCCCGACGTGGGATCGCCCGTCGTCTACGCCGCGCGCTACCTCGAGTGCCGCGGAGACCGGCGGCTCATCGGCTCCTTCATCCACGGGTCGATGGCCAATGCGGTGCCGCAGGCCATCGGCGCCCAGCTGGCCCAGCCGGACCGGCAGGTCGTCACGCTCAGCGGTGACGGGGGACTGGCGATGCTCATGGGTGAGCTGCTCACCGTGCGCCAGCACGACCTGCCGATCAAGATCGTCGTGCTCAACAACTCCTCGCTCAACTTCGTCGAGCTGGAGATGAAGGCCGCCGGACTGCCCGGCTTCGGCACCGACCTGGACAACCCGGACTTCTCGCAGGTCGCGCAGGCGTGCGGCATCCGGGGCTGGCGAGTCAGCGAGGCCGCCGACCTCGAGGGCGCCCTGCGCGAGGCCTTCGCCCACGACGGCCCGGCGCTCGTCGACGTCGTCACCGAGCGCCAGGAGCTGACGATCCCACCCGCGATCTCCGCGGAGCAGGTCAAGGGCTTCACCCTCTACGCATTGCGTACCGTGATGTCCGGTCGTGGCGACGAGCTGCTCGACCTCTCCCGCGTCAACCTGCGCCAGATCCTCTGACAGGAGCACCGTGTCTCGACCCGACCTGCCCACCACCGGCCTGGCCGTCCTCCTCATCGGCGCCGGTGCCATGCACCTCGTGCGACCCGAGGTCTACGAGCCGATCATCCCCGCGCCACTGCGCGGCCGTGCCCGAGAGCTCGTCCTCGCCTCCGGTGCTGTCGAGATCGCCTGCGGCGCAGGGCTGCTCGTGCCGGTCACCCGATCGGCCGCCGGGTGGGCGAGCGTCGCGCTCCTCGCCGGTGTCTTCCCCGCCAACGTGCAGATGACCATCGACCACGGGCGCCGTGCGCAGCGCAAGGGCACGCCGCAGGCCGCCGGGTTCTTCGCCGGGACGCTCGCCCGGCTGCCCCTGCAGTGGCCGCTCATCAGGACTGCACTGCGGGCAGCCCGGGGTTGAGCGCGTGGGCACGCTCGAGTGGTCACCGACGACGGAGGACGACCTCGATGCGCTCGTCCGCCTCGGTGCGGCCTGCCTCGAGCGTGACGGCGGGCTGCCCGACCTCGCCGACCGCGACCACCTGCGCAGCACCCTCCTCACCGACCTGGCGATCTGCGGCCGGGACGAGCTCGGTGACGTCGTCGCCGCGGCCGCCCTCGGCCTCGACGCCGCCGGAGGCCGCACGGCCACCGGCCTGATCGACCCCGCCGCGATGGGGCAGGGGATCGGGCGGGAGATCGCCGCCTGGGTCGTCGGCCAGTCGGTCGGTCCGGTCCGGTTCGTCCTCGACTCGGTCAGCCCCGAGGCCGAGACGCTCTTCGCCGAGCTGGGCCTGCACCGCGTCTTCGCCGAGGCGGTCATGCGCCACGGGCTCAAGCACATCCCCTTCGTCCGTCGGCCGGAGGACGTGGTCACGTTGCCCTTCACCGACGACACGTCCGAGGCCTTCCACCACGCCTATGCCGCGTCCTTCGCCGACCAGCCCGGGTACGACGAGGGCAGCTCGCGCGCCTGGGGGCGGTGGCTGCGGGAGCAGCGCGGGTTCCAGCCCGAGGACTCCCGCGTCGCGATGGACCGCCGCGGTCACGTCGCCGGATTCGTCACCCTCTCCGACGGCTGGATCGAGGAGGTCGGCGTCGTGCCGGAGTGGCGCGGCCGGCGCCTCGGTGCCCACCTCGTCGCCCGGTCCCTCACCGCGCTGCAGGCCAGGGGCGCGCAGGAGGTCTGGCTGGCCGTCGGGTGCGACAACCCCGCCCGGTCCCTGTACGAGAGGCTCGGCTTCCGCAACCGTGGCACCCGCGCCCTGTACGAGCAACCCATGACCCAGGAGGACGCTTGACCATCGCCGACGAGACACCGACCACCGTGCCCGAGAGCGTGACGGATGCGGTCCGTGGTGCCCGCCGCGTGCTCGTGTTGTCGGGGGCCGGGATGAGCGCCGAGTCGGGGGTGCCGACCTTCCGCGACGCGCAGACCGGGCTGTGGGAGCAGTTCGACCCCAGCGAGCTGGCGACGGCCGAGGCGTTCCGGCTGGATCCTCCCTTCGTCTGGGCCTGGTACGCGTGGCGGATGCGTCTCGTGCGCGACGTCGAGCCCAACGCCGGTCACCGGGCGCTCGCCGAGCTCGCCGACCTGCGGGAGGTGACGATCGCGACGCAGAACGTCGACGACCTCCACGAGCGCGCCGGCTCCTCCGTCGCGGCCCACCTCCACGGCTCGCTCTTCGAGCTGCGCTGCAGCGAGTGCGCGACCCCCTACGCCGGCGACGTCGAGCTGCCCGCCGAGCCCGTCGAGCGGATCGACCCGCCCACCTGCCCCCGGTGCGAAGGTGAGGTCCGTCCCGGCGTCGTGTGGTTCGGCGAGATGCTCCCGGTCCCGGCCATCGAGGCCACCGAGCGGGCCATCGAGGCACTGGAGCCGGGCGACGTCGTGCTCGTCATCGGCACCTCCGGCATCGTCTACCCGGCAGCCGGCTACCCGGCGATGGCGCTGGCCGAGGGCGCGACCGTCATCGAGATCAACCCGGCGGACACCGAGATCAGCGACATGTGCCACCACCACGTGCGCGGGCCGGCCGCCCAGGTGCTGCCGCGGGTCGTGGAGGCGGTGCGCTGACATGGAGCCGGTCGTGCTCGACCTGCCCTTCCGCGGGCGGTGGCGCGCCGAGATGAGCCCGGCGCGGCGGGTGCCGAGCCACGGCACGACCCTCTTCGGGATGAGCCACGCCATTGACTTCGTCGCCGTCGACCCGCGCGGTCGCAGCGCGCGCCGGGGGTGGCGCTCGCTGGTCGCGACCGAGCCTCCCGAGCGGTTCGTCGGTTTCGGTGCCGAGCTCCTGGCGCCGGTGGCCGGCGAGGTGCTGCGCGTCCACAACGGCGAGCCGGACCACGAGGCGCGGAGATCTCCCTTCGCCCTGCTGCCCTACGCCCTGACCCAGGCGAGCCGGGTGCGCGAGGGACACCACGCGCTCGCGGGCAACCACGTCGTCCTCGGCGTCGGCGAGCACGTCGTCGTGCTGGCCCACCTGCGGCAGGGCAGTGTGAGGGTGCGCGTGGGGCAGACCGTGGTTGCCGGTCACGTGCTCGGGGAGTGCGGCAACTCCGGCAACTCCACCGAGCCACACCTCCACCTGCAGGTCAGTGACACGATCGAGTGGGGACGGGCGCAGGGGGTGCCGCTTGCCTTCCGCCTCGCCGACGGGATCCGGGTGCCGCAGGAGGGTGAGGTCGTCAGCGCGCCGGACTGACCTGCGTGTGCTCGAGGGACTCCTCGTGCACCTCGAGGCGGATGTCGCCATGGCGTGCAGCAGGAGTCCCCTTCGTACGCACGGTCCGCGACGCCCAGAGCACCCCACCGACCACGAGCACGCCACCGAGGAGCTCGAGCGGGGCCGGGGTCTCCCCGAGCACCAGCCAGGCCAGCGCCAGACCGGTCACCGGGACGAGCATGGAGAAGGGGGCGACCGTCCCCGACGGGTGGCGCGCCATGAGCCAGGTCCAGATGCCCGACCCGAGGACGGTGGCGAGCAGGGTCGTGTAGGCCAGCCCGAGCCAGGCGGGGATCGCGGCGACCGACCACGAGTCGGCGAGGGCAGCGGTGATCTGCTCGGGGCCCTCGACGAGGAGCGAGAGCAGGAGCAGGGGGAGCGGGGGGATGACGGTCATCCACATCGTCAGGTGCAGCGGTCGCGGTGCCGCCGCCAGGCGTGAGGCCAGGTTGCCGAAGGCCCAGCCGAGACCGGCGAGCAGCGTCAGGACGAAGGGGAGGAGCCCGGCCTGGGCGTCGAGCCGCTCGGACCCGACGACCGCCATGCCCAGGGCGGCGACGCCGACGCCCGCTGCGGCTCGCGGCGAGAGGCGCTCGCCGAGCAGCACGGCGCCCAGCACGACGGTGAAGGGAGCCGAGCTCTGCAGGACGAGCGAGGCGAGCCCGGCCGGCATGCCGACGTCCATGGCGAGGTAGAGGAAGGCGAACTGAAGGATGCCGAACCCGATGCCGTAGCCGACGAGCCAGCGGGTCGGCACCTGCGGGCGGGGGACGAGCAGCACCGTCGGGACCGCCAGCAGCAGGAAGCGCAGCGCCGCGCAGAGGAAGGGCGGGAAGACCTCGAGCGAGGCGTGGATCGCGATGAAGTTGGCGCCCCAGAGGACGGCGACGACGACGGCGAGGAGACGGTGACGGATGGGCACGCCTCGATGGTGCGCCGGAGGAACGTGCAGGACAAGCGAAGAATCATGATGTCTGTCAGTAGGCTGCCTACATGGACCTCCGGCACCTCGAGCTGCTGCGCGACCTGCGCGAGCGGGGCAGCCTCGCGGCCGTCGCGGCCGCGACCCACCGCACGCCCTCGGCGTTGTCGCAGCAGCTGCGCACCGCCCAGCGGGTCGCGGGCACCGCGCTCGTCGAGCCGCACGGGCGCGGGCTGCGGCTCACCGAGGCCGGCGAGCTGCTCGCCGACGGGGCCGACGAGGTGGCGGCCGCGCTCGCGCGGGTCGAGTCCCGGCTCGACGAGCACCGGGGTCGCCCCACCGGGCGGGTGAGCATCGCCGGGCTACCGAGCGGCCTGACCGCCCTGCTGCCCGGGACGCTCACGCTGCTCGCCGACTCGGCCGTCGAGGTGGGCATCGACGACCAGGACCTCGCCGAGCAGGACTACGCCCGCGCGGCGGCGGACGCCGACATCGTCGTCGCCCACTCGCTGACGAGCGAGGTCCCGTCAGGGAGCGAGGGCCTGCGCAGCACCGTGCTCACCCGGGAGCCGCTCGACGTGGCCGTGCCGCCGGACCACCCCCTGGCCCGGCGCGAGGTCCTGCGACCACGGGATGTCATCGACGAGACGTGGATCAGCGTGCCCGAGGACTACCCCTTCGACACCGTGCTCCACCGCATCGAGGAGCACTGTGGGCGAGGGCTGCACCGCCGGCTGCGCATCCGCGACAACCAGCTCGTCGCCGCTCTCGTCGCCTCCGGCGAGGGGCTGGCCCTGCTGCCGCGCTACACGACCCGCACGGCCGACGAGCTCGTCCTCGTCCCCCTGTCCGGGGTGCTCGCCGCCCGGTGGATCGTGGCCCTCTCCAGGCCCGACCGCGCCGAGCGCGCCGCGGTGCGCCTCGTGACCCGGGCCCTTCGCAATGCCGGGGTGGCGCTCATGGGTGAGCGGATATCCTGACGGGGCACACCCCCTTCGACCCCACCAGGAGCACCGTTCGTGGTCACTCGCATGTCGTCCCTCTTCCTGCGCACCCTCCGCGAGGATCCGTCGGACGCCGAGCTCCCGGGCCACAAGCTGCTCGTGCGGGCCGGGTACGTACGGCGCGCGGCACCGGGTGTCTACACGTGGCTGCCGCTCGGTCTGCGCGTGCTGCGCAAGGTCGAGACGATCGTGCGCGAGGAGATGGAGGCCATCGGCGGTCAGGAGCTGTCCTTCCCGGCGCTGCTGCCCAAGGAGCCCTACGAGGCGACCAACCGCTGGACCGAGTACGGCGACAACCTCTTCCGCCTCGTCGACCGCAAGGACGCCGACATGCTCCTCGGCCCGACGCACGAGGAGATGTTCTGCCTTGCGGTCAAGGACATGTACACCTCGTACAAGGACCTGCCGCTCACGCTCTTCCAGATCCAGACGAAGTACCGCGACGAGGCCCGGCCGCGCGCCGGCGTGCTGCGCGGTCGTGAGTTCATCATGAAGGACAGCTACTCCTTCGACATCGACGACACCGGCCTGCAGAAGGCGTACGACGCGCACCGCGACGCGTACATCAAGATCTTCGACCGGCTCGGCTTCGAGTACGTCATCGTGCACGCCGACTCCGGCGCCATGGGCGGCAGCGCGAGCGAGGAGTTCCTCGCCGTCAGCCCCAACGGCGAGGACACCTTCGTGCGCGACGCCTCCGGCTACGCGGCCAATGTCGAGGCCGTCGAGGTGCCGCAGGCCGCGCCCGTCGAGGTGACCGCCGGCCCGGCGCACGTCGAGGACACCCCTGACACCCCGACGATCGAGACCCTCGTGGCCGCGCTCAACGCCGACCACCCGCGCACCGACGGCCGCGAGTGGAGCGCCTCAGACACGCTGAAGAATGTCATCGTCACGCTCGTGCACCCCGCCGACGAGGAGCACGACGAGCCGTGGCGCGAGCCCCTGGCCATCGGTGTCCCCGGTGACCGCGAGGTCGACGCCAAGCGGCTCGAGGCGCAGGTCGCGCCGGCCGAGGTCGAGGCCTTCGAGGAGAAGGACTTCGCGAGCCACCCGAGCCTGGCCAAGGGGTACATCGGGCCCGGGGTGCTCGGGTCGGAGAACACCTCGGGCATCCGCTACCTGCTCGACCCCTCCATCGCCGAGGGTTCCGCCTGGGTCACCGGCGCCGACGAGCACGGCAAGCACGTCATCGACCTCGTCCACGGTCGCGACTTCACCGCCGACGGCACCATCCAGGCCGCGGAGATCCGCGAGGGCGACCCCAGCCCGACCGGGGACGGCACGCTCACCCTCGCGCGCGGCGTCGAGATGGGTCACATCTTCCAGCTCGGCACCAAGTACGCCGAGGCGCTGGGGCTGAAGGTCCTCGACGAGAACGGCAAGCTCGTCACGGTGACGATGGGCTCGTACGGCATCGGCGTCACCCGCGCCGTCGGCGTCGTCGCCGAGGACAACCACGACGAGGCGGGCCTGGTCTGGCCGCGCACCCTCGCCCCCTTCGACGTGCACGTCGTCGCCGCGGGCAAGAGTGACGAGATCTTCACGACGGCTGCGGACCTGTCCGCCCGGCTGGAAGCGAAGGGGGTCAGCGTCCTCTACGACGACCGCGCCGGCAAGGTGAGCCCGGGCGTGAAGTTCAAGGACGCCGAGCTCATCGGCGTGCCGACGATCCTCGTCGTGGGCAAGGGCCTGGCCGAGGGCGTCGTCGAGATCAAGGACCGGCGCTCCGGCGACCGGCGCGAGGTCCCCGTGGCCGAGGCCGTCGACGCGGTGACCGCCGAGGTGGCCTCTCCGTGAGTGTCGACGAGATGCAGCACCCGCTGACCGTCACCGAGCGTCCCGAGGCCGGTCCGGTCGAGGCCGTCGTCTTCGACTGGGGCGGCACCCTCACGCCGTGGCACGAGATCGACCTGGGGCAGCAGTGGCGGGTCTTCGCCCGCGAGGTGCACGGGATCCCCATCGAGTCCGACGACGTGCCGCAGGAGGACCTCGACCGCGCCCAGGAGCTCGCCGACCGGATCCTCGCGGTGGAGGACCGCGCGTGGCGTCGTGGGCGGCTCGAGGACCGGGCCAGCGCCCGCCTCGACGACATCCTGCGCGAGGCCGGGATCGACCCGCGTGAGGACCGGCACCATGTTGCGCTGGCGGCGTACCGCCGCTTCTGGGAGCCGCACACCCACACCGACCCGCAGGTGCGGCCGCTCTTCGAGGGGCTGCGCGAGCGCGGGCTCAAGGTCGGGGTCCTGTCCAACACGATCTGGAGCCGGGAGTACCACCGCGAGATCTTCGATCGCGACGGCGTGCTCGACCTCATCGACGGTGATGCGTACTCGTCCGAGATCCAGGTCGTCAAGCCGCACCGCGAGGCCTTCCAGGCCGTCTGCGACGCCCTCGGTGTCGCGCCGACCCACGCCGTGTACGTCGGAGACCGCCTCTTCGAGGACGTGCTCGGATCGCAGGAGGTCGGCATGCGCGCGATCTGGGTGCCGCACAGCGACATCCCCGCCGACCAGCAGGTGACGGTCGACGTGGAGCCGGACGGCACGGCGCACGAGTTGCTCGACGTGCTGGGCATCGTCGACGGGTGGCTGGCAGCCTGAGCGGCGCTCAGTCGCGATGGCGCGTGCGGGTGCGCCACCACTGCAGGACGTCCGTGCACCACAGCGCCCAGAGCACGAGCACGGGCTGGAAGAGCAGCCGCACCGCCCGGCTGGTGTCGCTCGTCAGGCCGAAGGCGTCACGTCGCTCGGTCAGCTGCGCGATGTTGCCGGGCAGGACCGCCACGAAGAGCAGGGCCACGGCGATCCCCACCAGTGCCCGTCGTGGATGGCGCCACGAGATGAGCAGCGCGGCGCCACAGACGATCTCGACGACCCCAGAGACGACGACCACCAGGTCGGCATCCAGCGGCAGCCACGGCGGCACCTGCGCCTGGAACTCGGTGCGGGCGAAGCTCAGGTGCGCGGTGCCGGCCAGGACCAGGAAGGCACCGAGCAGGACCTGCGCGGCGGCTCGTAGCGAAGACGTCATGCCCCACCGTCCCACGCGGCAGGCGCACAGGCGGATCGGTGTCCGGCGCGTGACAGGCTGTCCCGCATGACGCACGTCCTCGTCCTCGGCGGCACCGCCGAGGCACGCTCCCTCGCCGCGCTCCTCGTGGAGGCGGGGGTACCCCTCACCTCGTCGCTCGCGGGCCGGGTCTCCCGGCCGCGGTTGCCGGCGGGGCCCGTGCGGATCGGAGGCTTCGGGGGAGTGGATGGGCTCGCGCGGTGGCTGCGCGAGCACGACGTGACGGCTGTCGTCGACGCCACCCACCCCTTCGCCACGACGATGGGCGCCCATGCGGCACAGGCCTGCTCGTCGCTCGGGCTGCCGTTGCTGCGGCTGGCGCGACCCGGGTGGTCGGACCACCCCGATGCGTCCTCGTGGACCTGGGTGGACTCGCACGTCGCGGCCCGGGAGGCGGCGGACGAGGTGGGCGGTACCCCCTTCGTCACGACGGGTCGGCAGACCCTGCACCACCACGTCGACGCGTGGCGGCACCGGTCGGCACTCGTCCGCCTCGTCGAGCCGCCGGAGGAGCCCCTGCCCGCGGCGTGGACCGTGCTGCGCTCGCGCGGGCCCTTCGCCGTCGCCGACGAGGAGGCGCTGATGCGCGAGCACGGCGTCGGGGTGCTGCTCACCAAGGACTCCGGCGGGCGGTACACCGAGGCCAAGCTCGACGCGGCGCGACGTCTGGGAGTCCCCGTCGTCGTCGTGGCCCGCCCACCGCGCGCCGCCGGTGTCGCGGAGGCGGCCGACGCCGCCGCTGCCGCGGCCTGGATCACGGCACTCGGGGCGCTCCGGCCGTGACCCGCGGCGTGACTCAGGTCCGTCGCAGCGCGATGCGCAGGAGCAGCGCGCCGGCCACCGTGATCACGCCGACACGATCGGCGAGGGCGACCGCGCGCGGTAGGTCGGACGTGACGGGCGCACGCCCGGACCCGAGGACCGCCCTGTCCTCCGCCCCGCTGGCGTAGACGGTCCGGCCACCGAGCCGGACGTCGAGCGCCGCGGCGAAGCCTGCCTCGACCGGTCCTGCGTTCGGGCTGGGGTGCGCGCGGCCATCGCGCACCGCGGTCCTCATCACGTCCACGGCGCGTCGGGGTGAAGCCGCGCTGGTGGCGAGCACGGTCACGCGGGCGGGGAGCCAGCCGAGCACGTCGTCGAGGCGTGCGGCAGCCCAGCCGAACCGGGCGTAGCGGGTCGAGCGGTGCCCGTGCATCGCGTCGAGCGTGTTGACCGCGCGGTGCAGGACGATCCCGGTGGGGCCGATCAACGCACCCCACACGAGGGTGCCGACGACCGCGTCGGACGAGTTCTCCGCCACCGACTCGACGGCCGCGCGGGCGACGTCGTCGGGGCCGAGGTCGTCGGTGATCCGACCGACGAGGTTGCGCACCCGGCGCCGTGCCCCCGGCAGGTCGCCGGTTGCGAGCAGGTCGTGCACCGCGGTGCCCTCGCGGCCCAGGCTCGTGCCACCGAGGGCAGCCCAGGTGAGAGCCGTGGTCGCGGCGGCGCATGCGGGCGCAGGGAGGCGCTGCGCGGTCAGGCCGAGGGCGAGCACGGGGGCCAGGGTGATGGCCTCGGTGACGACTCCGGCGCTGCGGGAGTCGCGGTGGGTGTGGGACTCGACCCACCCGGCCCAGGTGCCGAAGAGCGCGACCGGATGGGCACGTCGCGGGTCGCCCAACGCCCGGTCGGCGAGCCATCCGAGGACGAGCCCGACGGCCACCGGATCGAGCCGGGCGGTCCCGGGGGAGGGCCTCACGCCTCGCCCTTGACCGTCAGCACCTGCCCGGCGACGACGAGGTCGACCCGGTCCGCAGCCGCGGCGATGCGCTGGTTGAGCAACCCGAGGCGGTCGGCGAAGATCCGTCCCGACCGGTGTGCGGGCACGACCCCCCACCCGACCTCGTTGGTCACCGCGACGACGTGGCAGGCGGTGCGCCATGCGGTCTCGAGGGCGTCGATCCGCTCGTCCAGGTCGGGGCCCCAGTCGCTCTCGGGGGCCTCCCATGCGGCGAGCTCGTCGAGCTGTGCGGTCAACCAGGTGCCCAGGCAGTCGAGCAGCACGGGCCCGGGCGAGGTGAGCAGGGCTGCTGCGGCGTCGGTGGACTCGATCGTCGTCCAGGCAGCCGGTCGTCGCCCACGGTGCGCTGCGACGCGTGCGGCCCAGTCCGCGTCGTCCCGCTGCGGTCCCGAGGCGATGTAGGTGACCGCCGTGCCGGTGGACAGGTGGGGCGGCAGGAGCAGGGACTCCGCGTGCCGGGACTTGCCGGAGCGGACACCGCCGGTGACGAGGATGCGCACGGTCACCACCCCAGGGTGAGCGTCACGAGGATGACGGTCAGGGCGATCTCGACCCCGGCGCCGATGACGTCGCCGCTGACCCCGCCGAAGGTCCGAGCAGCCTTGGCGCGCAAGACGATCGCGGCCCACAGCCCCAGTGGAGCAGCGGCAGCGGCGGCGGCCACGATCCGGACGACGGCCCACAGGTCCGGGTCGTCGCGGTGGGCGAGGACCACGGGCCACACCGACAGGACGAGCACGGCTGTCACGGTGAGCGTGAGCAGCAACGCCGTGACCGGGTGCACGCTCCCGACGAAGGCGGCGCCGAGTCGCGACCCCTCAGACGGGGGGTGTCCCGTGGCGCACACGACGGCCGCTGCCGCCCGCGAGGCGATGACGGCGGCGCTGATGATGGGGGCGCCCCACCATCCGTAGGACAGGAGCGTCGCGATCGCCGCTGCCTGTACGAGGAGGACGAGGACGAGGGCGGCGACGCCCATCGGGCCGACGTCGCCGCTGCGCATGACCTGGAGCGCTCGCTCCCTGGTCCAGCCGGCGCCGAGCCCGTCGACGGTGTCGGCGAGCCCGTCGAGGTGCATGGCACGGGTGCCGTACGCGAGGACGCCGAGGGCGGCGGCCGCGGCGACGAGCGGTGGCACGCCCACTTCGACCGTCAGGCAGACGAGGAGGACCTGCAGCGCGAGGGGGACGACGGCGAGGGGCGCGAGGAGCAGCGCCGACCGCGCGGTGGCGGGCGTGATCGTCACCTGCCCGCTCGGGCTGCGGGTGAAGGTGCCCGTCGCCAGCCGCAGTCCCTCGCCGAGGCTCATCCGGCGGCCGCCGAAGGGGGCTCGAGCGCGTCGACGACCTCGCCGATGACGGTGATGGCGGGGGGAGCGAAGCCGCCCGCGTCCGCCTCGACCGCGATCTGCGACAAGGGGGCCCGGACCGAGCGCTGCTGGGGGCTGGCCCCGTCGGCGATGCAGGCGGCGGGGGTGTCGGCCGACAGGCCGGCGGCGATGAGGGTCTCGGCGATGGAGCCGAGCGTGGCCACGCCCATGAGCACGACGATCGTCAGGCGCGAGGTCGCCAGCGCGGCCCAGTCGACCTCGCTGCGCGGGTCGTCGGGGGCGACGTGCCCGGAGACGACCGCGACGCCTTGGGAGAGTCCGCGGTGCGTGACGGGGATGCCGGCGAGGGCGGGGACCGAAAAGGCGGACGAGACACCGGGGATCGCCTCGACGGGCACACCGGCAGCGACGCAGTGCTGCCACTCCTCACCCCCGCGGCCGAAGAGGTATCCGTCGCCGCCCTTGAGCCGCACGACGACCCGGCCGGCACGGGCGTGCTCGACGAGCAGCTCGTTGATGCGCTCCTGCGGGGTGAACTCGCCGCGCGGGATCTTGCCGACGTGGATCACCTCGGCCCGCGGGGCGTGCTCGGCGATCGCGGCGATGGGGGCGAGACGGTCGGTGACGACGACATCGGCCACGGCGAGGGCGTCTCGGCCGGCGAGGGTCAGCAGACCGGGGTCGCCGGGGCCGCCGCCGACGAGGAGGACGTGCCCGGTGGTGGGTGGGGTGGTGGCGTCGGTCATGCGGTCCTCCGGTGCTGCAGGGTGTGACCGAGCTCGCGCAGGAGCCCGTCGATGGTGTGCGGGTCGCGGACGGCGATGCGCACCCAGGTGCGGTCGAGTCCGGGAAAAGTATCGCCCCGGCGCACGGCCCAGCCGGCGCTGCGCAGGCTCTCGTGGGCACCGTCACCCACCTGCGCGAGGACGAAGGGGGCGTCCTCGCCCCCCGTGGGGACGGCCAGGTCGTGCAGCCCCGCGAGCAGGTGGGCGCGCCAGCGGCCGGTCTCCTCGGCCGCCCGCTCGGCCTCGGTGAGGGCCTGCGGGGTCGCCGTCTCGGTCATGACGCGCAGGGCGAGGGAGCCGACGGACCAGTGCGGCTGGTGGGCGGCGAGGGTGGCGACGACGTCGCGGTCACCGGCGAGGTAGCCGGCGCGGATGCCCGCGACGGCCCAGGTCTTGGTGAGGGAGCGCACGACGAGGATGCCCGTCAGGTCGCCGGGCAGCAGCGACTCCCGCTCCCCGGGCACCGCGTCGATGAAGGCCTCGTCGACGAGCAGGACTCGTCCCGGCCGCGTCAGCGCCCGCAGGGTCGACGCGGGGTGGAGCACCCCGGTCGGGTTGGTCGGGTTGCCGATGACCACCAGGTCGGCGTCGCCGATCTCGTCGACCGCCGCCTCGGTGAGGCCGAAGCCGTCCTCGGCTCGCAGCAGCACCCTGCGCACCTCGTGCCCCGCGGCGCGAAGCGCCGCCTCGGGTTCGGTGAACTGCGGGTGCACGACCACCGCATCCCGCGGCGTCAGCGCCCGGGCCAGCAGCGTGAACGCCTCGGCCCCCCCGCTCGTCGGCAGCACCTGCTCCCGCGCCAGCCCGTGCCGAGCAGCCAGCGCGTCCCGCGCCGCAGTCGCATCGGGATAAGCGGCCACCCGCGAGAGCTCGTCGACCAGAGCCCCCGCCAGCCACGAAGGGGGTTGAGTCAGCCGCACGTTGACAGCCAGGTCCACGAGGTCATCCGACACCTCGGCGTCGCCGTGATGCCGAAGAAGGTCGACCGGCGTCGTCGCGGCCGGTCGCGAAGACCAAGCCGCCGACGAAGGCAAGGACACGGATCGGGTGCGGGTGCCCCGACTCAAGGGCTGAGCCGGTTGCGAGGAGGAACGTGAGGGATGGGACGGGTCTTGGTGCACGTGCGAAGCCCCTAGGGGCGCCCGTTCCGATCCGCGGACGTCGGAACTCGGCATCTCACTCCGCCCGCGGACGTCGGAACCACGCGGGTCTGTGCGCGAGCGCCACAAACCAGCGGCCTCGACAAACGAGACCGCCACGGAAGGCGACCCGGCCCAGTGGGTGTGCAGGTACGACGCGACGAGCGTGGCGCGGCCGGTGCCGGCGGGGTCGAGGGCGAAGCCTTCGGAGCGGCCGCCCAGGTCCCAGGCGGCGGGGGTGCCGGAGGGCGGGTCGGTCGTGGTGCGGTGGAACTCGTGGCCGGTGACGCGGGTGCCGGCGGGGCCGATGATCGAGTCGGTGAGGGAGGTGGCGTCGCGGTAGCCGAGGGTGAGGCGGCGGCCCATCGCGGCGCGGGCGGGCAGCGCGCCGATCATCGGGTGGTCGTCGAGGGTCTGCGCGAGGTAGAGCATGCCGGCGCACTCGGCGACGGTCGGCATGCCGTCGGCGACGGCGGCCCGGATCTGCTCGACGAGTGGACGGTTGGTCGTGAGGACCCGGGCGTGCACCTCGGGGAAGCCGCCGCCGAGGTAGAGCGCGCTGGTGCCCTCGGGCAGGGCGTCGTCGCGGGCCGGGTCGAACTCCGCGACCTGCGCCCCCGCGGCCTCGAGCAGCTCGACGGTCTCGGGGTAGCGGAAGGTGAAGGCCCGGCCGCCGGCGACAGCGACGACGGGGGACTCCCTTCGAGACGGTCGCTCCACGACCTCCTCAGGGAGCGTGGCCGGGCGGCCTCGCACCTCAGGGACCGTGGCCGTGGGGGCGAGCGCAGCGGCCGGATCCCATGGCCGTGCGTCGAGGTCGGGCGCGGTGTGTGCCGCACGCAGGAGTGCGTCGAGGTCGAGGTGCTCCTCGGCGACGGCCGCGATGTGGTCGAGGGTCGCGGCGGCCTCGCCGCGCTCGGCGGCGGGGACGAGGCCGAGGTGACGGGAGGGCACGTGCATGGCGGCGTCCCGGGGCAGGACACCCCAGACGGGGACGCCGACGCCTTCGACCGCTCGCCTGGCCTCGTCGCCGTGCCGGGGGGTGCCCGCCTTGTTGAGGACGACGCCGACGACGTCGAGCGCCGGGTCGATCGTCGCCAGGCCGTGCACGGTGGCGGCGACGGTGCGCGAGGTGGAGCTGATGTCGACGACGAGCACGACGGGCGTGCGGGTCAGGGTCGCGACGTGCGCGCTGGAGGCGAAGCCGTCCGCGCCGAGCCGTCCGTCCAGCAGACCCATGACGCCCTCGAGCACCGCGACGTCCGCGGGTGCGGGATGGGTGGCGCCGCGGGCGAGGAGGGGAGCGATGCTCCCTTCGCCGACGAGGAAGGGGTCGAGGGTGCGGCTCGGACGCCCGGTCGCCAGGGCGTGGTAGCCGGGGTCGATGTAGTCCGGGCCGACCTTGGCCGGCGCGACGGTCAGGCCACGGCGGGCGAGCGCCGCCATGATCCCCACGGCGATCGTCGTCTTGCCGTGTCCCGAGGCGGGTGCGGCGACGAGGACCCGGGGGAGGGTCACCATTCGATGCCCTTCTGGCCCTTCTGCCCCTGGTCGAAGGGGTGCTTGATCTTCGTCATCTCGGTCGCGACGTCGGCGATCTCCAGCAGGCGGGGGTGCGGGTCCCGGCCGGTGATGATGACGTGCTGGTACCCGGGCCGTCCGGTGAGGGTGTCGATGACGTCGTCGAGCTCGACCCAGCCCCACTTCATGACGTAGGTGAACTCGTCGAGCACGTAGACCGTGTGGGTCTCGTCGGCGAGGCGCCGCTTGATCTCGGCCCAGCCCTCTCGGGCGTCGACGGCGTGGTCCTCGTCGCTGCCGGCCTTGCGCGACCACGACCATCCGGAGCCCATCTTGTGCCACTCGACGGGACCCCCTTCGCCGGTCTCCTCGTGGACGCGGCCGAGGGTCTTGAAGACCTCCTCCTCGCCGATGCGCCACTTGGCGGACTTGACGAACTGGAAGACGCCGATGGGCCAGCCCTGGTTCCAGCCGCGCAGCGCCAGGCCGAAGGCGGCGGTCGACTTGCCCTTGCCGGTGCCCCCGTGGACGACGACGAGGGGGCGGTTGCGTCGTTGCCGGGTGGTCAGGCCGTCCTGCGGGGTGATCGGGGTCTGTCCCTGGGCCATCAGGCGGCGCTCCTTCGCGGGCGGGTGCGGTCGGTGACGATCTCGACGAGGCCGCTCGCGGCGACCTGCTCGAGCGGGATGTGCTCGGCGCCCATGCGGTGGGCGAGGTCGGCGGCCAGCCCCATGCGGAACCGGCCCGCCTCGCAGTCGACGACCACGGTGTCTGCGGTGTGGCCCCACGCGTCGGCGATGCGCTGGGCCCGGGCGAGCGCGTCGGTGCCGGCGGTCGCCCGGCCGTCGGTGACGAGCACGACCAGGGCGCGCTGGTTGCGGTCGCGGATGCGTTCTCGCGCAACGACCTTCGCGATCTCGGTCAGGCCCTCGGCGAGGGGGGTGCGGCCTCCGTGCGGCATCTCGGCCAGGCGTGCGGCTGCGGCGTCGACGGACGAGGTGGGCGGCAGCGCCAGCTCGGCCCCGGCGCCGCGGAAGGTCACCAGACCCACCCGGTCACGCCGCTGGTAGGCGTCGAGCAGGAGCGAGAGGACCGCGGTCTTGACCTCGCCCATCCGCTTGCGGGCGGCCATCGACCCGGAGGCGTCGACCGCGAGCAGGACGAGGTTGGCCTCCCGGCCGCGGGTGATCGCGTGGCGCAGGTCGTCGCCGGTCACCCGCGTGGGCCCGGTGCGTCCGGCGCGGCGGGCCGCGGAGGCACGAAGGGTGGCGGTCAGGTGCACCGGAGCGCCGGCGGGCTCGTGGCCGGCCGGGTGGGTGCCGACGACCCGCCCGCGGGGCGTGAGCGCGGGGGAGCGGCGGCCGCTCGGACCAGCTCCGACGCCGGTCAGCTCGAGCCGTCGGGCCCGGTAGGGGGTGCCCGCGGCGACGGTGCCGGTGGGGTCGGTCGTGTCCGACGTGGACGCGCCGGGTGCGGGGCTCTCGAGTGCCTCCGGCCGTGACTCACCCTGTGCGTCAGTCGACTGCTCCGGGCCCTCGGCGGGGGACGGCCGTTCCGATGAGTCACCGGACGAGTCACGGCCGGAGGGGGCGGACGGGCCGGCCTCGGGCCCCGCGTCCGAGGGGTCGCTCTCGGGGGCGTCCGCCGGGGCGCCGGTGTCCGCGTCGTCCGGCGCGCGGTCCGGGGCACCGTCGTCATCGCCGCCCGGCGGGTCGTCCTCGGGCTCCTCGTCGAGCAGGCGGTCGAGCAGCTCCTCGTCCAGGCCCGGCGCGTCGAAGGGGGCACGACGGCGCCGGTGCGGCAGCGCCAGCAGCGCCGCGGCGCGGATGTCCGCACGGGTCACCTCGTCCCGGCCCTGCCACGCGGCGTGCGCGACGGCGGTGCGCGCGGTGACGATGTCGGCGCGCATCCCGTCGACGTCGAACCCGGCGCACACACGGGCGATGGTGCGCAGGGTCCGGTCGTCGAGCCGGATGCGCAGCACGGCCTCACGGGCCGCCGCCAGGCGAGTGGTGAGCTCGGCCTCGGACCCGGCGTAGCGGGCGGCGAACCCGGCCGGGTCGAGGTCGGCCTCGAGGCGGCGCCGCACGACCTCGGCGCGCACGTGCGGGTCGCGGCTCGCGGCGACGTGCACCGTCAGTCCGAAACGGTCGAGCAGCTGCGGGCGCAGCTCGCCCTCCTCGGGGTTCATCGTGCCGACGAGGGTGATGCGGGCCGGGTGCGAGATGGAGACGCCGTCGCGCTCGACGGTGTTGCGCCCCATGGCCGCGGCGTCGAGCAGCACGTCGACGAGGTGGTCGTGCAGCAGGTTGACCTCATCGACGTAGAGGATGCCGCGGTGGGCATCCGCCAGCAGGCCCGGCTGGTAGGCGGCCTCGCCGTCACCGAGCGCGCGGCGCAGGTCGAGGGAGCCGACGACGCGGTCCTCGGTGGCGCCGACGGGCAGCTCGACGAGCCGGGCCGGTCGGGTCGTCGGGGCGTCCTCGTGGGGACGGTCCGGGCAGTCCTCGGACCGGTCGGGGTCGCAGCCGAAGCGGCAGCCGCTCGCCACCCGCTGCTCGGGCAGGACCGCGGCGAGCGCGCGCACCGCGGTCGACTTGGCCGTGCCCTTCTCACCGCGCACGAGGACCCCGCCGATCTCCGGGGAGATGGCGCTCAGCACCAGGGCGGTGGTCAGCTCGTCCGCGCCCACGAGGGCGGTGAAGGGATACGTGGGTGCGCTGGGACCACTGCGGTTCACGAGTACCTCCTGGCGAGTGTCCGCGCTCGCCGTCAAGACACGCCGGGCGGGCTCGCACCGACGGACGCAGTCCGATGTCCTGGCTTGGTCCCTGGGGACCTTCACAGTGGCGGGACCGCTCCGGAGTTGCACCGGATTCCTCGGTGGGCTGCGCCGGGCGCCAGCATGCCACAGGAGGGTGAGGGCCTAATGTGGGCGTCCGTGATCGACGTCGTGGGTATCGGGGACGACGGCTGGGCCGGCCTGGACGAGGCCCGCCGCGGCCTCGTCGCGGGTGCCGCGACCCTGATCGGCGGGCGGCGCCACCTCGACCTCGTCGCCGACCACGCGCCGCACGCCGACCTCGTGGCCTGGCCCAGCCCCCTTCGTCCCGGGCTGGAGGCACTGCTGGAGGCGAAGGGAGACGCCGTCGTCCTCGCCAGTGGCGACCCGCTGCGCAGCGGCATCGGCACGACCCTCGTCGAGCTGCTCGGTCCGGAGTCCGTCCGGGTGCACCCGGCCATCGGCAGCGACGCCCTCGCCCGGGCCCGGCAGGGCTGGTCCGCGGAGGAGGCCGTCGTCGTCACCACCGTCGGTCGTGACCTCAGGGCCGTCCTGCCGCACCTGGCGCCCCGAGCGCGGCTGGTCGTCCTGTGCTCGACCGGCGAGGACCCCGCCCGGCTCGGTCGGCTGCTCACCGAGCACGGTTGGGGCGCAACGATGCTCACCGCCCGCTGGCACCTCGGCGGCGCGGAGGAGGGGGCGCGGTCCGAGCGAGCCCACGCCTTCACGGGGACCACACCCGACCTCGTCGTCGTCTGCGTCGAGGCCCGCACCCACGACCCGGTGACGGCCGCCGCCGCGGGTCCGGTACCGGGACGCGCCGAGGACTTCATCGACCACGACGGCCAGCTGACCAAGCGGGACGTGCGCGCCGGCGCCCTCGCCCGGCTGCGACCCACGCCCGGGGCGCACCTGTGGGACCTCGGGGCGGGCAACGGGTCGGTCGCCCTCGAGTGGTGCCTGGCGGTCGACCGCGCCACCGCGACCTGCGTCGAGCGCGACGCGACCCGCGCGTCCCGGATCACGGCCAACGCGCAGGCGCTGGGCCTCGCGGGCCGCGTCGACGTCGTCGTCGACGACACGACCACCACCGACCTGTCCGCGCTGCCCGCCGCGGACGCCGTCTTCGTCGGCGGGGGCCTCGACCCGGACCTGCTCGCGCGGGCGTGGTCCTCCCTTCGCCCCGGGGCCAGGCTCGTCGCGCACGCCGTGACGCTCGAGGGCGAGTCGGCCCTGCTCGACCTGCACGCCCGCACCGGAGGCGAGCTGACCCGTACCAGCATCGAGCGCGCCGTGCCCCTCGGCCGCTTCCTGTCCTGGACCCCCGCCCGCACCGTCGTCCAGCTCGCCGCGACCCGCACCGACACCGAGGACCAGCCATGACCGTCCACTTCATCGGCGCCGGCCCCGGGGCCGCCGACCTGCTGACCGTGCGCGCCACCCGACTGCTTGCCGCGAGCCCGGTGTGCCTCTACGCCGGCACCTATCTCGACGCAGCGGTCCTCGAGCACTGCCCGCCCGCCGCCCGGCTCGTCGACACCCAGGCCCTCGACCTCGATGGCATCACCGCCGAGCTCGTCGCCGCCCACGAGCGCGGCGAGGACGTCGCCCGGCTGTGCTCCGGCGACCCGAGCATCTACTCCGCGATCGCCGAGCAGACCCGTCGTCTCGACGCGGCCGGCGTGCCGTGGGACATCACCCCGGGCATCGGCGCCTACGCGGCGACCGCCGCCCGCCTCGGCCGCGAGCTCACCGTGCCCGAGGTCGCCCAGTCCGTCGTCCTCACCCGAGCGCAGCGCGACTCGACGGCGATGCCGTCGGGGGAGTCGCTCGAGGCCTTCGCCGCGACGGGGGCGACCCTCGTGCTGCACCTGGCAATCCGTCGCACCCGTGAGCTCGCCGAGCGCCTCGCGGAGCACTACGGCGCCGACTGCCCGGTCGCCGTGGCCTACCGGGTCGAGCAGCCCGAGGAGATCGTGCTGCGCGGGACGCTCGCCGACATCGCCGACCAGGTCGAGTCGCACGATCTGCGGCAGGCCGCGATCATCGTCGTCGGTTGGGCACTGCGGGCCGAGGACTTCGTCGAGTCGCACCTCTACTCGTGCCAGCGGGTCGCCGCGCTCGATGAGACAGCGGCGGACATCGGGTCAGGGCTCCGCTAGGGTCACTCGGGCCATCGCTCTTCGATGAGGAACCCGGTGAGATCCCGGGACGGTCGCGCCACTGTGAGCGGGTCTTCCGCGAGTCAGGAACTCAGGGCGATGGCCTGACCCGGGACGCGTCAATCCCGGAGAGAGTGAGTGCTTCTCGTGCACATCGCCGAGGGCTTCCTGCCACCCGTCCAGGCCGCCGCGTGGACCGCCGTGGCCGCCCCCTTCGTCATCCACGGCACCCGGAGGGCCACGCGTATCGTCCGCGACAACCCGAGCGCCCGCCTGCTGCTCGGAGCCGCGGGAGCCTTCACCTTCGTCATGTCGGCGATCAAGCTGCCGTCGGTCACGGGCTCCAGCTCACACCCGACCGGGACGGGCGTCGGAGCGATCATCTTCCGTCCGCCGGTCATGGCATTGCTCGGCACGATCGTCCTGCTCTTCCAAGCCCTGCTCCTCGCGCACGGCGGCCTGACGACCCTCGGCGCCAACGTCGTCTCGATGGCCGTCGTCGGTCCGTGGGTCGGGTACGGGCTCTTCCGTCTCCTGGCCGCGGCCCCCTTCATGGTCCGGGTCTTCGTCGGCGTCGCCGTCGCCGACCTCGCCACCTACGTCACGACGGCCACGCAGCTCGCGTTGGCGTACCCCGAGGGCGGCTTCATCGAGGCGTGGTCCCGATTCCTGGGGATCTTCGCCGTCACCCAGGTGCCGCTCGCGATCGTCGAAGGCCTGATCGGTGTGCTCTTGATCAATGCGCTCATCGCCTGGGCACGTCCCGAGATGGAGGACCTGCAGGTCCTCCGCACCGCTGACAAGGAGGCCGTCGATGCGTGAGGTCATGACCTTCGGGCGCCGCGGCGTCGCCCTCGTCCTGCTGGCCGTCGTCGCCCTCCTCGCGATCGCCCTCTACCTCGGCGGTCGTGCGGCCGCCGGCGAGGAGGAGGCGTTCGGTGGCACCGATGCCGCTGCCACGGAGCAGCTCGAGGAGGCCGGCCACGAGCCGTGGTTCGAGCCGATCATGCCGCCCGCCGGCGGTGAGATCGAGTCGGGCCTGTTCGCCCTGCAGGCCGGGCTGGGCGGGATCGCCCTCGGCTACGTCTTCGGCCGCTTGCGGGGCCGTCCTGCTCGCGCGGACGGCGACGGCGCCGAGCCCGAAAGCGCCTGATGGGGCTCTCCCTCGACGACGCGGCGTGGTCCTCCCCGTGGCGGACCCGCTCGACGCTGGAGAAGTCCGTGCTCTGCCTCGGTCTGCTCCTCGTCGCCGCGACGACGACCTCGGTGGTCGTCGCGGGCGCCGTCGGGATCTGCGTCCTGGCCATCACCGCCCGTGCACGCGTCCCCGCAGGGGTGTGGTGGCGCGCGATGCTCGGGCCCGCGGCCTTCATCGGTCTGGGAGCCGTGACGATAGCCGTGACCTTCGGTGGCGGTGACCTCGTGCGCTGGGGTCCCGTCGGTGTGGGCGCCGGGAGTGCCTCGCGCGCTCTCCTCGTGGCCACGCGGGCGCTCGCCGCCACCGCGGCCATGGTCCTGCTCGCCGCGACCACCCCGATGGTCGACCTGCTCGCGGGCCTGCGACGCGCTCGGGTGCCGGAGGTCGCCGTCGACATCGCCGCGGTGACCTACCGGATGATCTTCTCCCTCCTGGACGTGGCCACCTCGATCCGCGCGGCCCAGGCGGGACGGCTCGGATACGCCAGCGGGGGCGCGGCGCGCCGCTCCGTCGGGCTGCTCGCCGCTGCGGTGCTCGTCGGCGCGTGGGACCGGGCGCGTCGGCTGGAGGAGGGCCTCGCCGGGCGCGGGGGAGTCGGCGCGGTGCCGGTCGTGCCTGCCCGGGACGTGTCGACCCCCTTCGTCGTGGCGGGTGCGTCGCTCGTGCTCGCTCTGGCAGCGATGTCGTTGGGAGCTGGACTGTCGTGACCCACCGACTCGGGTCCTGGACCCCACCGGACGACGCTGCGACGGCGCTGGCCCTGCGGGGCGTCCACGCCGGTTACCCCGGAACCCCGCGGGTCCTCGACTGCGTGTCGGTGACGATCGGGATCGGTCGTCGCACGGCGATCCTCGGGGCCAACGGCTCGGGCAAGACGACCCTGCTGCGGGTGCTCTCGGGGGCCCACGAGCCGACCGAGGGCTCGGTCATCAGCCGGGGTGGCGTACTGCGGCACACCCGTCGGGGACTCACTCAGCACCGCCAGCGCGTGCAGCTCGTGACCCAGGATCCGGACGACCAGCTCTTCAGCGCCGACGTGCGCGCGGACATCGGGTACGGCCCGAGCAACCTCGGTCTGGCGGTCGAGGAGGTCTCGGCCCGAGTGGACGAGGCGCTGGCGGTGCTGTCGCTCACTGATCTGGCCGATCGCCCGGTGCATCGGCTCTCCTTCGGTCAGCGCAAGCGGGTGGCCGTGGCGGGAGCGCTCGCGATGCATCCCGACGTGCTGCTGCTCGACGAGCCGACCGCGGGCCTCGACCCGGCGGGCGTCGAGGAGATGCTCGCGGCGGTCGCCGCCCTGGAGCAGCACGGCACGACGGTCGTCCTGTCGACCCACGACGTCGACCTCGCGTGGCGTTGGGCGCACGAGGTCGCTCTCGTCGTCGACGGCGTGGTGCATCAGGGCGACGTCGAGGACGCCCTCTCGGATCCCGAGCTCGTCGAGTCCGCGCGGCTGCGGCCGCCGTGGTCCGTCGACCTGCTGAGGCACCTCGGACACGACGCCGCGGACCTCGGATGGCCGCGGACGCCGCAGGAGGTGGCGGCCGCGTTGTCCCGGGTGGCTGGCCCGGTCATCGCCACCTGAGGGTCATCGCCGCGCGGCGAGCAGCTGCTCCCGCAGGATGTCGGCGTGGCCCCCGTGCTGGGCCAGCTCGCGCAGCACGTGCAGCAGGATGAAGCGCATGGGGAGCGGCCCACGCCGGTTGCCCGTCACCACGTCGTCGAGATCGAGCCGGGTCATCGCCGCACGCGAGGCTTCGCAGGCGGCGCGGTGGGTGGCGGTGACCGAGGTGATCGTGTCGTGCGGCCCCAGGACGAAGGACTCGTCCGGGCCGGCCGGCAACCCGAGCTCGGCGCGGGAGCGACCCGTCACTGCCTCCTCGAACCACACCCGCTCGACGAAGGTGACGTGCTTGACCAGGCCCAGCAGCGTCGTCCGCGACGGCACGAGCGACCGGCGCGCCTCCTCCTCCGTCAGCCCCTCGAGACAGCCGGCGAGCAGGGCGCGGTGCTCGTCGATGAGACCGAGGAGCTGGTCGCGCAGCGGCGCGTCGAAGGCGACCCCGTGCTCCCGGCCCGGCGTCACGGTCCACCCTCGGCGTAGACCTCAGCAGCCCCGTCGACCTCGCCGATGCGGCGCGGCTCCGGGCCGACGACGTCGAAGAGCATCGCGGTGAACTGGCCGTCGCGCTCGACCCGCACCCGCTGCAGCCGCAGCCGCCGGGGGAGCAGCGGCGCGCCGGCCCCGAGCGTGACCGGGGTCTGGTGGATCCACACCCGGTCGAGCAGGCCGGCGTCGGCGAACTGGCCGGCGAGGTCGCCGCCCCCGACGATCCACACGTCCTTGCCGTCCGCGGCCTCCGTCGCGGCCGCGTGCAGCTCCCGGACGTCGCCGGCGAAGGAGGTCACCCCCTTCGGCAGGTCGAGGTCGCGGTGCGTGACGATCCACGACGGCTGCTCGTAGGGCCAGGCGAACTCCTGCCCGTCGTGCGTCAGCTCGCGGTGCACCCACGCGTAGGTGTTGGCACCGCAGACCACGGCCCCGACCGTCGGGATGAACTGGTCGAAGTCCAGGGTCGCGCCGTCGCCGTACCGACCCTGCGGATCCTTGTCGTGGCCGGGCGTCGCGAAGAGCCACGACAGGCTCTCCTCGTCGTCGGCGATGTAGCCGTCCAGGCTCGTCGCGGTGCAGTAGATCGTGGCCATGCTCACAGCGTGGCACCGTGCACCGACAGTGGTCGAGGCGTGGCCTCGGGAGAGGATGAGCGGGTGAACCGCATCTTCCGCATCGTCTGGGCCGCCGCGACCGCACGCCGCCGTGGTCGCGTCGCCCCCGGTGAGCACGGCGTCCTCCCGCTGCGTGTGCTGCCCAACGACATCGACTTCGCCGGGCACATGAACAACGGGGTCTACTTCACCAAGGCCGACCTCGGCCGCATCGACCTGGCGATCCGCTCGGGCTGGGGCCGCGCGCAGGTGCGCAAGCGCATCTCGCCGGTCGTCATGCAGGAGACGATGACCTTCCGCACCTCGCTGCAGCCGCTCCAGCGCTACGAGCTGCACACCGCGCTCGCCGGCTGGGACCGGGTCAGCGTGTACTACGAGCAGCGGTTCGTCGTCGACGGTCAGGTGTGCGCCCAGGCTCTGGTGCGGATGCGGTTCCTCCAGCGGGGCAAGGGCCTCGACACCGACCGCCTGTGGCAGCTCCTCGGCATCGACCCGCCGCCCTCGACCGTCCCGGAGTGGGCGAAGGGGTGGGGAGACGGCGCCCGCCTCCCGTCGCCCCGCGCGGACGCGCCGGCCGGACCGCCGCCCTTCTGGGCCTGAGCCCGCGGCACCTCACCCCACCGAGCGCGGCGTCCAGACCCGTCCGTCGTCGGTGACCCGGGTGCTCGATGCACCGATGACGACGAGGCAGCCCATGTCGACCGACTCGACGTCGAGCTCACCGAGGCGGGTGATCGCCACGGACTCGGCGTCGCGGCCCACGTGCCGGGCCACGACGACGACGCGGTCCGGGCCCACGGCGTCGACGAGCAGGTCGCGGGCCCGGCCCAGCGTGTCCGGTCGTGAGGCAGACCGCGGGTTGTACAGCGCCATCGTGACGTCGTGCGTCGCGAGCGCGGTGAGTCGGTCGGCGAGCACCTCCCACGGCTTGAGGTTGTCGCTGAGATTGACCAGCGCGTGGTCGCCGCCGAGCACGGCGCCGACGAGGGCGCTCGCGGCGTGCGCCGCGGTGACCCCCGGCACGACCCGCACGGGCACGTCCGTGTAGCCGGCGTCCTCGGCGACGGCGGTCTCCCGCGACTCGAAGAGTGCGGTCGCCATGCCGAAGACCCCCGCGTCGCCACCGGAGACGATGGCCACGTCGTCCCCCGAGCGCGCCAGGTCCAGGGCGAGGCGACCGCGGTCGAGCTCGACGGTGTTGCCGGAGGAGTGTCGGGTCAACCCCTCGCGCTGCGGCACGCGCGCGACGTACGGGGCGTATCCGACGACGTGGTCGACCTGTGCCAGGACGTCCGAGGCCTCGGGAGTGAGCCACCGCTCCGGCCCCGGGCCGAGGCCGACGACGTGCACGGTCCCGCTTCGCCGATCGAGGTGCGAGGCCGCCTGCGGCCGAGCCTCGAGATCACGCTCACCCGCCGTGATCCGCGCGAAGTCCGCGGCTCGGCCGGCCGCGTCGTCGCGCAGTCCCTCACCGGGCACCACGACGAGCGACATGTACGGCACGCGACCCTCGTCGACGTCGGCCGCCGGCAGGACGACCTCGCCTGCGCCGGAGGCGCGCTCGACGTAGACGGCGCGCTCGAGCATCCCGGCCTGGCGCAGCGCCTCGCGGACGCCGGTGAAGGTGCGTCCGAGCTTCATGATGATCGCTGCGTCCGTGTCGGCGAGGCGGCGGGCGAGCTCCGGCACCGGCAGCGTGCCGGGCAGCACCGTGAGGGTGTCCTCGTGGCGGCACAGCCCGGTCGCGACGGCCGCCGTGGCCGCCGACATGGAGGTGATGCCGGGGACGACCTCGGTGGGGTAGCGCGGGCTCAGCCGGTCGTGGACGTACATGAAGGAGCCGAAGAACAGCGGGTCGCCGACCGCGAGGACGACGACGGTGCGCCCCTGTGACAGGTGCGCCTCGAGACGGTCGCTGCACTCGTCGTAGAAGTCGGCGAGCGCCCCGTAGTACCCGCGCGGGTGGTCGGTGGAGCCGGTCGTCACCGGGTAGCGCAGCTCCTCCTCGATGACGCCGTCGGGGATGAGGTCGGCGGCGATGCCCCGCGCCATCGACTGCTTGCCGGTGCCCGAGTGGTAGGCGATGACGTCGGCGTCGCGGATGAGCCGGGCGGCCTTGAGGGTGATGAGCTCGGGGTCGCCGGGGCCGATGCCGACGCCGTAGAAGTGGCCGGTGCCCTTGTCGCTCATGCCAGCTCGTCCGGGTTGGCCAGGGCGTTGAGCGCGGCGGCGGCCATCGCGGACCCACCGCGGCGACCGTGGACGACGAGCCACGGGACCGGTCCGCCGGGCAGGTCGTGCTCGGCGAGGGCGACCTTGGACTCTGCCGACCCGACGAAGCCGACCGGCATGCCGACGATCGCGGCCGGTCGCGGTGCGCCGTCGCGGAGCAGCTCGAGCAGGTGGAAGAGGGCGGTCGGCGCGTTGCCGATCGCGACGACGGAGCCCCCGAGACGCTCGCCCCACAGGGAGACCGCGGCGGCCGCGCGGGTGGTGTCCCACTCCGCGGCGAGGGCCGGGACGCGTGCGTCGCGCAGCGTGCAGACGACCTCGTTGTCGGCGGGCAGGCGTCGCCGCGTGACGCCGGAGGCGAGCATGTTGCTGTCGGTGAGGATGGGCGACCCGGCGACCAGGGCGGCGTGCGCAGCGGCCGCCACGTGTGGGTGGGCGGCGATCTCGCTGGTGATCGCGACGTCCCCCGCGGCGTGGATGATCCGGACCGCGGCACCGTGCAGGTCGGCCGGCAGGCCCGTGAGGTCGGCCTCGTCGCGGATCATGCCGAAGGAGCGGCGGTAGATCTCCTGGCCGTCGGTGACGTAGTCGTAGCGGCGGGTGGGGCGAAGGGGGTCCATCAGGCCTTCCTGAGTGGGGAGCGTTGTGCGGCAACGATGTCCGCGACGGATGACGGGGTGAGCGACGTGGTGTGGGGGCGGGCGGGGTGGCCGCAGGCGCGCTCGCAGCCGATGACGTGCACGGGTGGGCCGGCTGGGTCGAGCAGGGGAGCGGCCTCGCGGGCGAGGTCGCGGGTCGGGGTGCTCGTGCGCGCGCAGGCGGGAGCCCCGGCGCAGGCCGTGAGGATCGTCCAGGGGGAGTCGGGGCGCGTGACGAACCCGGCGGTCTCGAGCTCTGCCGCCTGGATGGCCCCGCCCGGCAAGACGACCGACCGCCACGGGGTGAGCCGCATCGTGGTCTCGCCACGTTCGTCGAGGTGTGAGGAGCTCTGCGACGAACCTCGAGACGCGACGAGGGCCTGCGCCATGCGGGGCGTGAGCAGTCCCAGCGGCAGGAGCGCGACGAGGTCCTCGCCGACCGGCCCGGCGACGGGCGGCGCGCCGGCCTCCACGACGACGACGGTGCCCCCCGGCAGCAGGTCGACCCGTGCCTCGGGCGACAGGTCGCGGACATTCCACGTGCGTGCATCCGGGCGGGTGGCCAGGAACCGCCGCGCCACGTCGAGTGCGGCCTGCGCGGCGTCGGCCCGGTCCACGACGACCGACCGACCGTCGACGAGCACCCGGGCGGTACTCCCTTCGTCGACGATCGCCACGTCCCACGGCTCCCCGAGCACCGGTCCGCCCGGGCCCGCGACGGCGAGCAGGAAGCGGCCCGGCAGCTGCGCGAGCCCGGGGTCGGCGAGCAGCGCCGCGTCGAGCGCGGCGACGAGGTCATCGAGCGCTGGGTCCGGGTCGGCGACGATGTTGCGCGCCTTGTCGTGCTCGCCCGAGGGGACGAGTCCCAGGTCGCCGATGGCGGTGATGAGCTCGCGGGGGAGCGGGTCCGGCAGACCACGCAGCTGCAGGCTCCCACGCGAGGTCACCGTGACGTCAGGATCGCCGAAGGTGCCTGCGAGAGAGCAGATCTCGGCCAAGGTCGAGGCCGCCACGCGCCCGCCCGGCACCCGCAACCGGACCATCGCCCCGTCCGCGGAGACGAAGGGGGTGAGCAGCCCCGGGCAGCGGTCGGCGCCGCTGCGGGAGGACGAGGGGGTGGCCACGGCGCAGCAGCCTACGTGGCCCCCGGACGCCCTTGGGTAGAGTGCGACGCAGCCGACCCGAGCGGAACCCGGTGCAACTCCGGGACGGTCCCGCCACTGTGAGCGAGCTTCGCGAGTCAGACACGCCCGATCGGCCGGCCCGGACGAGTCCGTGCGGGTCCCTCCCTTCGACCGCGGGGCGCGGAACCCCGCCTGAGGAGCTGCACGACCCGTGCCACAGATCGCCCTGCTGTCCACCTCCGACACTGACCTGCTGAGCGCGCGCAACGCGGGCAGCGACTACGTCGTGGGCAACCCGGCCCGCCTGACCGACGAGCAGATCGCCGAGCGTGTCGCCGGCGCGGACATCGTGGTCGTCCGGTACCTCGGCTCGCCGCAGGGGCTGTGGGAGGGCTTCGAGGACCTGCGCGCCGCCAGCGCCCCGCTCGTCGTCCTCGGCGGCACCCAGGAGCCGGACGCGGCGCTCATGGAGCTCTCGACCGTGCCGCCCGGCACCGCCGCGGAGGCCCACCGCTACCTCGCCGAAGGGGGCCCGGCCAACCTCGCGCAGCTGCACGCCTTCCTCGCTGACACCCTCCTGCTCACGGGCGAGGGATTCGAGGCGCCGGAGGCCCTGCCGCAGTGGGGCGTCCTCGAGCGCGACGAGCCCGCCGCGCTGGAGTCCGGTCGCACCCGGCCACGCGTCGGCGTCCTGATCTACCGGGCCCAGTACGCGGCCGGCAACACCGACTACGCGCACGCTCTCGCCGACGCCGTCGACGCCGCCGGCGGGCAGGGTGTCGTCATCCACTCCGCGTCGCTGCGTGACGCGCCCGAGGGGCTCCTCGAGCACCTCGGCACCCTCGACGCACTCGTGACGACGGTCCTCGCGGCCGGCGGCACCAAGCCCGCGACCGCGTCCGCCGGTGAGGACGACGAGGCCTGGGACGTCGAGGCGCTCGCCGCGCTCGACATACCGATCCTCCAGGGCCTGTGCCTGACCTGGGGCCGCGCCGACTGGGAGGGCAGCGACGACGGCATGAGCCCGCTCGACGTCGCGACCCAGGTCGCCGTCCCCGAGTTCGACGGGCGCCTGATCACGGTCGCCTTCTCCTTCAAGGAGTTCGACGACGAGGGACTGCCGCACTACGTCGCCGACCCCGAGCGGGCGGCGCGCGTGGCCGGCATCGCCGTCAACCACGCCCGACTGCGCTCCACGCCGGTCGCCGAACGCCGCATCGCCGTCGTCCTGTCCGCCTACCCGACGAAGCACTCCCGCCTCGGCAACGCCGTCGGCCTCGACACCCCCGTCTCGACGATCCGCCTGCTGCGCGCGATGCGCGACGCGGGCTACGACCTCGGTGAGGGCTTCGTGGGGATGGACCCGCTCCCTTCGGTCTCGGGAGAGGCTCCTGACACCACGTCCGGCAACGCCCTCATCCACGAGCTCATCGCCGCGGGCGGGCAGGACGAGGAGTGGCTGACGCAGGAGCAGGTCGAGGGCGCCCAGGTGCGCATCCCCGCCGCCCGCTACCGGGAGTGGTTCGAGAGCTTCCCCGCCGACCTGCGTGAGGCGATGACCGAGCACTGGGGCGAGGCGCCGGGCGAGGTCTTCGTCGACGAGAGCGGCGAGATCGTCACCGCCGCACTCGTCCGTGGCAATGTCGCGCTGCTCGTCCAGCCGCCACGAGGCTTCGGGGAGAACCCGATCGCGATCTACCACGACCCCGACCTGCCGCCGACGCACCACTACCTGGCGACCTATCGGTGGATCGAGGAGGAGTTCGGCGCGCACGCCGTCGTGCACGTCGGCAAGCACGGCAACCTCGAGTGGCTCTCGGGCAAGAACCTCGCGATGTCCGCCTCGTGCGGCACCGATGCGGCCCTGGGCAACCTGCCGCTGGTCTACCCCTTCCTCGTCAACGACCCCGGGGAGGGCACCCAGGCCAAGCGCCGCGCCCACGCGACGATCGTCGATCACCTCGTCCCGCCGATGGCGCGCGCCGAGTCCTACGGCGACATCTCGCGGCTGGAGCAGCTGCTCGACGAGTACGGCAACGTCTCGGTCATGGACCCGGCCAAGGCGCCGGCCCTGCGGGGCGAGATCTGGCAGCTGATCCACGCCGCGCAGATGCACGTCGACCTCGGGCTCGGTGACGACGTCGACCTCGAGGACGCCGACGGCTTCGACGACCTCGTCATGCACGTCGACGGGTGGCTCTGCGAGATCAAGGACGTCCAGATCCGCGACGGACTCCACGTGCTCGGGCAGGCGCCGGAGGGGGAGGAACTGGTCAACCTCGTCCTCGCCGTCCTGCGCGCCGCCCAGGTCTTCTCCGGGCAGGTCGGGTCGGTGCCCGGACTGCGGGCCGCGCTCGGCCTGACCGAGGACGCGTCCTCGACCGCGACCGACGAGGTCGAAGGGAGGGCCCGTCGCCTCGTCGAGGCGCTCGCCGCGCGGGGTTGGGAGCCCTCTGCCGCAGGCGAACTCGTCGCCGAGCACGAGCCAGACCTCGCCCCGGACGCGGCCGACGAGGTGGCCCGCGTCCTCGATTTCGCCGCGACCCAGGTCGTGCCGCGGCTCGCCGCGACCGCACGCGAGCTGCCGATGGTCCTGCACGCCCTCGACGGCGGGTACGTCCCTGCGGGGCCGAGCGGGTCCCCCCTTCGCGGCCTGGTCAACGTGCTGCCCACCGGACGCAATTTCTACTCCGTCGACCCCAAGGCGATCCCGTCGCGGCTGGCCTACCAGACCGGCACCGCCATGGCCGACTCCCTGCTCGAGCGCTACCGCGAGGAGACCGGTGAGCTGCCGACCTCGGTCGGTCTGTCGATGTGGGGCACGTCTGCGATGCGCACCTCGGGTGACGACATCGGTGAGGTGCTCGCGCTCCTCGGTGTCACGCCGGTGTGGGACGAGCAGTCCCGCCGCGTCGTCGGGCTCGAGCCCATCCCGCTCGACGAGCTAGGCCGCCCGCGCATCGACGTCACCGTGCGCATCTCCGGGTTCTTCCGCGATGCCTTCCCGCACGTCATCGCCCTCATCGACGACGCGGTCGCCCTCGTCGCCGGCCTCGACGAGGCACCCGAGGACAACCACGTGCGCGCCCACGCGGTCGCCGACCTCGCCGAGCACGGCGACGAGCGCCGCTCGCGCACAAGGATCTTCGGCTCCAAGCCCGGGTCCTACGGCGCCGGCATCCTCCAGGTCGTCGAGTCCGGCAACTGGCGCAGCGACGACGACCTGGCGCAGGTCTACACCGCGTGGGGCGGGTACGCGTACGGCCGTGACCTCGACGGCAAGCCGGCCGCCGAGGACATGGAGCGCACCTACCGCCGCATCCAGGTCGCGGCGAAGAACGTCGACAACCGCGAGTCCGACATCCTCGACTCCGACGACTACTTCCAGTACCACGGCGGCATGGTCGCGACCGTGCGCGCGCTGACCGGCTCCGAGCCCAAGGCCTACGTCGGCGACTCGACCTCGCCCGATGCCGTGCGCACCCGCACGCTGCAGGAGGAGACCAACCGCGTCTTCCGCTCGCGCGTGGTCAACCCGCGCTGGATCGCAGCGATGCAGCGGCACGGCTACAAGGGCGCCTTCGAGCTCGCGGCGACGGTCGACTACCTCTTCGGCTTCGACGCCACGGCCGGTGTCGTGCACGACTGGATGTACGACCGCATCGCGCAGGACTACGTGCTCGACGAGGCCAACCAGGAGTTCATGCGCCGCGCCAACCCTTGGGCGCTGCGCGGCATCGTCGAAAAGCTCACCGAGGCCGCAGACCGCGGCCTGTGGGAGGAGCCGGACCCGGACGTCGTGCGGGCGATGCAGCAGGTCTACCTCGACGTCGAGGGCGATCTGGAGGACGACGAGTGAGCGAAGGGGAGGCCCGCCGCTACGCGCGCCCGGTCCCGACGATCGGGGACATGAGCAGCGCGGCGCAGCGGCGCGACGACCCGTCCGGCTGGGCGATGGGCGAGGCCGTCACCGAGGCACTCGCCGGGGTCGTCGCCGGTCGGCGCGACATCCGCCGCTACCGACCGGACGCCGTCCCCGAGGACCTCCTGAGGCAGGTGCTCGAGGCCGGCCACCGGGCGCCGAGCGTCGGGCACTCCCAGCCGTGGCGATTCATCGTCGTCACCGACCCGACGACCCGCGACCGGGCGGCCGCGATGGCCGACCGCGCACGAGTCGAGCAGGCCGCGCACCTGGCCTCGGAGCGCGCAGCACGCATGCTCGACCTCAAGCTCGAGGGTCTGCGCGAGGCGCCCGTCGGGGTCGTCGTCGCGTGCGACCGCCGCACTCCCGCAGCGGGGGTGCTCGGGCGCGCGACCTTCCCCGACGCCGACCTGTGGTCCTGTGCCACGGCGATAGAGAACATGTGGCTCACCGCCCGCGCCCACGGCCTCGGCATGGGGTGGGTGACCCTCTTCGACCCGAACGAGCTCGCGGACCTGCTCGGCCTGCCCGAGGGCGTCGTCACTCTCGGCTGGCTGTGCCTCGGCTGGCCCGATGAGCGGCCCCCGTCGCCCGGCCTCGAGCGCGCCGCGTGGTCGAAGAAGACCCCGCTCGAGCACGTCGTCATCCGCGACCGTTGGCCGACCGACGAGGCGGCCCCGCAGCAGCCCGTCTCGCACCTGCGTGGCCCGGAGCCGACGCGGCTCGTCGGTGCGACCGACGCCGCCGACGAGCTGCTCTCGCCGCCGGAGTCGTTGGGTGTCCTCGACCGCGCGCTCAACCGGGTGCTGGCCGTCGGTGCGCAGGACCTCACCGGCGGCACGCTCGTGCTGGCCGGTGCGGACCACCCGGTGACCGGGCTGGGCGTGAGCGCCTTCCCCGCCTCGACGACGCGTGACGTGCTCGCCGCGACGGTCGCCGGCACCTCGCTGGGTGCCTCCACCGCGGCCGGCGCCGGCCTGTCGGTCGTCGCGGTGGATGCCGGTGTGGCACAACCGGTCCCGGGTGCGCGCGCGGCCCGGGCGCAGGGGGCGCGCGGCGACCTCGCGACCACCGACGCCATGACGTCCACCGACGTCGAGGCCCTCGTCGCGGCCGGTCGGGAGATCGGCCGCGAGGCGGCGTCCGGCGGCCTCGTCTGCCTCGGCGAGGTCGGGGTCGGCAACACCACGGTCGCCGCGACCCTCGCCTGCGCCCTGCTCGACCTCGAGCCCCAGGACGCCGTCGGTCTCGGCTCCGGATCGGACGCCGACATGGTCGCGCGCAAGCGCGACGTCGTCACCACAGCGCTGGCCCGGACTCAGGGGGAGTCGGACCCCCTTCGCCTCCTCGCGATGGTCGGTGGTCCGGAGATCGCCCTGCTCACCGGAGTGACGCTCGGAGCCGCTGCAGCCGGCGCGCCGGTCGTCCTCGACGGACTGGCCGCCAGCTTGCCCGGGGTGCTCGCCAGCCGCATCGAGCCGGCCACCCAGGCCTACCTGCTCGCCGGTCAGGTCAGCCGCGAGCGGGCCCACGCACTCGTCCTGCGCGAGCTCGGCCTCGAGCCGCTGCTCGACCTGCGCCTGCGCGCGGGCGAGGGCGTCGGCGCCTGCCTTGCCGCTTCGATGGTCCTGCAGGGCCTCGCGGTCCGCCGTATCGCCGCCCGGACCCGCTGACCCCGAGACTGCATTGCCCTACGGCAATGCAGTCTCTCGACGTCAAGACTCTGCATGGCCATAGGGCAATGCAGAGTCAGGGGGCGGGAGTCAGCGCGTAGACGTCCATGACCCACCCGTGCTCCTCACGCAGCGCGGCCCGCAGCTCGACGATCTCGTCGATGACGTCAGCCAGGCGACCGGAGCGCAACTCCTGTTGGGGCATGCCCACATAGGCGCCCCAGTGGATCTCGGTGTCCGGACGGGTCGCGGCGAGCTCACGGCAGTGCAGGTGGCCGTCGAGCATGACGACGACCGTCCCGAGCGTGAGCCCGGCCGCCTCGGCGGCGCGCCACTCGTCGACGAGTCGGCGACCGGTCGTCACGTGCACGGGCTCGCCGACGCGGTGCAGGACGATGCCGTGCGCCGCGGCCAGCGTCTGGAAGGCGGAGATCCCCGGGATGACCCGCACGGTGGTCGCGATCCGCTCGCCGATCGCGTCGACGATGCGGATCGTGCTGTCGTAGAACGCCGGATCGCCCCACACGAGGAAGCCCACGACCGCGTCGGGCGGCAGGTCCTCGATGATCCGCACGTAGGCGTCGGTGCGAGCGGCGTGCCAGTCACGCACGCCCTGCGCGTATGCGGCGGAGTCGCGCTCGGCGTCCGGGCCGCGCTCAGGGTCAGGGACGGTGACGAACTCGTAGGGGTGGTCTGCGGGGATGAACCGGTCGCAGATCGCGCGCCGCACGGCGACGAGCTCGTCCTTGGCGCCACCCTTGTCGGCGACGAGGAAGACGTCGACCTCGGCGAGCGCCTCGGCCGCCTCGGCGGTCATGTGGCCGGGGGAGCCGGCGCCGATCCCGATGACGTGGATGCGGCGGGCAGCGTTGGGGCTCAACGGGATCCTTCCGTCAGGGCGAGCAGTGCGTCGAGGTCGACGTGGGTCTCGAGGGCATCGGCCAGGGTCGTGATCATCCGCTCCCGACGTGAGGCGAAGGGGGGCCCGCCCGCCTGCGCGGTCCAGGCCGATCCGCTCGCGTGCGCGACATCGGTCAGGAGCGCGCGACGGAAGTCGTCGGACTCGAGCGTGCCGTGCCAGATCGACCCGCGCACCGGGCCGATCGCGTGGCCCCCGGGGAAGTCCTCACCGCCGATCGGCTCGACGACGCCGTGGTGGATCTCGTAGCCCTCGACGTCGTGACCGCGCCACGTCCCGGAGGGACGCGCGAGCACCTTGTCGTTGTGGAAGACGACGCGTCCGGTCAGGAGGCCGAGACCGGGCACCGTTGCGGGAGAGGGGGGCTGACCCTCCTTCGAGGCTCCTTCGTCGCACCTCAGGACACCGCCTTCGACCCCGTCGTCGTCGACGATCTCGTCGAGGAGCATCTGGTACCCACCGCAGATCCCGAGGACGGGCGCGCCACGGCGCGCCCGGTCGACGACGATGTCGGCCAGACCAGAGCGACGCAGCCACGTCAGGTCCGAGACCGTGGCCCGTGAGCCGGGCAGCACGACGAGGTCGGCCTCGCGCACCAGGTCGGGGGAGCGGGTCACCTGCACGTCGACCCCGGGCTCGGCCGCGAGGGCGTCGACGTCGGTCGCGTTGGAGGTGCGGGGCAGGCGCACGACCGCGACCGTGAGGCGCCGGTCGACCGGCACGCCGTCGTCGAGGTCGCCCCAGGCGCCGACGGACAGGGCGTCCTCGCCGTCGATCCACACGTCCTCGAGCCACGGCAGGACGCCGAGCGAGGGCATGCCCGTGCGGCGCGTGATCTCGGTCAGGCCGGGCTCGAGCACGGAGGCGTCCCCGCGGAACTTGTTGATGAGGTAGGCGGCGAGCAGCGGCCGGTCCTCGTCGGCGACGAGGGCCCACGTGCCGTAGAGCGCGGCCAGCACACCGCCGCGATCGATGTCGCCGACCAGCACGGTCGGCAGCGAGAACCGTTGTGCCAGACCGAGATTGACGTAGTCGCCGGACCGTAGGTTGATCTCCGCGGGGGAGCCTGCCCCCTCGCAGACGACGAGGTCGTGGGCGGCGGCCAGCTCCTCGTACGCGGCGAAGGCAGCCTGCGCCAGGTGGGCGCGGCCGGTCGCGTACTCGCCGGCCCGCAGCTCACCCGCCGGCAGGCCGCGCACGACGACGTGCGCCCGACGGTCGCTGCCCGGCTTGAGCAGCACGGGGTTCATCGCCGAGGTCGCCTCGACCCCGGCCGCCTGCGCCTGCAGGTACTGGGCCCGGCCGATCTCGGCCCCGTCGCGGCAGACCATCGAGTGGTTGGACATGTTCTGCGCCTTGAACGGCGCGACCGACAGTCCTCGCCGGGCGAGTGCGCGGCACAGCCCGGTCACGACGAGGGACTTGCCCGCGTCGGACGAGGTGCCCGTGATGAGGAGTCCGTTCACGGACCGCAACTCTACGGAGCCCGACTACGGTGGACACCGTGAGCCCCACGCGAGTCCACCTCGTCCGTCACGGGGAGTCGACGTGGAACCGTGACGGCCTCGTCCAGGGCGCCCACCGGGGGCCCAACCAGTCGGTGCTCACCGACGACGGGAGGGTGGCCGCGGCCCGGGCCGGACTCGCCCTCGGGGCCCTGCTCGGGCCACCACGCGCCGAGCACGCACTCGCCCTGTGGAGCAGCGACCTGCTGCGGGCCCTGCAGACCGCCGAGATCATCTCCGTCGCCCTGCGCCCCGCCGGCTGGCAGGCCTCGGTGCGCAACGAGGCGGGCCTGCGAGAGCAGGCGCTCGGCGAGCTCGAGGGGGAGCGCCACGACGCCCTGCGCGCGGTCGCCCTGCCCGACGACGAGCACATCAGCGAGATCCGCTGGGGCGGGGGTGAGTCGATGCAGGACGTCTTCGAGCGGGTGGGGGACTGGTTCGCCCCCGCGCTCATCGAGCAGCCCGACCACCTCGTCGTCGTCAGCCACGAGCACACGATCCGCGCCGCCCTCGCCTGGCTGCGCTCGCAGTCCCACCGCGAGATCGACTGGGACGAGCCGCTCGCCCCCGGCTCCGTCACCACCGTCGACGTCGTCGACTGACCGCGCATTTCCCCGGGCGGATGCGCGCCGGAGCGCGCACTTCCCCGGGGAAATGCGCGCCGGAGCGCGCACTTCCCCGGGCGGATGCGCGCCAGCGGGTCAGTCACAGGGCGGCAGGGCGTCGGCGATGTCGGGTCCGTAGCGGTGACCGGCCCCGTCCGGCACCTCGAGCGAGCCGAGGAAGTCCGCGGCCCCGTGCACGGCGCCCACGGCCGGGACCCACCGGCCGTCGTCGCGAGGGACCACCAGGTCCTGCAGCGAGGAGTGCACCACCGGGTCGTCCTCGTTGGCGACGCTCGCCTCACGCGGGAGCCCGGCCACCTGCCCACCCGGGGACCCGACCCACAGGGCCGAGCAGACCTGCCGGCGCACCTCGTCGGTGAAGACGGTCTGCCCCGCGGTGGCCCCCAGGCTCTCGCTCACGACGTGCACCTGCGGGCGCTCGTCCTCGGGCAGCGTCCGTACCCGGGCGAGGACCGCGGTCACGGCCTCGCGGGCGCCCTCCTCGGCCTGCTCCCGGTGCGCGAGATAGGCCCACCAGCTGGGCGCGGTGTCGTACTGCACCGCGACCGTGGCCACCTCGTCACCGAAGCGCTCCTCCAGGCCCGCGACGAGGTTGGGGTTGACCCAACCCGACCCCGTCGGCACCACGACGACGACGTGCTCGCGGGTGAGACCCCCTTCGGCCACGAGCTCGTCGGCAGCGCGTGCGGCGCGCGCACGCACGGACTCGCCATCGCGGATGCCGGCGTGGGCACGGACCGCGCCGAAGGGGGAGTCCTGGGTGAGCACCGCTGCCTCCGGGGCCGCTCCGGCGGGCTGGACCGGGGCCGCCGCACCGAGCACGGCCACGGACGCCGCCACCGCGACGGTTGGCCGCCGCAGACGCGACCGACGCGCCCACGCCCACCGGCCGCTCACGACCTTCGACATCGACGACTACGTCTACGAGGCGCTGCGGCTGGGGGCCAGCGGGTTCATGCTCAAGGACGCCCCGGCGGACGAGCTTGTGCGCGCGGTGCGCGTCGTCGCCGGCGGCGACCAGCTGCTCGCGCCGAGCATCACCCGTCGGCTCATCGAGGAGTCGACCCGGCGGCGCGGGACGGTCCCGCGGCACTCACCGCAGTTGGACCTGCTGACCGCGCGTGAGCGCGAGGTCCTCGAGCTCGTCGCCGGGGGTCTGTCCAACGGCGAGATCGCCGACGAGCTCTTCCTCGCGGAGCAGACCGTCAAGACGCACGTCTCACGTGTGCTCACCAAGCTCGCGCTGCGCGACCTGGCGCAGGCGGTCGTCTTCGCCTACGAGCACGGGGTGGTCGTGCCGGGCGCCTAGCGCAGCAGCGCCGCGAGCGCCTGCGGGTCGGTCACCGGCGCGTCGCAGACGAACCCGCGGCACACGTACGCCGCCGGGCGGCCGTCGACGAGCGGACGGTCCGCGAGCAGCGGCTCGCCGGCCTGGTCGGGGGACCCACTGACGACGACGAGCCCGGGGGAGGAGCTCGCCAGCGCCACCCGACGAAGGGGGCGGTCCTCCCCTTCGCCGACGATCGCCACCTGGAGCGGACCCTCGAGCATCGCCTCGGCCACCGCCAGCGCCCATCCGGCGAAGCGGGGGTCGTGGGTGACGATCCGCGACTGCGCCGCCACCGCCTCCTCGGCGAGCTCGCGGTGGCGCGTCGAGCCGGTGAGCGCGGAGTGGGTGAGCAGCGCCCCGGCGACCGCCGAGACACCCGACGGCTCGGCGTTGTCGGTGCGGCCCCGGGGTCGGGTGATGAGCACCTCGCCGTCGTGCGCGGTGTCGTGCCAGCCGTCCTCGTCGTGGAAGTGGTCGATGGCCAGGTCGAGGACCTCGCCCGCGCGCTCCAGCCACGACGTCTCGCCGGTCGCCCGGTGCAGCGCGAGCAGCCCCTCGGCGAGGTTGCCGTGGTCGTCGAGGACGCCCGGTGCTTCGCTCACCCGACCGCCGAGCGAGGTCCGGCGCAGCCGGCCGTCGACGAGATGGTGGTCGATGACGAATCCCGCTGCGGCACAGGCGGCTTCGATGAGATCGGGGCGGTCGAGGTCCACCCCGGCGTCGGCGAGGGCTGCGATGGCCAGACCGTTCCAGCTCGTGACGACCTTGTCGTCGCGGGCCGGCTGAGGGCGCTCGTCGCGGGCGGCGAGCAGGCGCTCTCGGACCGAATCCCACCACGCCGGGTCGTCGGGGTCGCGCAGGAGCTGCAGCGTGGAGGCGCCGTGCTCGAAGGTCCCCTCGGGCGTCACCTCGAGCAGCGCGGCAGCCCGTGCCCCGTCCTCCTCGCCGAGCACCTCGACGAGTTGCGCGGGAGTCCACACGTAGGTGGCGCCCTCGACGGAGTGGCCGTCGATGACGGTGTCCGCGTCGAGGGCCGAGATGAATCCCCCTTCGGGAGAACGCAGGTCGCGCAGCAGGAAGTCCGCGGTCGTCCCGGCCACCCGCCGGGCCAGGTCCGAGCCGGTGGCGCGGTACCAGTGGCTGTACGCGCGCAGGAGCAACGCGTTGTCGTAGAGCATCTTCTCGAAGTGCGGCACGACCCACGCCGCGTCGACGCTGTAGCGCGCGAAGCCGCCGGCGAGCTGGTCGTGGATGCCACCGCGGGCCATCGCCTCGAGGGTGCGCTCGGCCATCGCCAGTGCGTCGGCATCACCGGTGCGGGCGTGGTGGCGCAGCAGGTGCTCGAGCGTCATCGACGGCGGGAACTTCGGCGCCCCGCCGAACCCGGCCCGCGCGTCGTCGAAGGTCTTGCGCAGGGAGTGCACGCCCAGCGCCACCTGCTCCTCCTCCAGCGGCGAACCGGACCCCGGGTCGGCGATGCCGGCGAGCTGGGTTGCGATGCTGGTGGCGCTGGCGGTGAGGCGCTCCCGGTCCTCGCGCCACGCGGTACCGGCGGCGTCGAGCAGCTGGAGCAGCTGCGGTTTGGGCAGGTAGGTCCCGGCGAAGAAGGGCTCGCCGTCCGGGGTGATGAGCACGGTCATCGGCCACCCGCCCTGCCCGGTCATCGCCTGCGTGGCGAGCATGTAGACCGCGTCGACGTCCGGCCGCTCCTCGCGGTCGACCTTGACGCTCACCCAGCCGGCGGACAGGGCCGCGGCCACCCCTTCGTCCTCGAAGCTCTCGTGCGCCATGACGTGGCACCAGTGGCACGCTGCGTACCCAACGGACAGCAGAACTGGTGCATCACGGCGCCTTGCTTCCTCGAATGCTTCGGGGCCCCACTCCCACCAATCCACGGGATTACCTGCATGTTGTTGGAGATAGGGGCTGGTCGCGTTGGCGAGCCGATTGGCCATTCCTGTGACTCCTCATCAGTGGCACGTGCATCACTTTTCCTTGAGTGATGCACGAAAGTGATGCACGAAACCAGCGTACGATGGTTCCTCCAGCCTAGAAGGAGACCTTGCACGAGATCGTCGCCGGTATGAACCTGGACAACTTCGTGGTCCGCCCGCACCGGCGATCGATCGAGAAGTACGCGTCAGCGGAAGCCTGGGGCAGCATCGTGCCGGAGGACTCCGAGGAGCTGCTCACGCTCGCCGGGTTGCCGTCGTCGGTCCGAGATGACGACGAGGATGCCAAGCGGTTCGACCTGCTCATCCTGCGCCGCCAACTAGCCCAGCTCGACGGCGACGCGGTTCTGGCCGAACGGCTGCGCGAGACTGTGCAGCGCATTGCCGCCGCATTGCTCGGCAAGACCACGATTCCGAGCGTCGCCGAGCAAGCCGTCCTGCTGGAGTCGGTGGCCGGTGACGAGTGGTGGATCGACGTCACCCTGCCGATGCTGGAGCTGGCACGACTCCGCATCCGCGGCCTCGCGCGGTTCATCGAGAAGACGACCCGCAACCCGATCTACACCGACTTCGAGGACACCCTCGGCGAGGGATTCGAGGTCGTGCTCCCCCGCGTCACTCCCGGCACCAACTTCGAGCGCTTCCGGGCCAAGGCCGAGGCCTACCTACGCGAGCACCTCGACAATCTCGCTCTCCAACGCCTGCGCCTCAACAAGCAGCTCACGCCTGAGGATCTGACGGTGCTGGAGGGACTGCTCGTCGCCTCCGGCGGTCAGCAGGTCGACATCGCCTGGGCGACCGAGCAGGGCGGCGGTCTAGGGATATTCGTCCGCAGCCTGGTCGGACTCGACCGCGCTGCAGCCATCGAGGCGTTCGAGAACTATCTGGACGGCACCAGATTCTCCGCAGAACAGGTGCGCTTCGTGAACCTCATTGTCGATGAGCTCACCCGGAACGGCGTCATGGAGCCGGGGCGCCTGTTCGAGTCTCCCTACACCGACCACGCCCCCACGGGCCCCGACTACTTCTTCCCAGACGCCGACGTCGAAGTCATCGTCGAGACCCTCCAGCACGTCAAGCAGACTGCTGTGCCGAGCGACGTGGCCTGACCTATGTGGATCGGTGACATTGATGTACCTCAGGCCGTACTCGACGCTGCAGAGACAGGCGAGCTTGTTCTCTTCGTGGGAGCCGGCGCGTCGCGCGCACATCCGGCCGATCTGCCGGACTTCGTGCAGCTAGTGCGCAACATTGGCGCACTCGTTGGGCGCGAACCGACGGAGGATGAAGTCCGCCACCCCGATGTCTTTCTGGGCCGCCTTCAAGACAACGGCAACGACGTGCATCAGCTGGTGGCGAATGCAATTGACCTGCCCGGATCACAGCCGAACGCCCTTCACCAGGCGATCATGGGACTTGCACTTGCGTATCCCAGCCCGCGGATTGTCACAACCAACTACGACCGGCACCTCACTTCGTCCGCGACTGCGTCTTCCCTCGCCCTCGATTTCTACGAGGCTCCTGCCTTGCCTGTCGGCGATGACTTCGAGGGCGTGGTGCACCTCCACGGGTCGTTGTCACAACCCAGCCGCAGACTCGTTGTTACGGACACCGACTTCGGACGCGCCTACCTCCGGGAGGCGTGGGCGGCCAGGTTCCTCGAGAGGATGTTCTCGAGGTTCACGGTCGTCTTCATCGGCTATAGCCACGGCGACGTCGTGATGCAGTACTTGGCTCGTTCCCTCGGGCCGGACCAGCATCGATACGTACTCACCGATGATGAGCAGAACGCAGAGTGGCGCCGTCTCGGGCTAAAACCGATCTCGTATCCGAATGATGCAGGGGACCACGCCACCTTGCCAGCGTCGCTCGAGCGATGGCGAGCCTTGGCGACGATGGGGCAAGTCGAGCATCGCGCACGACTTGCAGATCTCCTTAACGCGGAACCGCCCACCATCCCCGAAGAAGTCTCGTATGTCGAGGCTGCACTCACCCACCCGGAGCGGGTTAGGTACTTCGCGGAGAAGGCGAAGTTTGATGACGTTGACCGCAGCCAGCGGTGGTTCGCTTGGATTGAAGCCCGCCCTGCATTCCTTGCCCTGTTCTCGCAGGACGCCGCCGGCGAGCCGACGTCCCGCACCCTTATGTGGTGGATTGCCGACCAGTACATCCTCTCGGAGGAAGGCTCCGGGACGGCGCTGCGCGCGTTCCGCGATAGGCCTTGGCCACCGGATACGTGGTCCGCCATCACGCATGCGCTCTTTGCCTTCAAGGGCACGTTCCCGAAGTGGCTCAATCCATGGCTTCAGCTTGTCCTTCAGAACGCCCCGACCCGCGAGCATGACCTGCTCGACATGATGCTTGTCGACAAGGACTGGTCCAGCAACTTCGATCTCGCCCTCATGGTGTTCGAGGATCGGACCCGTCCACATCTGAAGCGAGCCTTTGACCTTGGCGGATCGGCCGACCAGCCGCGGTTTGAGGTAGATCTCTGCGGGGACGAGCACTGGCTCACCGACAACTGGACGAAGATCTTCATGCCAGGAGTCGACCAGCACTTCGGCCAACTCCTCAGCCTGGCAACAGAGCAGATCTCGCGGGTCTACCGAAGCCTGCGCGGACTGGATCCTGAAGGTTCGTTCGATCCGATCTCGTTCTCGCGATCAGCCATCGAACCCCATGAGCAAGACAGCCATCGCGACCCCATCGACGTCCTTATCGACGCTGCGCGGGACTCAATCGAGGCGGCCCTCTCCCACAACCTGCCCCTCGCCGAGGGATATATGGAAATCTGGAGCACATCGCCCTACGCGATCCTTCGACGGCTTGCCATCCACGGCTGGCGCATACGCAACGACCTTGGACCCGACGACAAGGCGGCTTGGCTGCTTGGACAAGATCTTCTGTGGGAGATCCCGCTCCAGCACGAGGTCTTCCTGTTGATCCAGGACACGCTGCCGAATGCGAGTGACGGCACCGCACGCAGACTGGTTGACGCGGCTGTCGCGGGCCCTCCTGGCGACGACGACGACGAGCACTCGCCATACCGGAGCTACAACCTGCTCGCGTGGCTCGCGACTTCGGCCCCTGAGCTCCAGTACGCACGGACGGCCTTCGAGCAGGCACAGGCAGCCCACCCCGAATTTGGCCAAAGGGAGCATCCGGATCTCAACCGCTACGGGGCATTCGGGTTTGTCGAAGATGCACTTCCATTTACTGCGACGGAACTCCACGAGCTGGTTGGCCAAGATCCAACTGTTGCGCTCGCTCGACTCCGAGAGTTCCAGACGGAGAGACACCCACTCACGGGACCTTCCTGGACTGGCGCACTTCGCTCCCTTCAAGCCTGTGTCACGACGTATCCCGCGGATGGCACGCAGGTCGCTCGAGTCCTGAAGACCGAGGACAGTGACTTCCGAGCGTCATTGATCTACGGCTGGGACGGCGCAACTCTCGATGCGGAGCTGATCGAGCAGGTGTTGGCGATCATCGCTGGCTGGGATCACTACGAGATCCGGAGGCCGGCATGCGCGATGTTGTCGAACGGAGGAGGACCCGAACATCCGACACCGTGGCACCAGATCGAACGCGCTCAGCATCTCGCGGCTGACCTTTGGCCGTCGTCTGACGTCGATGGCGCCATCGTCAGCGGGGCCGACATCGTCATGGAAGCGATCAACCACCCGGCAGGTGATCTTGCCGAGTTCTGGACGAAGGTCGTTCAGTGGGAGTGGTCCAAGAATGAGTCGACCTGGGACGGCCTCCCAGATCGGGTTGTCGCACAGCTAGACCGGCTGGCGTTGGCTACCGATCGCAATGGTCTGCTCGCTCGGGCCTTCCTCGCCTCACAGTTGCACTTCTTCTTCGGGGCCGACCGTGAGTGGTGTGAGGACCGACTTCTCCCCCTGTTCGACTGGACGAACGAGGAGGAGGCCGCAGCCGCATGGCAGGGCTTTCTCACATGGGGGCGATGGAACGACGGCCTGCTCCAGGCCGGATTGCTCGACGCCTATCTGGTGACCGCGCAGCACGTCGAGGAGTTGCCTAACGGCCTACGCCGTCAGCTCGCGGTGCATCTGACTTCGATCGCGATGTTCGCCCCGGTTGATCCAGTGACCTGGTTGACGCGCTTCGTTGGTGCCGCGTCAGAGGACCTCCGAGTTTCCTGGGTGCAAGAAGTCGGGCGCGCACTGGCACAACTCGAACCTGGTGAGGCACCCGGTCAGTGGGATCGATGGATCCGTGCGTACTGGTCCGGTCGCAATCAGTCCGTTCCGCTGCCATTCACACCCGCCGAGGCATCGGCGACGGCTGGCTGGGTCGTCGGGCTACCCGGCGCTCGGAAGCAGGCGATCGATCTTGTCCTGAGCTCCGACGCAGGACTCGACCAGCGCGGCGGGTTCCTCTACCGACTCAAGGACGTCGACGTTGCAGCAGAGGCAAGCGATTGGGCTCGACTTTTGACCCACCTCCTCAAGAACACGAGCGGGCAGCAGTGGGGTATCGGCTATCGACTTCAGGAGATCGTGCCTCGACTTCGCCAGGGAACTCCGGCGCCCGACCTCACCGAGTTGATCAACGAACTCATGCGACTCGGCGTTACAGAAGCGGCTGACTGGTAGCGGGCTGCCCACCGCCACAAGTTGGGGGAACGAACATCACCGAGAATCCAGTCCGAACGAACGTCAAGCCATCCTTCCGGACTCCGCTCCACCCTCGATCTCCGTTCATTCGCCGAGCCTCATGTCTTCACCACCTGCCTGACTCACTGGCCATCACCAACCACCAATGGCTACCCAATCGCCCCGTGGTCTTGCCCCTTCACCACTGCTTATCCAGCGGCACGCATGCTACGAAGTTACGTAGCGGGACGGGCGCCGATGTGCCCGCTGACCTGGGGTTTCACGGTTGTCGATGGCTGTTGACGGAGGTGATCTCGATGCACGGCGGCATGAAGATCTACCGCGGCGCGGCAGCCGCTGCGCGCCACTACGTCGAGGCCGATCGGTCCCGGGCGGACGACTACTACCTCGCCGAGGGCAGCGGGGTCGCCATGCACTTCAGCGCGACCCCCGGTGGAATCGAGCGCCGCGCCGACATGGACGGCGAGACCTACGAGCGATGGGTCGCCGGCTGCGACGTCGACACCGGCCTCGCGAAGGGTCGGTTGCGGACGGACGAGAAGGGCGTCCGGTTCGTCGAGGTCACCGTCAACGGACCGAAGACATGGTCGCTCGCTGCCGCGCTTCACTCTGAGATCGCCTTGGCCTACGACGACGCACAGATGGCTGCGGCCGAGGAGATCATCGGGTGGCTCGCAAGTCACGCCACGACCCGAGTGGGACCGCGGAATCGGCAAGTGCAAGTGCCGGTCGAACAGATCGAGGCGGCCGTCGTACACCATTTCACCTCCCGGGCCGGCGACCCACACCGGCATCTGCATCTCCAGATCAACGCCCGAGTGTTCGCTGCCGGCGCCTGGCGCGGGCTGCACACGGTCGGCGTCCGCGACAGCCTGGAGGCGATCAACGGGATCGGGCACGCGGCGGTGATGACCAACCCGGAGTTCCGGGAGGCGCTCGCGAGGCACGGCTTCGAGGTCGACGCCGAGACGGGCGAAGTCGTCGAGCTGTCGCCGTACACGGGAGCGTTCAGCGCACGGGCGAAGCAGATCGAGGCCAACATCGACACCTACGAGGCCGAGTGGCGGTCCGACCATCCCGGTGAGGAGCCCGGCCCGGCGCTGCGGCAGGCATGGGATCGGCGAGCGTGGGCCGACGCGCGGCCGGACAAGGTTGTGCCTACAAACGGTGAGGAACTGCGGCACCGCTGGATGGAGGAGTTGCACGAACTCGGCTACGTCGCTCCGGCGCCAGGGGCTCCAATACCCGTGTTGCGGACGGGCGCCATCGACCGCGACGGCGTCGTCGAGCTGGCTCTCGTCCGGCTGGGCTCACGTCGCTCGGCGTGGAACGCGGCCGACGCACGGGGTGAGGTCGAGCGGATCATCGCGTCCGGCGGAGGCGCGGTCGACGGGGCCGTCCGCCGGGAGTTGGCAGAGGATCTGACCGCTCGCGTCGTCGCCACCTCACGCCCGCTACTTCGCCGACCGGACGTGCCCGAGCACGTGCGTTCGTTCACGGCAGTCGACGTGCTGGCCGTCGAGCACGAGATCGTCGACCGCCTTGCGACTCGTGCCGAGGCAAAGACGATCACCGTGATCGAGGGCGCGGCCGGGGCCGGCAAGACCGCCCGTCTCGCGGCAACCCGCGAGCGCGCGATCGCAGCCGGGCGCCGGATGGTCGTGGTGACACCGACTCTGAAGGCCGCCCAGGTCGCCAGGTGCTCGATCGGCGCGGCGTCGTACTCCGCCGCTTGGTTGCTGCACCAGCACGGCTTCCGCTGGGACGAGGACGGTCGATGGAGTCGCGTCGACGCCGTGCCCGACGTCAGTGCCCGACTACGTCGAGGCGACCTGATCGTCGTCGACGAGGCGGGCATGGTCGACCAGGACACTGCCCGCGCGCTACTCCGCCTGGCCGACGAGACCCAGGCACTCGTGATGCTGGTCGACGACCGCCATCAGCTCCCCGCCGTAGGCCGTGGCGGGGTCCTGGATCTGGCGATCAGGTACGCACCCGATCGGGTGCAACAACTCGACGGCGTACGCCGCTTCAAGGACCCCCGCTATGCCGAGCTGTCGGTGCGGATGCGGACGGGCACCGCGTCTGGCGAGGTGTTCGATGAACTCCTCGCCCGTGGCGAGATCGTCATCCACGGAAGCGACGTCGAACGGACCCGCCGCCTTGCCGCTGAAGCCAGCGTCGGCAAGCTCACCGTCGCCGACACCCGCGAGCAGGTGGGCCGGATAAACACCCTCGCCCACGGGCTCCGCAAGGCGACCGGTGAGGTCGATGAGCGGGTGCTGACCGCGGCGGGTGAACGGCTCGGCGTCGGCGACACCATCGCGACCCGGCGCAACGACCGCGATGCCGACGTCGCGAACCGCGAGTTGTGGACCGTCGTCTCGTGCGATCGCGGCGCGCTCACCGTGAGGGGCGACACGGGGACTCGCGTGTTGCCGCTTGACTACGTACGCCGCGACATCGCGCTCGCCTACGCCACGACCGCCTACGGCGCGCAAGGGGCCACTGTCACCGAGAGCCATGTGCTGGTCGGCGAGCACAGCGGCGCCGCGTCGGCGTACGTCGGGATGACTCGGGGACGGGAGCGCAACGTCGCGCACCTCGTCGCCGAGTCCGTCGAGGATGCGCGCAAGCAGTGGTGCGACGTGTTCGCTCGCGATCGCGCCGATCTCGGGCCGGCGCACGCGCGTGAGGCCGCGGCCGAGGCGATCGAGCGGCACGGACCGAAGGCACCAAGCCGGCGGACGGCGCCGCGTCTTCCTGCCGAGTTCGATTCCCGGCCTGCGGCATCGCCGTCGGCACCGGGCATCGGGTTCTGAAGCGCGACTGAGGCACCGGATCGGGTTCAGTCCGTTCGCCACAGCCTGATCAGTTGCTCGCCGACCTGGAGCCTGTCGTCGTACGGCTCCACCGTGATGCCGACGACGCAGCCGAGTCCGCTCGGCGTAAGCACGACGGTGTGGCCGTTGCCCATGTCCGCCCAGCGCCCCGCGAACGCGACTCCAGCGTTCCACGTGGCCGGGGCGGCCGGGTGCCGCGACGTTGCCAGCTGAGTAGCGAGCCTTTCCGCGATCTTGGCGACGGTCCCTGCGGGCTTCGTCCCGTCGTCGTCCGCCGTCGGCTCGGGCGGACGCGGGTCGAATCGTGTGCGGATGAACCGGACCCGCGGCTCCTTCGGACCCGGCGCCCTCACCGGCACAACTTCGCGCTCGCGGACCCACGCCTCAGCAGTGAACGACTCATCTCCTCGGCCGAGGATCCGCGCAGTATCCGGGTGAGTCGGCCCACGCGCGATGACGATCGGCCACTTCCACGCATCGCGGACCACAGCCGGCAGCGCGAGCTCCTCCCACACGTCCACCAGGAGGGGGCCGTCGATCCAGCGGATCATCTCCTCAGGGGTTCCACCTTGGAGGAGTTGCTCGTAGACGCCCTTGCGCTGCGCCCGATCGTGCAGGTCCCACTGCCGGACGGGCCCGTCGCCAACAAGGTCGGCGAACTCCAAGATCGCGAAACAGTCGGGCGTCTCCACGTTCCAGAGGGTGCTCGGCACCCAGAAGTGCCCGACTCCAGGCGCTTCGTGCTCGACCCAGTCGATGAGGCGGCGCAGGTTGAGGTCATATCCCGCGGCTTCCAGGACCCGCCCAGCGACCTTGAGGGTCGGCGACTTCAGACCTCGCTCGTACGCCGACACCGTCGCCTGCGACGTGCCGGATCTGGCCGCGAGGTCAGCCTGCGTCAGGCCGCTGGCGCGACGTGCGACTTCGAGCAGATACGCCCGATCCATCCCTCGACGATATCCGATCGAACGTATTGGGACCTTCCGGCGGCACGGCCCGCACACCTACCTGTCGCCCACGATCCTCGCGGGCTTTCGCGAACCAGGAGGAACCATGAACAGCAACACCCACGACGTCCCCTTCCACGCGCGCCACGACGACGAGCTCCTCACGCTCGATGACGTCGCCGAGATCCTGCGGACACCCGTCAACACCATGCGCTGGTGGCGGCAGGAGGGCACCGGGCCGGAGTTCTTCAAGATCGGCCGGCGCCTATACACGACCGTCGGCGACCTGCGGACCTTCATCCGCACCCAGCGGCTCGCGTCCCAGCCGGTGCTCGGCAAGCCGAAGGTGGTGTGAGACCCATGGACGACCCGCGCCACGTGTTCCTCAGCGCGAGCGAGGTGATGGCTCGCTACGGCTGGGGCAAGACGAAGGGATACCAGAACCTCAAGGACCGGGAACTGGTGCCGCCGCCAGTGATGACACATCCGGATCGGTGGCGGGTCGACCAGCTGCTGGCCTGGGAAGAGAAGCGTATGGAGTTGGCCGAGGCGGCGCTGCAATTCTTGGCCGCGCCCGATCGAGAGGAGGTGAACCTCAGCGACCTGCTCCCTCAATCCAAGCGAACGCGTCGGACCGCGTGAGTAGATTCTCGACCATGGACAACGATCTTTGGCGGTTCGAGGCAGCCGATGCCGTCGAGGCCGCGCGCGAGGTCGTTCACCACGACCCGGACACGCCGTGGGAACGGATCCCAGTGCCAGCGGACGCCAATGCAGCATCGGCCAGCCTTGCTGCACTGGCGGAGGAGTTCCAGAAACTGCCCCCGAGCATCCGCGGTGCGCTCGGACGCGCAACGGGCAACGCGGCACAGCTGTCCGACGACCGGCTGCAAGGTCTCGCAGAGTTGCTGCAGAACGCCGACGACGAGGGTGCTGACGAGGCTTACTTCTTGGTCGATGACGATCGGCTGCTCTTCGGGCACAACGGAAGCGACTTCACGCTGCCTGACGTGTGGGGTCTCACGATCCCCTGGCTCAGCGAGAAGACGAGCCAGGCCGAGAAGCTCGGCCGATTCGGCATCGGCCTCAAGACTCTGCAGGCGCTCTCGGAGACGCTGGAGGGCCACAACGGCCACTTCCATCTCAGCCTTGGCCGAAGCTCGCTGCGGGCGGCCGACGCGGATCTAGGCTGGCGGAACAGGCCGAAGGCGGCAACCACCGTATTCGTCGTGCCCTTTCAGCACGCGGCGACCACGGAATCTGAAGTAGCCGACTGGCTCCAGTCGTGGAGCGATGCCGGGCTGCTCTTTCTGAGCTCCCTCCGCTCGGTGACCCTCGTGGACGTGCACGGGGAGCCCGTTACACAAGTAGGCGTCTCAGTGGGCGACCCGGAAGTCATCGAGCTGGCTGGAGGCCGCGCAGTCCGCACCTCCGTTACGGCCGGCGATGGCCAGACTTGGCTGCGCTACTCACGAAACGCCAATAGCCCTGCCGGTCACCGCGCAGGCAAGTCCCACCAAGACACCACTCCCGTGGGAATAGCGTTCCCGAGATTCGACGGCGACGCGGGGCACGTACACGTCGGCCTCCCCGTTCGATCACTCGGCGTGCCCTTCCGCTTCGCCGCACAGTTCGATCCACTCGCCAACCGTCGGGACCTAGCTGACAGCCAGTGGAACATCGATCTCGTCGGGCTCGTCGCGGATCTGTGGCTCGACGCCACGCTGGACCTTTTCTCCATCGACCCCAGGAGCGCCTGGGCAGCAGTTCCACTCGAATCCGAGTACGCGGACGACGCCTTCACCGCAAGCCCACTCGACGAAGCAGTCGTGGACCGACTCATGACCGCCTCGCGGCTCGCGTTCGCAGACAGGGTCCACCTCAAGGGGCGCGGCGGCGACCAACATCCGTTACGAGAACTCGCGTACGAGACTCCGGACCTGACCGGCATCTTGACGGACGAGGACATAAGCGACCTTGCGGAAACCGCTGATGTCATCACGGCGTTCAATCGCTCTGACGACGACAGGTGGCGCGTCGTAATTGCCGACCTCAATGAGCTCGGCGCTGCGACACCTGTGCTGGTGGACGTTCGCTCCGCCCTTCCACTCCTCAACGTCGAGGATCGGACAATTGAGTTCGTTGCCGACCTGACCGCTGCCGCTGTGGCAGTTGCCACCGCCGATGACGACGAGGACGAGGACGAGGACGACGATCTCGCCGACGAACTCCTCACCTCATCGTGCCTCGTCCTCACCGACGGCCGGCGGACCAGCCCCGAGGCCGCCACAGGGTTGGACATTCTGCTACCCCAAGAAGCATCCCAACTCTGGTCATCACTCGGTATCGGCGCCCAGGTACACCCCTCCTACTCGGAGCGTCCCACGTGGCCGGTGATCGCCGAATGGCTGCACGACACGGGAACCCTGCGAAAGACTGCGACGGACGCAGACGCACTCCGAGTCCTCTCCAACGCAGGGCGCAGCGACGTCGAGCTAGCTGAGCCGCTGACCGACGACCAGGCGAACGGGCTCCGCGCCGCCCTTGAATCCGTCGAGGAGTCGGCTCGCCCCGCGCTCGCCGAAGGAATCGGACGCGCAATACGACTTGAGGCAACCGTTTACGACGCCAACGGGAAGCGCACGCAGGTATTTGCCCGGCCTGCCGACTCCTACTTCATCGAGAAGGAGCGGAACAGCTGGTCGAACGCCGCCAAGAAGACACCCGGGCTCGTCTGGCTCCACCGACGCTATTCAGACGCCTTGCGTGCACCATCCGGCCGCACCGGAATCGGCACGCAACGGCTGTTCCGGCTCTTGGGTGCCGAAAACCTCCCGCGTCTGGAGCGCTTCCCCGACAACAGCCTCTACTACAAGCAGTACGCGTACTACACGTCCGGCCTGTGGAAGGGCGCACCGGGCTCACCGATTCGGCGCACGCGGCAAATGAACGAGGTCGGGGCACAGTGCACGCTCGACGACCATGTCGCTCCCGACCTTGAGAAAGTGCTCGCCGACATCGCAGCCGTGAGAAACGGCCAGCAGCGTCGAGAGCGGGCGAATGCCCTTATCGGCTCTCTCACCCGAAGCTGGGACCGCCTCGAACCGTACGCCCGAGTCAACGCCGCGAATCCAGACAACGGTTGGATCCACAAGGGTGATGTCGACGCATGGTGGGTTAGCCAAGCGGCATCGATCCCCTGGCTTGGCAACGGCCGAGGCCGACCGACTGCCCCCGGCGAGTTGCGAGTCAGGACCCTGACCAACGAGGCGATGTACGGCAACGACCCGGCGCTCTACCTCGCAGAGGCATACGACGCACCAGCGCATCGCGAAGTGCTGTCAGCCCTCGGGGTGAAGGGCAATCCAACTGTTGCGGCACTGATCACCAGAATCGAGGAGATCCGCGCCCTGCACCAGTCGGGACAGCCCCTGAGCCCAGACGGGTCTGACGGCCACGCGATGACGGTGGAGGAAGCCGCCGATTTCGCCGCCCCGTTTTACCAAGCACTGGCCGCCGAAGTTCACGGCGGAGGCATCCAGCGCGTGGGCAACATGCAAGCCAGCGTGCTGCGCAGCCGCTTCGATCGCGGTGACGGGCTCATCATCACGAATCACGGCTGGAGACGCACTGCCCTTGCGAGATCGGGCCCTCCGATCTTCGGAGACCTGGCCGCGTTCGTCCCGGCTGTCTTGGGCGCGGAGCCGTTGTGGGCCGCGCTGGGCGTGCGGAGCCCGACGGTCGATGACGCCAAGGCCGTCATCAAGAAACTGGCAGGAACCCGCGAACTGAGTCCCGACGAGCAGCAGACCATGCTGGAAGCACTACGGATCATGGCTCGGACGCCAACGGAACGCCTCGGCCAGCTGCGCCGTCAGCCGGTCTACGTCGGTAGCGGCTGGATGAGCAAGCGGCCCGTCTATGCGGTCGAAAACCCACTTCTCGCCGAGGCACTCAAGACGAGGGTCGCGATCTGGCAACCAGGCGGGCAACTAACCCAGCTCAAGTCGCTCGTCGAACCACTGGCCCTCACCAAGGTCGACGGTGCAGACACGCATGTCCTTCACGAGAATTCGGCCATCTACGACGCCGATCTCACCGAAGTCTTCAGACGTGCCGTCCGAAACCTCCAGACTGACTTGACACAGAGCGCGCCCAAGTCTGCCGAGTCCATCAAGTTCACGTGGGAGGAGCTCGCAGGCTTTCAGGTCGCGGTGCTGCCCGAACTTCGGGCGCAGGTCGCTGTGCCGGACGGCGCGGCTCATCAAGTGGCGCTATCGGCTTGGCTGGATCTTAGGCGAGCGACGCTCTTCGTCGACTCGCGCGAAGATGTAAGCCGCGCACGGAGTGGCGGGTATGCAATTGCGTCCATCTTCGAGACGAGTCCGCGGGAAATCGCACATGCGTGGCTCGCGGCCTGGGCTGACGCCGAAGCGGGCGCGCAGGCCGATCTTGTAGTTTCCGCAGCCGCGCGCGAAGCCGAGGAGAAGCTCCGACGAGAGAAGAGCCAAGCTGCACTGAACTCTCTACCCACCTCCAAGCAGCAGGCACCCCGCACTGCCCGGAAGGCAAAGAAGGGAGCGACCAGCCAAGGCGCCGCAGACATGCCCTCGCCACTGCAGCCGAAGGCCCGCGTTCTCATCGACCCCGCCACCTTGGTCATGCAAGACACCGCCGGAGAATTCATCGCCGGCACGCCTCGGGGCGACGTAGACACCGGGCGGTCGGGCGGATCTGGCGCAGCCGGATCTGGGAAGCCGAAGTTGAAAGACCCGAACCGAGACAAACCCAAGCAGCCCGGTGGCGGCGGCCGAGGGCCGCTCAACTACACCGCACAGGAGCGCGAGGACGCGGGGTTGGAGCTTCTTCGCATGGTCCTCGCTGGCGACGACTGCACATTGACCGATGTCCGACACCAGCCAAATGTGGGGGCCGACGCAGTCGATGACCGTGGTCGGTACTACGAACTAAAGGTTCACCAAGGAGCGATCCCGGACACCGTGAAGCTCGAGGACAGCCAGATCCAGCGAGCGATGGCCGCGCCCGACGACTTCTTCCTCGTCGTCGTGGGCAATGTGGAGGACGGACAGGGCAACCCTGAGGTCCGGATCATCCACGACCCACTCCACCACCTCACGGTCCAACCCCAGGGCGCGGTCCACCTCACCGGCGTTCTGTCCGCGGAAGTAGCCAGGGCTTGGACGTTCGAACCAGTGGTCGAGGACGACGCTGAGCCCGCTGACCCGGAGTAGCTCACTCTCAGTCAACAGATCTAGGTCGCGGTGGTGCGAGGTTGATCGATGTGCGAAAATCCAACACGTGGACAAGTTGATGCTGGGCCAGAGGCTTTCCGAGGCCCGCGATCTCGCGGGCATGACTCAGGAGAGCGTCGCGTGTGCCGTCGGCCTTGACCGGACCGCCATCGTCCTGCTTGAGAAGGGCGAGCGCAATCTCAAGGTGCCTGAACTGGTTCAGATCGCTCAGGTTCTCGGGCGACCGCTCTCGTACTTCGTCGAGCCACCTGTGCCAGCTGCAGTCAGCCGTCGATCCGCGCCGCATGCTGCGCATGACTCGACCCGTGCTCTGGACGCCGAGATCGACCAGTTCGCGTCCGATTTGCGCGGTCTAATGGCACTGGCATTGCTTGAGCCAGTCCGTCGCGATGAGAGTGCTCGCGTCCCTCGAACGCACGCTGAGGCCGAAAGTGCTGCCGCCTCGTTCCGGGGAAAGGCAGGGCTCAGTTCTGAGCCAATTGCCGATCTTGGCCGCCTTTGCGAAAGGTTCGGACTCCACACCTTCGCTGCGCCCCTCGGCGAGTCTGGTCCCGACGGAGGCTGTGTTGCAGTAGACGCAGAGGGTGGTGCATTGGGCGCCGCGGTCATCAACGGGCACGCCGGGTCCGGCCGACGCCGGATGACGCTGGCACATGAACTGGGCCATTGGCTGTTCGGCGATGCGTATGACACGGAAGCTTCGCTTGATAGCGAACAGATGATCAACTCGTTCTCCATCCACTTCCTCGCTCCCCGCGCTGGGATCACCAAGGTTTGGTCAGAGCACACTGAGTGGCCGCTTCGAGACCGGGCACTGGCAGTTGGCGTTGCCTTCCGACTGAGTTGGTCGGCGGCAATCTCTCAGCTTCGGAATGTTGGTCTCATCTCGCACGAAGAGCGCGATCGGCTCAGCGCAAACGAGCCCAGGTCTGGCGACTACTTGCGTCTGGGGTTGTCATGGAGTGACGAGCTAGAAGCCCGGTACCTCTCGCCAGGCTTCGTCGCCGCATGCCTGACGGGCTACTCCTCCTCCAAACTCACCGAGTCACGCGTGCTTGAGCTCCTGCGAGGGATGCTCACTGTCGACGACCTACCTGCAATGGACACGTCGTCAATGGACGGACTCCGCCGGTCTTTCGAGGGCCACACCGGCTCAGGATCGGATGCCTGACCTGACGACGTGGGTCACTGACACCAGCGTCTACACCCACCTATGTCGTGCCGGGCACGCCGAGATTCTTGAGCGCTTGGCGCCGGGCCGCGTGATTGTCGTGCCCGACGACGTCAACACAGAGATCCAGGCCGGGCGCATGCAGTACAACGGGATACCGGACCCTGCTTCGACGTCTTGGGCACAAACGACCGTTCTCACGGAGGACGAAGTGTTTACGCAGCTCATCGTCAAGGCGGCGCTTGGCGGCGGTCCCACCCAACACTTGGGCGAGAGCGCGGTCATCGCATGCGCCAAGCACCGCGGCATCACGGCGCTGATCGATGACAAGCGCGCGATCGCCCAGGCAGACCTGCACGGCGTTCAGAGCCACGACACCCTCTGGCTCGTGATCGAAGCTCACTGGGCCCTCCCGGACGTCGACCGAGCACTGGCGATACAGATCGTTGACGACCTCCTGGCCACCGACATGTTCTTGCCGATCACCTCTGGCGAGAGCCTGTTCTCGTGGGCGTACGAGAGGGGATACCTCCCCCATGAGTAGGCCGGCCAAGTGATGCACCGGAGTGATGCACGAAGCGCCGGAAACGGTGTCCAACGGCGGCACGCCATGGCCCCACCCGAACCGGGATCAGGCCGCTGACCTGCGGTTTCGCAGATTTTCGTCGACAGCCGCCAACCGGGGAACCTCGTGGCACCAGTGGCACGCCGCGTACCCGACGGACAAGAAGATCGGCACGTCCCGCCGCCGCGCCTCGTCGAAGGCGTCCTGCCCCCACTCCCACCAGTCGACCGGGTTGTCGGCGTGCTGGCGCAGGTAGGGGGAGAGGCTGTCGGCGAGTCGGTTGCCCATGGGTCCACGGTCTCACCGACGGAACGAAGGGGGTGACCCCGGCGGCGTTGATGTCACCCGGCGTCGTTGATGGCGCCTGGTTGCCCGGAGAGGGGAACCGGGTGACACCAACGCCACCAGGCGAAGTCGGGCACCCAGGCACGTCGGCCGGCCCGGCTGTGGAGAACTCCGGCGCCCGGATCGCGATCCAGGCCACGATGTGGGGCATGCATCCGATCATCCGGGCCGCGCTCGATGCGGGGCGTGGCACGGCCACCGGGGTCAATCTGCTCAGGCATGAGCAAGCCGCGGTGACGTCGAGCGCGCCCTCGGAGGGCATGAGGGAGGAAGCCAGCGCGGCAACGGAGCCACGTTGAGTCATGTCGGATCCGTTGACGGCGACCCTTCAAGTGCCGACAGACAGAAGTCGTCGTTCAGCTTGATGACGAGTGCCACCATGAGCCTAAGCGCCGTGATGTAGGCGTGGAAGTGGGCGTCTTCGCCCTCCCCGTTGGCCTGTGACCCGTGGAGATACTTGTTCCTCAGCTCCGGCCCATTACTGAAATCAACCTTGTTGAGAAAGTAGTTGAAGTACTCCGCCTCCGCTTCCGTGACAGGGAGGTCCTCGTTGGCCGTGGAGCTCCTGCGCAGCGCTCCACGGCCAACGGGGTCCACTAGTTACAGCGCGGCGTACAGGGCCTCCTCGAACTCGTTATACGTGCGCCAGGCGTCATCACGCGTGATGAAGGGCAGCGAGTTCGTGTAGATGGAAGCGCAGATGCCCGTCGCGCGGTCGACCCAGAAATGCGTGTTGAACAGGCCTGCCCAAGCGCCCGAGCCGGCTCGCCGGCGGCTGGGGACGTCCTCGGTGTTGATCATCAGGCCGTAGCCCCAGGTCCAGCCGGGCCCTGCGTAGAGCGTGTCGGTGATGCCCGGGTCGGCCGTCGGGATCTCTTCGGGGAAGGGGATGCCGCGCAGCTGGTCGCTGAATGCCTCGTCGACCGTCTCCTGCCGCAGGATGCGCACCCCGTCGAGCTCGCCGCCGCGGAGGAGTGCCTGCTCGAAGCGGATGTAGTCACGCGGGGTGGAGTACAGGCCATGGCCTCCGGCCCACCAGTCGGGCTCCTGGTTGAGGATCTCGCCAGCCGAGGTCCAGCCACCGTCCTCCCCGGGTACGTGCACGGTCACGGCGTTGGAGGTCCGGTCGGGGTCCAGGCGGAACATCGTGTCGTCCATCCCGAGGGGTCCCGTGACGTGCTCCTTGACGACGACGTCCAGACCGGCGCCGGCGACCGCTTCGACGACCCGGCCGAGCCAGTCCGTGTTGATGCCGTAGACGAACTGGGTGCCGGGGTCAGCCGTCATGGGCGCCTTGAAGGCATCCATCGAGCCCGGTACGACGTTGGGGGTGCCGGTCGCGGCCTCGAAGCGCACCAGGTCCTCGTTCCAGAACCAGTAGCCGAGTCCGCTCGTGTGGGTGACCAGCTGGTGGACGGTGGCCTTCGAGGCGGGGGCACGCAGCCGGGGCGTGTCACCGTCCCAGCCGTCGAGGACCTGCACGTCGGCGAACTCGGGGACGTACTCCTCGACCGGTGCGTCGAAGTCGAGCTCACCGCGCTCGCGCTGTTGAAGAGCAGTCGTGGTGGCCACCATCTTCGTCATCGACATGATCCTGAACTGCGTTGAGGTGGTTACCGGGTCCTCGGACTCCCCGGCAATGCGGACGCCGGCACCTCCCTCGTAGAACACGCCGTCGGCGTCGGCGGCGATCGCCGCGACGTGCGGCACTGCGCCCCGTTTGACGGCCGCCGTCAGCACTGCGTCGATCGCTGCGGAATCGATGGATCTGCCCATGACGCTCCTCCTGGTGGCTCCCACGGCGCCGTTGCCATGGGCTCTGCGACGACGGTGCCTCAGTCGTACGGCACCCGTGAACCGACAGAAGCGATCCGTTTCTCCCCGTGTGACCGCCACTTGGCGGGTGGTCAACAATGTGCCCGCCGGACGGTCTGGTGTCGGGCGAAGGGCCGGGCTACCGTTCGACGACCGGGCACTGCGGCCCGGGCCGACACCGGTCGATCGACGGAGGTAGAGCATGGTGGTGACCGTCCTGCGGCCCGAGTTCGATCCCGAGCTGCGTGCCGGCCTGGCCGTCGTGGGAGGCATGTTCCCCCCGACGATCACGCCGGACCTCATCTCGTTCATGCGGACCTCCTACGCGTCAGCGCCGATGGACGAGGTACTACGGTCACGGGGCATCACCCGCGAGGACGTGATCGTCGAGAGCCACGACGGGCACCCTGTTGCCGTCTCCTTGTTGCACCCGCCCGGACAGTCGGGGCCACGACCCGCCGTGGTCTACGCGCACTCCGGGGGCTTGATGTTCGGGGACCGCTTCAGCGGCATCGACCTCGTGCTGGACTGGGTCGACGAGCTCGGCGCGGTGCTCGTGACGGTGGACTACCGGCTCGCGCCAGAACACCCGGACCCCCATCCCCGTGAGGACATGTACGCGGTGCTGGAGTGGACCGCGCGCCATGCCGCCGAGAACGGCATCCGGAGGGACCGCCTCGTCGTGGCTGGTGCCAGCGCCGGCGGAGGGCTCGCCGCCGGGCTTGCCCTCGCTGCCCGAGACCGCGCGGGGCCGACCCTCGTGGGTCAGGTGCTGGACTATCCGATGCTCGATGACCGCGGCGTCACCGCCTCGACCGGGCAGTTCGATGGTGTCGGGGTGTGGGACAGGGTGAGCAACGAGACAGGCTGGGCGGCCCTGCTCGGTGTGGCGCGAGGGACCGACGGCGTCTCTGAATACGCGGCCCCCGCACGGGCCGTCGACCTCACCAATCTCCCGCCCGCGTTCGTCGACGTCGGTGCGGCCGAGATCTTTCGGGACGAGGCGATCGACTACGCCTCGTCGATCTGGCGGGCGGGTGGGGACGCCGAGCTCCACGTCTGGTCCGGCGCCTTCCACGCCTGCGACATCTTCGCTCCGCACACGACGGTGGGGCGAAGCATGATTCGGGCCCGCAACGTGTGGCTGGAGAAGATCCTTGCTGACTGACGAGGGGGACTGACGTGCAGGAGCTGCTCGGCCGCATCGCCCGACTGGACCCCAGCGCAAGCCTGGGACTCCGTGTCATTGCGTGCTTCGACGAGCTCATCGTGGGCAACGTCAACACGCGCGCGCTCTTGTCTGCCGCCGCGTCGCTGGCCGGTTGTACCGCGGGGTTCGAACAGGACAGTCCGACGCGCCGTGCCCGGGTGACACCGCGCGGTCAGCTGCTCACCGCAGCCGATGCCGCACGGCCGGTGTCGGATGAAGTCTCCTGGCCCGTCGCGACCGCCGAGGGGCTCAGTGTCTGGCTGGAGCGCGAAGGCGACGCGCTTCCCAACGACGCGATCATCCTCGAGCGGCTGGCTCTCGCCGTCCGGATCCGCCACGGCCGAGCGCGCTCCACGGCCGACCAGCGGCGCGACCTCGCGCTCCTCGTCGATGGCGCCGTACCGGTCGAGGACCGACTGGCGGCGGCGGGGGCTTTGGGGCTCAACGGCTCACGGGAGTACCGCATCGTCGCGGCGCCACTCTTCGCGGTCTGGGAGAACCACCCCAGCGGCCCTGAGGACGTCGTGCCGACCGTTCACGGCCCGATCCACGTGCTGGTTCTCTCGGAAGGAGACGGCCTGGAGTTGGTCCGCGCCAGCCCGGCCGGCACCGGGGTGGCCGCGCTGCCGCGCGAGCTGCACCACTCCTTCCGTACGGCGATGGTCTCGCTCCGTCTGTGCGATCCGCCAAGGTTGCCCTCAGTGCGTGCGGACGAGTTCGGTGGCCTGATCAGCCTCCTGGCCGACGCACCGGAGGGAGGTCACCACCCTGACGCAGACCGGCTGGACGACCTGGCGGGCCACCTATGGGCAGCCGAGACGTTCGAGGCAGTGATTCGCTCCCAGTCGATCAGGTCCGCTGCACGCCTTGCCGGCGTCCACCACAGCACGATGCAGGCGCGTGTCGATACCATCACCGGGGCTCTCGGTTTCGACCCCTTCGACGGTTTCGGCAAGCCGCGCTTGGGAACCGCCTACCTCGTCTGGAGGCTGCGCAGGTCGCGCGTGCTCGACCTTCCGGCGCCGCCGGCCCCCGGAGCCGCCCCCGCCTGACGCGGGAGCGCGACGACGGCGCCTTCTGAACACTGTGAGGACCACTCTCCGGTGCTGGACACGAGTGAGCCTGCCGAGGGACTCGCCCCACCCCTGTTTACAAGACCGCGAGCCACGGGCGCTCTCCGTTTGAAACCGGCTCATCCCAATCGGGGGTGTAGGAGTTGGGGTCTGAAGCCGCCGGTCTCGAGCAGGCTTCGGGCGATGTAGTTGGTCAGGTTGCGGAACCCGAGTGCGGAGCCGCGCAGGTGTTCGAGCCGTCCGTTGAGCGCCTCGGTCGGCCCGTTGCTGGTGCCGGGTCGTTCGAAGTAGGCGAGCAGGTCAGCGGCTCGCTTCTTCAGGGTGCGGCCCAGGGTGGTGAGCTCGGTGAGCACCTTGGGGACGCCGGCGCTGAGGTTGGTGATCAGCTTCTCCATGAGCTCGCGGCCACGTTGCCGGTCCTCGTGGCGATAGGCGGCGATCATGCGCTGGTAGAGACCCCAGGTCGCCTCGACCTCGACGTGAGCGTCATCAACGAACAGCGCGCGTAGCGACCTCAAGGCCTCCGCGCTGGCTCACCTGCCATCCGGGCGGTTCGCCACCAACAGTGCCTGGCTCGTGCGCGCGGTCATCGCGTTCAACCTCACCCGGGCCGCTGCCGTCCTGACCGAGGCGCCCGAGCTGGTCAAGGCGACCACTGCCACCGTGCGCCGAAAGTTGATCCACGTCCCGGCCCGGGTCGCGTCCTCGGCCCGGCGGATCACGCTGCACCTGCCCCAGCACTGGTCATGGCAGCAGCCCTGGACCCAGGTGTTCGACCGAGTCGCCGACCCACCCGCGATCGCCTCGTCCTGACCACCCAGCCCAGATGGCGCTACCCCAGGAACCTCGAACGTGGAACACCCCGACAGCCAGGTCGGGCGATCACCCACGCCCCGACACAGCCCTCACCCCAGCATCGAGATCACGCCTCCAGACGAAGTCCCATCGGTGGATCGAGGCTAAAGGAATGGAGCTTGCTCGGCTTCGACGCCGCCGCAAGATCCGGTGAAACGGTCGGTACTGGTCGGTCGTCGTCGGTCACCACCGGATGGCGGCGTCCCCCACGCTCGGCGTTTGCGCAGGTCAGCGGCTCGTTCGCCCCGTGGGCGCATCAAGCGATAGACGCACAGCCGACGTGATGAGGTCGTCGGTTCGATTCCGACAGGCGGCCCCGGCGAACAGCCCCTGACCTGCGGAAACGCAGGGCAGGGGCTGTTCGGTTCTGGTGGTCGCGCGATGCGCTGGCCTCACGGCTCTGCCCGACACCGACGTCGCTCTCCTCTGCGACGGACCCCTCGCCGGCTGAGCGCTCGTGGCCGGCATCCTGTCCGTGTGCGATAGGCCTCGCACCGCTCGGCAACGCAGCGTGGCGATGCGTCGCGACCTGGCGACGGCTCGGCGGAGCGCGATCGTCTCGTGCGTTGGCGGACTACGGGAGCTTGGACGCGAGGACGTCGGCCGGCAGGATCTCGGGTGCAGCGCCGAGGAGGTGCTGGTTGGCCGTCAGGGCTGCGACGATGGCGCCGTTGGCGTGGGCGTCGCGAGCGGCCTCGTCGGGGAATGCATCGAAGATCCAGAAGGTGTCGGCGTGGGTCCTGACCGCGAACCAGACAATCGTTCCTACTTCTTCGTTGGCGAGGGCGACAGCGCCGGCGAGCAGATCGGCGAGCGCGTCGTGCTGTCCATCGGCCGCGACGATCTTGGCGACGAAGGCATACGGAAGTGATGCGGGTGTGGACATGAGGGGTTCTCCTAAGTGTCGAGGTTTCTTGGTGAAGCGAGTTCAGCGTATGACGAGCAAGGGCATGTGAGAAGTGGCGTATACGACAGTATTGCTATTGTTCGCGCCATGCGTATCGGACTGATCGCGATCGACGGCTGCTTCGGTTCGGCTGTCGCGTCGATCATCGACATCGTGCGGGTGGCCGACGGAGCCCGCGGCGATGTCGACCCGCGGATCGACCCGATCGAACTCGCCATCCTCGGACCGAAACGGAGAGTGACCACGACGGCATCGATGACCCTGTCGGTGGACCACCCGCTGTCGGAGTCCGCAGAGTTCGACGTGGTCGTCGTCCCTGCGCTTGGAACCCTCACGGCCGCCGCTACCAACGACGCCCTCCAGAGCCGAGATGTTCGTTCGGTCATCGCCTCGCTCGGGCGCCTCGACGACGCGACCACCCGGATCGCCGCGGCGTGCACCGGCGTGTTCGCTGTCGCCGAGACCGGACGGATGGATCATCGGCGGGCGACGACCAGCTGGTTCCTGGGGCCGGAGTTCCTGAAGCGCTATCCGACCGTCGCCCTCGATCTCGACACCATGGTCGTGGTCGACGGGAACCTCGTCACCGCCGGCGCCGCGTTCGCCCACATCGACCTCGCGCTCTCACTCGTGCGATCGATCAGCCCCGACCTGGCCCAACATGTCGCCAAGCTCCTCATCATCGACGAGCGTCCGTCGCAGGCGGGCTTCGTCGCCTACGAACATCTCCGGCACGAGGACCCGATCGTCGTCGAGTTCGAACGCTTCGTGCGCGCCCGCCTGGAGGAACCGTTCAACGTCGCCTTCGTGGCGCAGTCGCTCGGCACCAGCCGGCGCACCCTCGAACGACGAGTCCGTGCGGCGCTCAACCTCACTCCGCTCGGCTTCGTCCAACGGCTTCGCATCGAACGAGCTCGGCACCTCTCAGCAACCACGGACCTCACCTCCGCCGAGATCGCGCTACGGGTCGGCTACGCGAACGCCGAGACTCTGCGCTCCCTCCTGCGTAGGGAGCGACGCCGTTCCTGACCTATCGCCATGCCTGTAGCCGGTGTCCTAGTGCTCGACTGGAACCACCTCTCAGCACGTCGCGTCGACGCTCCTGCGTCGCCCCTGGACGACCCACTCGACACGCCCGCAGCACAGGCCATGTGACGTGTCCCGGCTTCCCGGACGGTCGGGGTTGGGTGGCTGTGATGTCGCTGCGTTGTCGTCGAGGGGGTCAGCAGACTCGATCAGGGTCGATCGGGATGAGGCGTGACGGCGGTCAGGTCAGGGCGGCCGAAGCCGGCCGGCGGGGTAGCGTCGGTCACATCGAGGTCTTTCGGATGGATGGCGTAGGAACCTCCGTCGTCGGGAGACTCGACGTCTAGCTGCGGACCGACGCGCCCGGCCGACCTACACCCTCATCTGGGAAGAGCCTCTTTCGAAGACCCCCAGTTGTGCTGTATGCAACATCTTGCGCACATGAGCAAGGCGAGGGCGAAGTTGCTGTGTTGGTGCTTGTGCCATGTCGCGCAACCAGGTGACACCAACGCGGCCGGGTAGCGCCCCCCTTCGCCCCCCTCAGTCACCCAGCGCCTTGATCAGCGCGACCGCCCGCGAGACCCGCTCGGGGTCGTCGTCCTCGCTCGCCCACACGGCGTTGACCACCTCCCGTAGCGTGCTCACCGCCCGCACGAGCCCCTCATCGAGATCGGTGACCTCGCACGCCACCTCGACCCGCCGGCGCACCGACCACCGCAGGGACGCACCGGTGCCCATCTCGTCGACACGGTTGTAGAGGAGCGGTGCGACCTCCCACGCGGGGTGCCCGGTGACCGGCTTGGGGTCGATGGCGACCCAGTCGGTGCCGTCGGACAGGACGTTGCCGTAGTGCAGGTCGCCGTGGAGCAGGCGCTCACCGCCGAGCGACGCCAGGGAGCGAAGGGTGGACCTCGCCTGCTCGACATAGCGCCGGGGCAGCGCGGCGACCGCCGGTCGGGACAGGATCTCCTCGACCCACGGCACGAGCGCCGGCACCTGCGGCAGGGGAGCGACGTGCAGGTCGGCGTAGAGGCCGGCGACGACCCGCACGGCTTCCTCGTCCCAGAGGTCGCCGAGGTCTTCGGTCGTCAGACGCTCGAGCAGCAGCACCGACCGGCGGGGGTCGGCGCGCAGCAGCCGCACGGCCCCGCGCCCGTCCCACGTCCGCAGCGCCAGGTGCTCGTGGTCGGCCTCGCGGTGCGGCCAGCCGAGCTTGAGCGCCGCCCGCCCGTCGGGTCCGTGCACCGGCACCACGAGGGCGCACCGCCCGGTCAACGGCGCACCGTCGACGGACAGCTCCCACTCCTGCAGCACCTCGGCGATCAGGTGGGGGAGCGCGTCGACCCAAGCGGCGCCGGGCGGACCCCCTTCGGCCTCGAGCGACGCGATGCGTGCGGCGAAGGACGTCGGCACCAGGGCCGCCGCCTCCTCCACCCTCACGGCTGGTGCTCGCCGTCCCCGTAGAGCTCGGGGACGTCCTGGAGGAACTGCGCGCGCGAGATCTCCTCGGCCGTGACCATCCACTGCGTCACCTCGAGCGCGGCGTCGCGGTCGTCGGCGAGGTGGTCGAAGCAGTCGGCGTACGCGGCCTGCAGCCGCACGAAGCTCCCGACCACCCAGTCGTGCCCCTTGGTCCCCGAGAGGTCGTCGGGTCGGTCGTAGCCGAGGGCGATCGGCTCGACCGCGTCGCCCGCCGCGGTCGTCTGCC
>NZ_BCSQ01000003.1 GCF_001570945.1 Janibacter anophelis NBRC 107843
CGGGTCGGCGCTGGCGCCGACCCGAGCCTGACGTCGTCCCGCCACCTACGGGACGATCCGCGGTCAGGACATCAGGCGGTCAGGACGATGGGGTCACCCTCGGTGATCGCGACGGTGTGCTCGCTGTGGGCGCCGCGGGAGCCGTCCGCGCTGCGCAGGGTCCAGCCGTCGGGGTCGGTCCGGATCTCGTCGGTCGTGGCGAGGAACCACGGCTCGATGGCGATGACCAGGCCGGGACGAAGGGGGATGCCCCGTCCCGCGCGGCCGTCGTTGGCGACGTGCGGGTCGCCGTGCATCTCACGGCCCACGCCGTGCCCGCCGAAGTCGGTGTTGATCGAGTACCCCTCGGCGCGGGCGACCCCGGCGATGGCCGCGCTGATGTCACCGATCTTGTTCCCCGGGCGGGCGACCTCGATCGCGGCGGCGAGCGCGCGTTCGGTCGTGTCGATCAGCCGCAGGTCCTCCGGGTCGGGGGTGCCGACGACGAAGGAGCGGGCCGCGTCGCACACCCAGCCGTCGACCTTGACGGCGAAGTCGACGGACAGCAGGTCCCCGTCGCGCAGCCGGTAGTCGTGCGGCAGGCCGTGCAGGACCGCGTCGTTGACCGAGGTGCACAGCACCTTGCCGAAGGGGCTGGCCCCGAACGAGGGGTGGTAGTCGATGTAGCAGGAGGTGCCGCCGGCGTCGCGGATCATCTGGTGCGCGAGCGCATCCAGGTCGAGCAGGTTGGTGCCGACCTCGGCGACCTCGGTGAGCCGCTGCAGCACGTCGTGGACGAGCCGGCCGGCCGGGCGCATCTCCTCGACCTCCCGCGGGGTCTTCAGCTCGATCACGCCTGCTCCTGCCCGCTCGCCTGTGCGCTGGCGATCCGCTCGTGGTGGTGGATGACCTCGGCGATGACGAAGTTGAGGAACTTCTCCGCGAACACCGGGTCCAGCCCGGCGGTGTCGGCGAGGTCGCGCAGGCGGGCGATCTGCCGCTCCTCGCGGGCCGGGTCGGCCGGCGGCAGGTCGATGCGCGCCTTGAGCTCCCCGACGCTCTGGGTCGCCTTGAACCGCTCGGCGAGCAGGTGGATCAGGGCCGCGTCGATGTTGTCGATGGACTGGCGCAGCCGCAGCAGCTCGGGGTGTGTCTCGCTCACCCGGTCAAGGCTAGGTCACCGCCCGGGCCCGCCTCGATCCGATCTCACTTCTCGACGAAGCCCGCGGCGACCCCCTTCGCCATGCCGTCCTGCCGCACGACGGAGGTGACGGCGCCGGGCCGGCGCGTGGTCGAGGGTTGCTCGCGGAGCAGCTCCTCGAGCGTCGCGAGGGACGAAGGGGGTCCCTCGGCGACGACCTCGACCCTCCCGTCGTCCATGTTGCGGGCGTGGCCGACCAGCCCCAGCTCGAGGGCCCGCGAGCGGGTCCACCAGCGGAAACCCACCCCCTGGACCCGCCCCCGGACGAAGAAGGTCGCGCGCGCCGTGCTGCTCATGCCCGCGAAACTACCGGCCCCGACGGTGCGCCTCCCCCACCCCAGTCCCTCGAGTGCCTAGCGTCGACCTCGTGGGTCAGCCAACCGCCACCGCCGACGTCCCGGCCGCCGCGACGTCCGCGCCCGCCTCCCACCAGCCGGAGGTCACCGCCACCGGACGCCCCCGGCGCGGACACCTCGCGGGCCTCGACGGGCTGCGCGCCGTCGCGATCGTCTCCGTCGTCGTCTTCCACCTCGACCCCTCGTGGCTGCCGGGCGGGTTCCTCGGGGTCGACGTCTTCTTCGTCATCTCCGGATTCCTCATCACGACGCTGCTCGTGCAGGAGCGGCGCAGCACGGGCGGGGTCGACCTGCGCGGCTTCTGGACCCGCCGCGCCCGCCGGCTGCTGCCCGCCCTCGCCGTCGTCGTGCCCGCCTCGATCCTCATCGCCCGCACCGTCGAGGCCGACCTGCTCGTCGGCATCCGGCGCCAGGCCCTGGGGGCCCTGACCTTCTCGACCAACTGGCTCGAGATCGGGCAGGGCAGCAACTACTTCGCGGCGACCTCGCCCCAGCTGTTCATGAACTTCTGGAGTCTCGCGGTCGAGGAGCAGTTCTACCTCTTCTGGCCGCTCGTGATGATCGGCCTGCTCGCGCTGCACCGCCGCTTCGCGCTCACCGAGGGCGTGCTCGCCGTCCTCGTGCTCGGCGTGGGACTGGCCTCGGCGGTCGGCATGGCCCTGACCTACGACGCGAGCAACCCGACGCGCGCCTACTACGGCACCGACACCCACCTCTTCGGCCTGATGCTCGGCGCGGCCCTCGCGATCGTCTGGACCGGCCCCCTTCGCGCGTACACGACCTCGCGTCTGTGGTGCGCGCACCGTCGGTGGTTCGTCGGCGCTGCCCTCGCGACGATCGCAGCCCTCTTCGTCCTCGCCGGCGAGGAGCAGGCGTGGACCTTCGCCCTCGGCATCCCGCTCGTCTCGATCGCGACCGCGGTCCTGATGCTTGCAGCGGTCGAGCGCCCCGGCGCGCTGCGCTCCGTCCTCGAGCTGCCGCCGCTGGCGTGGATCGGGCAGCGCTCGTACGGCATCTACCTGTGGCACTGGCCGGTCATCCTCATCGTCGCCCAGGACATCCCGACGACGGCGGGCACCTCCGCCTTCGTCTGGACTCGCGTGTGGGCGGTCGTCGTCACGCTGGCGCTGGCCGACCTGTCGTTCCGTTTCGTCGAGACGCCCGTGCGCCGCCTCGGGTTCCGCGAGACCGGTCGTCGCATCCTGCGGGCCTTCGCCCTGCTGCGCTCGGTGCGCGCCCGTCGCATCGTCCTCGGCGGCGTCGTCGCCTCGGCCCTCGTCCTCGGCATTGTCATGGTCACCGCGCCGGACACGTCGACGACACAACGCACCATCGAGGACAACCAGGCCCGCGCCGCGGCCCCGCGCGAGACCGAGCCCGCCCCGACCTTCTCCGGCACCAAGAGCTTCACGATGCCGAAGGGGGACGAGATCGACGTCTTCGGCGACTCGATGGTCGTCGGCTCGGTCCCGGCGCTCGAGTACTACTTCCCCGGTATCCAGATCGATGCCCGGTCCAACCGGCGGTGGAGTGACGGCCTGACGGCCATCGAGTCGGCCGGCTCGTCGCTGCGTCGCGCGGTCGTCCTCGCCTTCGGCACCAACGCCGGCACCGACCCCGAGACCGTCGAAAAGATCCTCGACGAGATCGGCGAGGACCACATGGTCGTCATCGTCAACCTCCACGCCGACCGGCTCTCGCGCATCGACGGCGACAACGAGGCGCTGCGCGAGATCGCGGCGAAGCACCCCAATGTCGCCCTCGCCGACTGGGACGGCGCCGTCACCGGTGAGGACCTGCAGGCCGACGGCATCCACCCCTCGCTCGGCGGCGCGCACACCTACGCCGCGACGATCCGTCAGGCCCTGGCCGACCTCTCCGAGAAGCACACCGGCAAGCCGGTCGAGCTCAAGGAGCTCCCCCGCCCCTGACCCGACGGTCGACAGACGCGCATTTCCCCGGGCAGATGCGCGGGTTCGCGCCCGTGAGCGCGCATTTCCCCGGGCAGATGCGCGGCGACGGACTTCTGGACGAAGGGGTCAGCGCGGCAGTCCGCGCGGGCGCACCTGGCAACGCGGGCAGGACGTCGAGCTGCGGTTCATGAACTGCTCCCGCCGCATCGTCGCCCCGCACCGCGGGCACGGGCGGCCCTCCTGCCCGTAGGCCGACAGCGACCGGTCGAAGTACCCCGAGGCGCCGTTGACGTTGACGTACAGCGCGTCGAAGCTCGTGCCGCCCTGCGCCAGTGCCTCGGCCATGACGTCCCGCGCGTGGTCGAGCAACCGACCGATGGCCGGCTTGGTCAGGGTCGACGCGAGCCGCTCACCGTGGATGCCGGCCCGCCACAGCGCCTCGTCGGCGTAGATGTTGCCGATGCCGGAGACGACGGTCTGGTTGAGCAGCACCCGCTTGATGCCGCTGCGGCGTCGCTTGATGTCGAGCACCGCTGCCGCGTGGTCGTACTCGGGGTCGAAGGGGTCGCGCCCGATGTGCGCGACGCTCTCCGGCACCCCGTCGACGAGGTCGGCCAGGGCGAAGCCGCCGAAGGTGCGCTGGTCGACGAAGCGCAGCTCGCTCCCTTCGTCGGTGAACCGCACCCGGCCGTGCGTGTGCTTGGCCACGGGATCGGCCGGGTCCGTGACGAGCATCTGGCCGCTCATGCCGAGGTGGACGATCAGGCCCTCGTCGGGGACGGCGTCGGGTCCGCCGGCAAGGGCGAGCCACAGGTACTTGCCGCGGCGGTGGGCGCCGGTCACGGTCCGCCCGGAGAGTCGGTCCTCGAGGTCGCGGGGACCGGGCACGTGGCGGCGGGCGACCCGCTCGCCGGTCAGCGTGACGGCGGCGATCGTCCGACCGCTCACGTGGTCAGCGAGACCACGGCGGACGACCTCGACCTCGGGCAGCTCAGGCACGGGTCACGTCAGGAGGCCGCCTGGTCGGCGGTGAGGGTCCGGTAGGCGTCGGCAGCGGCCTCCTGCTCGGCCACCTTCTTGGTGCGCCCGGTGCCTCGACCGCGCACGATCTCGCCGATCAGTGCCTCAGCGGAGAAGGTCTTGTCGTGGTCCGGTCCCTCGTCGCTCGTGCGGTAGTGCACCGAGCCGAGGCCTTGGGCGGCAGCGACCTCCTGCAGCGAGGTCTTCCAGTCCAGGGCGGCGCCGAGGCGGGCCGAGCTCTCCATGAGCGGTCCGATGAGGGAGTGCACGAGCACGCTCGCCGCCTCGAGCCCCTGCGGCTTGGGCGTGGAGAGGTAGACCGCCCCGATGACCGCCTCGACGGTGTCGGCGAGGATCGAGCTCTTGTCACGCCCGCCGGTGGTCTCCTCGCCGCGTCCGAGCGCGACGAAGTCGCCCAGGCCGATGGTGCGGGCGACGTCGGCGAGGGCGCGCATGTTGACCACGGCAGCACGCAGCTTCGCCAGCTCACCCTCACTGAGGTCGGGGTGCGTGGCATGCAGGTGGTCGGTGACGACGAGGCCGAGCACCGAGTCCCCGAGGAACTCGAGGCGCTCGTTGTGCGGCAGTCCGCCGTGCTCGTACGAGTACGAGCGGTGTGTCAGGGCACGCGTGAGCAGCGGCTCGTCGACGGGCTCTCCGGTGACCTCGGTGAGGTACCGGGCGAGCTCCTCGACGGGCCGCTGCTGCGATGAGGTCCTGTCGCTCATTGCGACAGGAGACTCAGGCCTGGTGCTCGGTGCGGTCCGCGGTCGCGTAGTAGCGACCCTTGTAGGTACCGCAGGACGGGCAGGCCTGGTGGGCCGGCGCCGGGGCCTTGCACTGCGGGCAGGTCGACAGCGCCGTGGGCGTCGCCTTCCAGTTCGCGCGGCGGCTACGGGTGTTGGAGCGCGACATCTTCCGCTTCGGGACAGCCACGTCAGTTCCTCTTCTCTTCGTTGTCCTCGGTCCCCGCGTCGGAGGCGAGAGGCGCCAGCGCCTCGAGTGCCGCCCATCGCGGGTCAATCTGCTCGTGGTGGTGCTCCGGGTCGTCCGCGAGCCTGGCTCCGCACTCGGAGCACAGGCCGGGGCAGTCGTCCCGGCACACCGGTTGGAACGGGAGGTTCGGCAGCACCGCGTCCCTGAGCACCGGCTCGAGGTCGATCCGGTCGTCCTCGATCTGGTGCTCGTCCTGCTCGTCGGCCTCAGCGTCCACCTCGCGGTGGTGCTTCGCCCGATCGGGCCAGACGAACAGCTCCTGGAAACGCGTGTCGACCGGCAGGTCGAGATCGTCCAGGCACCGCACGCAGGCGCCGACCGCCGTGGCAGAGACCGTCCCCGTCACCAGCACACCCTCGTGCACGGACTCCATCCGCACCTGCAGGCCCATGCTCTGGCCCTGCGGGACGGACAGCACCTCCGTGCCGAAGTCGGCCGGTGCCTCGGCCTGGAGGTCCACCTCGTGCATCGACCCGGGTCGGCGGCCCACGTCCTTGGCATCAAGCACCAAGGTCGAGGCGGGGGCGTTGCGGTCCATGGCTCCAGTCTCCGAAAGAACGGTCCACGACACGACGACGTAGACCGACGCACCAGACTACCGGCGATCCCCCCTTCGTCCCAAACCGGCGAAGGGGGCCGGCTCAGGACCGCGGCAACCGCTCCAGCAGGGCGGTCCGGACGGCCTTGGGGACGAGACCGGTGATGTCGCCGCCGAAGCGGGCGACCTCCTTGACCAGCGAGCTCGAGATGTGCTCGTGGCGCGGGTCGCCGGGCAGGAAGATCGTCTCGACCCGGGTCAGGTGCCGGTTCATCAGCGCCATCGGCCACTCGTAGGAGAAGTCGGTCTCGCTGCGCAGCCCCTTGATCATCACCTGGGCGTCGAGGTCGGCGCACACGTCGACGACGAGCCGGTTGGCGAAGGCCTCCACGCGCACGTTGCCGAGGTCGGCGACCTCGTCACGGATGAGCGACACCCGCTCCTCGGCGGTGAAGGTGCCCTGCTTGGCGGGGTTGTGCAGGATGGCGACGACCACCTCGTCGAAGAGGGCAGCGGCCCGACGGAAGACGTCGAGGTGCCCCACGGTGACGGGGTCGTAGGAGCCGGGAGCGACGACACGGGTCATGCGATCACCCTGCCACGCTCACTCCGGCTGGTCGTCGTTGGGCAGCAACCCGTCGTCGTACGCCTGCTGGACGATCTGCTCGACCCGCTCGATCGAGCCGGCGCCTTCCTCGAGCAGCGCGTTGCGCTTGGCGAGCCACCGCTCCCCCAGCTGCCGCCGCAGGTCCTCCGCGGCGTCCTCGCGGGCGGGGTTGAGGATGCTCAGCTCCTCCTCGCCGATGTGGTGGTTGAGCACCTCGGCGACGGCCTCGAGGGCGTCCTCGAACTTCTGCGTGTCGGTGCCCTTGGCCTGCAGCAGGTGCAGCAGCGCCTCGTTGGTCGCCGCGTGCTCCTCCTCGCCGTGCTCCTCCTCCTCGCCGTCGATGACCTTCTTCGACTTGAGCCGGGGGTAGACGATCTCCTCCTCTGCCTCGCTGTGCGCGACGAGCAGGTCGGAGAAGGCGACCCGGGCCGACTCGCGGTCGGCGCTCTCGTCGCGCATCGCGCGCATGAGGTCCTCGAGGAGGCGGTGGTCGTCGGTGATCAGGTCGACGATGTCACCGGAGGTGGGCGCAGGGATCTCGTAGTCGCTCATGGCCCATGTCTACCCGCTGCGCAGCGCGCCGAACAGACTGCCGTCGCAGGCTCAGATCTGGTAGTCGGGCGCCACGCGGGTGGCGAACCACAGCACCGTCTCGCCGTAGGTGCGCGAGTCCTCGGCAACGATCCCGTCGGGCCACGTCGGCTCGGGCGAGCGCGCGGAGCGCTCGATGACGATGACCGGCTCGGGCGTGAGCCACTGGTGGGCCAGCAGCATCTCGAGGACCTCGGTGATCGACTCCTCGGTGACGTCGTAGGGCGGGTCGGCCAGCACGAGGTCGTAGCGCAGGGAGGCGGGCCGGTTGAGCGCCTGCTCGACCGAGCAGGACTGCAGCCGCGCACCGGCGACGCCGAGGTCGGAGATGTTGGCGCGGATCGTCGCGGACGCGCCGCGGTCGGACTCGACGAGCAGCACGCTCGCGGCCCCGCGACTCGCGGCCTCGAGACCGAGGGCACCGGACCCGGCGTAGAGGTCCATGACGTGGGCGCCGTCGATGACGTCGCGCGACTCGAGCGCGGAGAACAGTGCCTCGCGCACGCGGTCGGTCGTGGGCCGGGTGCCGTCGCCCGTGGGCGTGCGCAGTCGCCGTCCGCCGGCCTCGCCGCTGATGATCCTCGTCACGCGTTACATGATGCGCCATCCGGGCGGTCGCGACGCAACCGGGACACGTCGGTCCCGGCCAGCGGCACCTCGACGACGGCACCACGGGGGCGAAGGGGGCGTCAGCCCTTCTCGAGGTAGGCGGCCTGCTCCGCGTCGAGCCAGTCGTCGATCGTGGCCCGCAGGTCGGGGTGCTCGGTGAGCTCGGGGTCGTCGGCCAGGAGGGCCTGGGCGTCCTCGCGGGCGTCCTCGATGAGCCGCTCGTCGCGCAGCACCGACAGGTGCTGCAGCTGACTGCGCACGCCGTGCTGCGCGGTGCCCAGGACGTCGCCCTCGCGGCGCTGCTGGAGGTCCAGGCGCGCCAGGTCGAAGCCGTCGGTGGAGCCGGCCACGGCCGTCAGCCGCTCGGCCGCGGTCTCGCTCTCGGTGGCCGTCATGAGCAGGCAGACCCCCGGGTCGCTGCCCCGCCCGACGCGGCCGCGCAGCTGGTGCAGCTGCGAGACGCCGAAGCGGTCGGCGTCGAGGATGACCATCGTCGAGGCGTTGGGCACGTCGACCCCGACCTCGATGACCGTGGTGGAGACGAGGACGTCGATCTCGCCGGCGTGGAACCGCGCCATCACCGCGTCCTTGTCCTCCGGTGCCATCCGCCCGTGGAGGACCTCGATGGTCAGGCCGTGCAGCGCGGGGTGCTCCCGCAGGGTGACCACGACCTCCTCGACGGCCGAGAGTGGCCGCTCGGGTCGCTCGTCCTCGAGGCGCTCACCGTCGTCCTGCTCGTCGTCGGTCGGGCCGTCCTCGGCCACGAGGTCGACGCCGTCGAGGTCGTCGTCGTCACCGCCGATGCGCGGGCAGACGACATAGGCCTGCCGGCCGGCGCTCACCTCCTCGGCGACCCGCTGCCACGTGCGGTCGACCCAGCCCGGTCGCTGCACCGGCACGATGTGCGTCGTGATCGGCTGCCGCCCACGCGGCAGCTCGCGCAGGGTCGAGGTCTCCATGTCGCCGAAGACGGTCATCGCGACCGTGCGCGGGATCGGCGTGGCCGTCATGACGAGCAGGTGCGGTGGCGTGGTGCCCTTGGCGCGCAGGGCATCGCGCTGCTCGACGCCGAACCGGTGCTGCTCGTCGACGACGACGAGGGCCAGGTCGGCGAAGCTGACCCGGTCCTCGAGCAGCGCGTGGGTGCCGATGACGATGCCGGCGTCACCGGAGGCGATCTCGAGCATCGCCGCCTTGCGTCGGGCGGTCGACATCGACCCGGTGAGCAGCGCGACGCGGGTGGCGTGCTCGTCGCCACCGAGCATGCCCCCTTCGGCCAGGTCACCGAGCATGGAGCGGATCGACGCGGCGTGCTGGCCCGCGAGCACCTCGGTCGGCGCGAGCAGCACCGCCTGCCCGCCCGCGTCGACGGCGGCGAGCATCGCCCGCAGCGCCACGATCGTCTTGCCGGAGCCGACCTCACCCTGGAGCAGGCGGTGCATCGGCGTGGGGCGCGCCATCTCGTCGAGGATCTCGCGCGAGACCTGCTGCTGACCGGCGGTCAACTCGAAGGGCAGGCGCTCGTCGAAGGCGGCGAGCAGACCGCCCTCACGCGGAGTACGTCCCTGCGTCACGACGGCCGCGGCCGCGAGGCGTCGCTGGCCGAGGATGCACTGCAGCACGAGCGCCTCCTCGTAGCGCAGCCGCTGCCGACCGGCGTGCACCTCGCGCTGGTCGCGGGGCGCGTGGATGGCGCGAAGGGCGGCGCCCCGGTCGAGCAGGCCCCGCCGGGTGCGCACGGCCGGGGGCACGACGTCGGCGACCTCGTCGAGCTGGCCGAGGACGAGGCGCACGCAGCGGGTGATCGTCCACGGGTGGACTCCCGGCACGTGCCGGTAGATCGGGATGAGGCCGGTGTGGTCGGCGTCGCCGAGCTCGCCGAGTGCCGCGGCCTCCTCGAGCGTCGCGTAGCCGGGGTGCGCCAGCTGGCGGTTGCCGCGGAACTCCGAGACGGTCCCGGCGAAGAGGAACTCGCGCCCCGCCACGAGCTTGTGCTCATGGCCCCGCGCGTCGAAGAAGGTCACCCGCATCCGCGAGCGACCGTCGGTGATGACGACCTCGAGCATCCGCCCGCGGCGCTTGGCCATGGTGCGGGTGCTGGCCGTCTCGACCCGGGCGACCGCGACGAGGAAGTCGCCGACGCGGGGGTTGCCCAGGTCGGCCTCTGCGGTGCGGTAGCGGCGCGGCCAGAAGTCGAGCAGGTCGCCGACGGTCTCGATGCCGCGGTGCTTGGCGAGCTTGCTCGCCGCCTGCCCACCGAGCAGACCCTTGAGCCGGGTGGACTCCCCTGCCACTACTCGGCCCCGACGAGCAGCATGTAGTGCGGCTGGCCGCCGTCGACGATCTCGACCTCGATGCCGGCGCGGCGGGAGCCGATCCAGTCGGTGATCGCCTCGACGAGGCCGTCGGGGACCCCTTCGCCGGAGACGAGGGTGACCAGCTCGGTGCCGGTCGTGACGATGCCGTCGAGCACCTCGCGGGTGACCTGCTCGGCGTCGGAGCCGACGATCGTGATGTCACCGCTCACGACGCCCAGCACGTCGCCGACCTCACACAGCCCACCACTGGTCAGGCCGGCCTTGACCGCCACCGTCACGGCGCCGTGGCGGGTCGCCGCGGCCGAGCGGGTCATCGTCATCACATTGTGCTGGGTGGTCTCGCCGGGCTCGAAGACGGCGAGCGCGGCGAGCCCCTGGACGGCCGTGGCCGAGGGGATGACGTGGACGGTCTGGCCCTCCTGCTCGGCGGCGCGGGCCGCCGCGTCGGCGGCCATCCGAGTGTCACGGTCGTTGGGCAGGAGGATGACCTCCTCGGTGCCCGCGGCGCGGACGGCGGCGACGATCTCCCCGGCGGAGGCGCGGTGCCCCGGACCGGAGGACACCGTCGTCGCGCCCGCCTCCTCCAGGAGCGCGGCGATGCCCGGCCCGGCCGCGCAGGCGACGATCGAGACCCCGACGCGCGGGCGGGCGACCACCGTCTCGAGCAGGGTCACGGCGACCCGCTGCGGCGCGGCGTGGGCGAGGCCGGCCTCGAGGGCGGCGCCGATGTCGTCGGTGTGCACGTGCACGTGGCAGACGTCCTCGGCGGTGGAGACGACGACGCTGTCGCCGATCTCGTCGAGGCGCTGCCGCAGGGCGGCCACGCCCCCTTCGTCCACGTCGTGCAGCAGGTACATGACCTCGTAGGCCGGCCCCTCGTGCACCTGGGGCGACCCCTGCTCGGCCTGCGCCCGCGACCAGTCCGCGCGGCGCTCGAGCGAGGTGTTGAGGGTGAACTCGTCGACGGCGAACTGGGAGGGCAGTCCCAGCTCGTGCACGACCTGGTCGAGTGCCTCGACGAAGAGCAGGTACCCCGCGCCTCCGGCGTCGACGACACCCGCGTCGGCGAGGACCCGCAGCTGCTCGGGCGTGCGGGTGAGCGCGGTCCGCGCGGCGTCGACGGCGGCCCGGGTCAGGTCGCCGAGACAACCGCCCTCGGCGCGCACGGCGGCCATCCGCTCGGCCGTGGCGTCGGCGACGCTGAGGATCGTGCCCTCCTGCGGCCGCACGACGCTCTCGCGGGCGCGCCGCGCGCCCTGCTGCACGGCCCGGACCACCGCGTCGGCGTCGACCGCCTCGAGCCCATCCGCGGAGACGACCTCGCTGACGCCGCGGATCATCTGGCTGAGGATGACCCCGGAGTTGCCGCGAGCCGACATCAGTGCCGCCCTGGACAGGGCGGCCGCCTCGACCGGGAGGGGCACGAGGCCGAAGACGCCCAGCCGCTCATGCTCGGTGCGTGCGGTGTCGAGGGCCTGGTCGAGCGTGAGGTACATGTTGGTGCCCGTGTCGCCGTCGGGGACGGGGTAGACGTTGAGCGCGTCGATCTCGGCCCGTCGCGCGGCCAGGGCCGCCCGCGTGACGACCACCCACCGACGGACCGACTCTGCGTCGAGGACCTCCAGCACGCGGTCAGGTTAGTGGACCGCGGCGACACCGCGGGCCCCGCGACCGCGACGAGACGGGCGAAGGGGGCCTCCCCGGCACCGTTTTGGCCCCCGGCACCGACCTCCGCTACTCTGTACCGGTTGCCCGGTGACGTGTCCCCCCCCTTCGGCGGACCGCCCGAGCACATCACTCACGTTACTGACGAACACAGGAGAAACCCGTGGCTGCCAACTGCGACGTCTGCGGCAAGGGACCGTCCTTCGGACACTCCATCTCGCACTCGCACCGCCGCACCAAGCGTCGCTGGAACCCGAACATCCAGCGCGTTCGGGCCAAGGTGGGCGACGCCGGGGTGACCCCGAAGCGTCTCAATGTCTGCACTTCGTGCCTCAAGGCCGGCAAGGTCAAGCGCTGACCCGAGCCTGACGAAGACGCCGCCGCTCCCCGATGGGGACGGCGGCTTTTTCGTGCGCCCGGACCGCGCAGGCGCCCGGGCGGATGCGCGCCCACCCGCGCAGGCCCCGGGCGGATGCGCGCGAAGGGGGTCAGCCGGCGAAGTGGTCCCAGCCGGTGACCTCCGGGACCTGCCCGTCGACGAGCACCGCCGGCTCACCGGCGACGCACTCCCCGAGCACCTGCCACCCCTGCGGCACCGCCCCGGGTGCGAAGGTCGCCGCGAGCGAGTGCTCCTCACCGCCCGAGAGCACCTGGCGCAGTGCGTCCGCGGCGCCCAGCGCCTCGGTGAGGGGCCCGGCTGCCTGCTGCGCGAGGGCGCTGCCCGACAGCTCGATCCGCAGGCCGCTGGCCCGGGCCACCCGGCCCAGGTCACGCACGAGGCCATCCGAGACATCGATCATCGACGTCGCGCCGGCATCCGCCGCGCGCGGACCCTCCTCCCACGGTGGCCGCCCGGCCGTGCGGTGCACGCGGCACAGCTCGTCGACGGCGCGCTCCCCCGGGCCCGCCTCCCCGTCGAGGTGGGTGCGGCCACGTCCGGCGAGCAACAGCTGCAGCCCACCCCCGGAGCGACCGAGGTGACCGCGCACGGCGACCAGGTCCCCGGGCCGAGCACCGTCCCGGCGCACCGGAGGCCGGCCGCCGAGGTCACCGGTCGCGGTGATGGCGACGACGACCGTGCCCTCCTCCGCCGACGACAGGTCGCCGCCGAGGACGGGCGCGCCGGCGTCCTGCGCCGCAGCAGCGATGCCGGCGGCCAGGTCGAGCACCCACTCGAGCTCCGTGTGCGGGTCGGCGGCGAGCGCGACGAGCAGGCCCGTCGGCACGGCCCCCATGGCGGCGACGTCGGCCACATTCTGCGCCACGACCTTGCGGCCGACCTCGTGGCCGGAGGACCACTCGTCGAGCCAGTCGCGGCCGCGCACCATCGAGTCGGTCGTGAGGACCACCCCGCCCGAGGGCGCCGCGAGGACGGCGGCGTCGTCGCCCGGGCCGAGGAGGACGGGGGCGGCCCCCTTCGTCCCCGCGAAGAGCGGGAAGAGGTGCCCGAGCACCTCCCCCTCGGGCAGGTCGGACAGGCGTCGGGGGGCCATCGGTCACGCTCCAGTCGGACGAAGGGGGGTCAGGACGGCACGGTAGCCTCCCGGCCGTGAGTTCGTCCGCCGGCCGTCACGGCCTCCTGTCCGCCGTCGCCCTGCTGCTGGGCACCGTGGCCGCCGGCGTGGTGGGTGTCCTGGTCCTGGTCGACGGACCGACCGAGGTGGCCATGCCGCCCGCCGCGGACCACCCGTCGTGCACCGCCGCGGCCGAGCACTGGCCGGACGAGCTGCAGGGCCTGGCGCCCCGCGAGACCGAGCCGAGCCACCCCTCGATCCGCGCCTGGGGCGACCCCGCGGTCGTCGCCCGGTGCGGGATGCCCGCGATGCCGCCGACGGAGGACCAGTGCGTCGTCGTCGACGAGATCGGGTGGGTCGCCGAGGACCTCGGTGGCGCGACCCGGCTGACGAGCTTCGGGCGCGACCCGGCGATCGAGGTCATCGTGCCGGGTGAGCAGGGGCCGGGGCCGCTGCTGCTGCCCGCCTTCTCCGACGCGGTCGAGCAGCTGCCGACCAACGACTACACGTGCAGCTGAGCGCGCATCTCCCGGGGAGATGCGCGCTCGTGCTCAGCGCAGGCCCACGGGCCGCTCGAGCGCGAGCTGGATCAGCTCGTCGACGAGCTCGGGGTAGGTGACCCCGCTCGCCTCCCACATCCGCGGGTACATCGACGACGGGGTGAACCCGGGCATCGTGTTGATCTCGTTGATGACCACGGCGCCGCCGTCGGTGACGAAGCAGTCGACCCGCGCCAGCCCCTCGCAGGAGAGCGACTCGAAGGCCGCGGCGGCCAGGCGCCGCACCTCGTCGCTCACCGCCTGCGGGAGGTCGGCCGGGCAGGAGAGGACGACGGAGGACTCGTCGAGGTACTTCGCCTCGAAGTCGTAGAAGTCGTGGCCGTGCCCCTCCTCGACGACGATCTCGCCGGGCATCGAGGTGCGCGGCGCATCGAGGCCACGCCCCTGCAGGACGGCGCACTCGATCTCGCGGCCGACGATGCCGGACTCGACGACGACCTTGAGGTCGTGCTCGCGCGCGGCCTCGATCGCGGCCTCGAGGCCCTCGGGGGTGTCGACCTTGGACACGCCCATCGACGACCCGGCCCGGCAGGGCTTGACGAAGACGGGGAAGGTCAGCGCGTTGACCGCGTCCATCGCCGCGGCCCGGTCGCGGCGCCACTGGGCGTCGGTGATGACGGTGTAGGGCCCGACGGGCAGGCCGGCGCCGGCGAAGACGACCTTCATGTAGTGCTTGTCCATGCCCGCCGCGGACGCGAGCACCCCGGAGCCGACGTAGCGGATGTCGGTGAGCTCGAGCATGCCCTGCAGGGTGCCGTCCTCGCCGTAGGGACCGTGGAGCAGCGGGAAGACGACGTCGACCTCACCGAGGGCCTCGAGCGCCTGCCCGGGACGGTGCACCGTGAGGGAGGACTCGCCGACCCTCGTGGGCAGGATCACCTCGGTGCCGGTGTCGGTGACCTCGGGCGTGCGCTCCGGGGTCAGGGCGAGCGCGTCGGGGTCGTCGGCGGCGAGCACCCAGGCTCCCTGCTGCGTGATGCCGACCGGCACGACGTCGTAGGCGTCCCGGTCGATCGCCCGCAGCACGCCGGCTGCGGTGGCGCACGAGACGGCGTGCTCGGAGGACCGGCCGCCGAAGACGACGGCGACGCGGGGCTTGCGGCTGGGACGGCTGCTCATCGGGGAGAGACTAACGTCTAGCCTCGGCGGCATGGAGCAGCACGAGCACGACGCGCAGGCCGACCTGTCCCCCCGCACCAAGGTCGTGGCCCTCGGCCGACCGGAGCGCTCCCCCGGCGCCTCGCTCAACCCGCCGGTGACCTTCACCTCCACCTACATCCAGGACGGACCGGTCAACTACGCCCGCGTCGACAACCCGACGTGGACCCCCTTCGAGGAGGCCGTCGGCGAGCTCGAAGGGGGCGCAGCGCTCCTCTTCTCGTCCGGCATGGCCGCGGTGCACGCGGCGCTGGCCCTCGTGCCCACCGGCGGCACCGTCGTCGCCCCGGCGGCCGCGTACAACGGCGTCGTCGTCTCCCTGACGGAGGCGCAGGCCGACGGCCGGGTCACCGTGCGCTGGGTCGACGTCACCGACGCCGACGCCGTGTGCGAGGCCCTGCCCGGCGCCGACCTGCTGTGGCTGGAGTCGCCGTCCAACCCGCTGCTCGAGGTCGCCGACATCGCCGGCCTGACCACCGCGGCCCACGAGGCCGGCGCGCTGGTCGTCGTCGACAACACCTTCGCGACGCCGCTGCTCCAGCGGCCCCTCGAGGACGGCGTCGACGTCGTCGTGCACTCGGCGACGAAGTACCTGTCCGGGCACTCCGACGTCATCCTCGGCCTCGTCGTGACGTGCGACGACGAGCTGCGCGCGCGGCTGGCCCGCCACCGCACCCTCGCCGGCGCGATCGCCGGACCGATGGAGGCCTGGCTCGCCCTGCGCGGGCTGCGCACGCTCTCCCTTCGCCTGGAGCGCGCGTGCGCCAACGCCGCCGACCTCGCGGGGCGTCTGGCCGACCACCCGCGGATCGCCCGCGTGCGCTACCCCGGATGGGGGGCGATCGTCTCGATCGAGGTGGACGGCGACGGCGACGGGAGCGCCGCCGCGGAGGCGCTGACGGCCGGCACCCGGATCTGGTCGGCGTCGACGAGCCTCGGCGGGGTCGAGTCGCAGCTCGAGCGCCGCCGGCGCCAGCCGGGTGAGCCCGAGGCCGTGCCGGTCAACCTCGTGCGCCTGTCGGTCGGGGTCGAGGACGTCGACGACCTGTGGGCCGACCTGCGACAGGCGCTCGACGCGCTGGAGTGACTACTCCGTCTCGCGCTTGCGCGCGCGGGAGAGCAGCACCTGCACCATGTCCTTGGGCGAGACGCCCTCGTGCACGACACGGGCCACCTGCTCGGTGATCGGCACGTCGACGCCGTGCGCGCGGGCGAGGTCGAGGATCGAGGCGCAGGACTTCACGCCCTCGGCAGTCTGCTTGGTCTGCTCGGTGACCTCAGCGACGGACATGCCCTCGCCGAGCCGGACGCCGAAGGAGTGGTTGCGCGACAACGGCGACATGCACGTGGCGATGAGGTCGCCGACGCCGGCGAGGCCGGCCATCGTGCGCGGGTCGGCGCCGAGGGCCGTCGCCAGGCGCGTCGTCTCGGCCAGCCCACGGGTGATGATCGTCGCCTTGGTGTTGTCGCCGAAGCCCAGGCCCGCCGCCATGCCGACGGCGAGCGCGATGACGTTCTTCACCGCGCCACCCAGCTCGGCGCCGACGACGTCGGGCGAGGTGTAGGGGCGGAAGAACGAGGTCGAGCAGGCGGCCGCGACCCGGTTCGCCGCCTCCACGTCGGGGCAGGCCACGACGCTGGCCGCCGGCTGCTGCTGGACGATCTCGCGGGCGAGGTTCGGCCCGCTGACGACGCCGATGCGCTCGACGGGCACCCCGGCCGCCTCGTGGATGACCTCGCTCATCCGCTTGGTCGTGCCGAGCTCGATGCCCTTCATCAGGGAGACCACGAGCGGCCCGTCGGCGATGAGGTGGCCCCAGTCGGCGAGGTTGGCACGCAGGGACTGCGAGGGCACCGAGAGGATGACGATGTCGGCACCGTCCGTCACCTCGGCCGGGTCGGTGGACGCGGTGATCCCGGCAGGGAGGCGCACTCCCGGCAGGTAGTCCTCGTTGACCCCCGAGTTGATCTGGTCGACGAGCTCCTGGCGGCGGCCCCACACCCGCACGTCGTTGCCGCCGTGGGCGAGGATCGTGCTGAAGGCGGTGCCCCAGCTGCCGGCTCCGAACACTGCGATGTGGCTCATCGGTCATCTCCTGGTCCGTAGTTGCCCGTGACCCGCAGTCCGTGGGCCTTCGGGTCGAATCGTGTTGCGGGAGCGCGCTGCCCGCGCAGCTCCTCGAGCTCTTGGGTGATGGCGGCCATGATGCGGTCCGTCGCTGTGGCGACCAGCGGACCGGTGATCGACCGACCCTGCAGGTCGGCGAGGTCGACCGGTGGGCCGAAGCGGATCCGCATCGTCGTGCGCCGTCGCGAGAGGCGGGGGCGCTTGGCGTAGCGGGGCAGCAGGTCCTGCGGCCCCCACTGGGCGATGGGGATGACGGGGGCTCCGGAGAGCAGGGCCAGCCGCGCGGCGCCGGTCTTGCCGCGCATGGGCCACAGGTCCGGGTCGCGGGTCAGGGACCCCTCCGGGTAGACGACGACGCACTCCCCCGCCTCGAGCGCCCGCACGGCGTGGCCCAGGGCGTCACTGGCGCGCGCGGTCTCCCGGTCGACGCGCACCTGCTTGGCGTGGCGCAGCACCCACCCGACGACCGGGGTGTCGAAGAGCGTGCTCTTGGCGAGGAAGACCGGGCTGATGCCGCGGTTGTACAGCACGTGCGCCCAGGGGAAGGGGTCGATGTGCGACACGTGGTTGGGGGTGACGATGAAGCCACCGGCGTCGGGCACGTGCTCCAGGCCGGTGACCTCGTAGCGGGAGGTCGCCCACATGCCCGCACGCAGGAGACCGGCTGCCACCCGGTAGATCACCGGGGTGTGCGTGCGGTGGACGACCATGTCACCTCTCTGCGTTCGACCGGCCGGCAAGCCAGCCACCTCCGTGGGCCGACTTCACCTTAGGCCACGGATACCCTCGGTCCTGTGCAAGCGACCGTCTTCTCCCACGACCCTGACACGACCACCGTCGTCACCGACGACGGTCGACGCCTGCACGTTGCTCCGGAGGTCTTCGCCGCCAGCGCGTTGCGCTTCGTGCGCCCAGGTCAGCGGGTGAGCATCACCGTCGAGGGTACGAGGGTGACGCGGCTGTGGATCGTCGGCATCGGCGACGGCGAGACGATCCGCTGACGACGGCGGAGAGCCGACGACCGTGTCGGTCGCCGGCCCTCGTCACACCCCTCAGCTGCCGCTGGAGGTGGCCTTCTTCGCCGTGGTCTTCTTGGCCGCGCTCTTCGCCGGGGTGGCCTTCTTCGCCGACGACGTCTTCTTCGTCGTCGTCGCCTTCTTGGCCGGGGTCGACTTCTTCGCCGTCGAGGTCTTCTTGACCGGGGTGGCCTTCTTCGTCGACGTCTTCTTCGCCGTCGTCGTCGCCTTCTTGGCTGGGGTCGACTTCTTGGCCGTGGAGGTCTTCTTCGCCGGCGTCGCCTTCTTGGCCGACGACGTCTTCTTGGCCGACGAGGTCTTCTTGGCCGGGGAGGCCTTCTTGGCCGACGACGAGGCCGCCTTCTTCGGCTTGCGTCCGGGGATGGCGCTCTCGGCGATCCCCAGGGCCGTGCCCGCGGCGGAGGTGACGCTGCCGGCAGCGGCACGGGCGGCAGCGGGAGCGGCCTTGGGCAGCGAGCGGGGGTCGGCGACGTAGCCCTTGAAGCTCGTCCCGGCCTTGAAGCGCGGAACGGACGTCTTCTTGATCTTGACGACCTCACCCGTGCGCGGGTTGCGGCCGGTGCGGGCGGCGCGGGCCGCCTTTTCGAAGGTGCCGAATCCGGTGATGGCGACGCGGCCGCCCTTGGCGACCTCGCGCACGATCGTGTCGAGCACGACCTCCAGCGCTTCCTGGGCGGCCTTGCGGCTGCCCAACCTCTCCTCGAGAGCCTTGACGAGTTCTGCCTTGTTCACGGTCACTCCCCGTAGCTGTACGGTCCGGTGATCCCCCGGCGAGGAAGGCCGAGCCGTGCACCCGACCTGTACTGACGGTAGGGCGGCTGGGTGCCCGGGTGTGAGATTTGGCCCTGCACATTTTCTTGCGCCGCAACCGGGTTCGTGTGCCCGCGACGGGGTACACCGCTCGGGTCCGCACCAACTCCTCTGCGTCACAACGGGTTTCGTTGCGACAGCCGCTCCCCGACCACCGCACGACGAAGGGGGCGCCGCGGCGCCCCCTTCGTCCTCACCTCGGCGACACGCCGGGGTGCCGCATCGTCACGACGGCTGCGTCACCGGCTTGAAGCTCGGGCGCTGCGCCTCGAAGTCGGTGACGTCCTGCTCGTGGCGCATCGTCAGACCGATGTCGTCCAGGCCCTCGAGCAGGCGCCAGCGCGTGTAGTCGTCGACGTGGAAGGTGCACGTGATGTCGCCGGCGACGATCGTCTTGGCGGTCAGGTCGACGGTGATCTCACCGCCGGGGGTGTTCTCCAGGTACTTCCACAGCAGCTCGACGTCGTCCTGCGCGACCTGAGCGGCGAGCAGTCCCTGCTTGCCGGAGTTGCCGCGGAAGATGTCGGCGAAGCGCGAGGAGATGACGACGCGGAAGCCGTAGTCCTTGAGCGCCCAGACGGCGTGCTCGCGGGAGGACCCGGTGCCGAAGTCGGGACCGACGACGAGCACGGAGCCGTCGCGGTACGCAGGCTGGTTGAGCACGAAGGTCTCGTCGTTGCGCCAGGCCGCGAAGAGGCCGTCCTCGAAGCCGGTGCGCGAGACCCGCTTGAGGTAGACGGCGGGGATGATCTGGTCGGTGTCGACATTGCTGCGGCGCAGCGGGACACCGGTGCCGGTGTGGGTGGTGAAGGCTTCCATGACTGCTCCTCAGACCGTCTCGAGGGTGGCGGCGGCGGTGGCGGGCTCGAGGTCCGCGGGGCTCGACAGCGTGCCGCGCACCGCGGTGGCGGCGGCGACGAGCGGGCTGACGAGGTGGGTGCGACCGCCCTTGCCCTGGCGGCCCTCGAAGTTGCGGTTGCTCGTCGACGCGGAGCGCTCGCCCGGGGCGAGGGTGTCGGGGTTCATGCCCAGGCACATCGAGCAGCCGGGCAGGCGCCACTCGGCGCCGGCCTCGGTGAAGACCCGGTCCAGGCCCTCGGCCTCGGCCTGCAGGCGCACGCGGGCGGAGCCGGGCACGACGAGCATGCGCACGGACTCGGCGACGTGGCGCCCCTTGATGACCTCGGCGGCGGCGCGCAGGTCCTCGATGCGCCCGTTGGTGCACGAGCCGACGAAGACGGTGTCGACGGCGACCTCGCGCAGCGGGGTGCCGGCGGTCAGGCCCATGTACTCCAGTGCCTTGGCGGCGGCGACGCGGTCGGTCTCGTCGGCCATCGCCTCGGGGTCGGGCACGGCCTCGCCGAGCGGCGAGCCCTGGCCGGGGTTGGTGCCCCACGTGACGAAGGGAGTGAGCGTCGAGGCGTCGATGGTGACCTCGGCGTCGAAGACGGCGTCGTCGTCGGTGCGCAGCGTGCGCCAGTGCTCGACGGCGGCGTCCCAGTCGGCGCCGGTCGGGGCGTGGTCGCGACCCTTGAGGTACTCGAAGGTGACGTCGTCGGGGGCGATCATCCCGGCGCGGGCGCCGGCCTCGATCGACATGTTGCACACCGTCATGCGCGCCTCCATGGACAGCGCCTCGATGGCCTCACCGCGGTACTCCAGGACGTAGCCCTGGCCACCGCCGGTCCCGATCCTGGCGATGACCGCGAGGATGATGTCCTTGGCCGTCACGCCCGGCTGCAGCTGCCCGGTGACGTTGATGGCCATCGTCTTGAAGGGGTTGAGCGAGAGGGTCTGCGTGGCGAGCACGTGTTCGACCTCGCTCGTGCCGATGCCGAAGGCGAGTGCGCCGAACGCGCCGTGGGTGCTCGTGTGGCTGTCGCCGCAGACGACGGTCATGCCCGGCTGGGTCAGCCCGAGCTGCGGGCCGACGACGTGGACGATGCCCTGCTCGGCGTCACCCATCGGGTAGAGGCGCACGCCGAACTCGGCGCAGTTGTCGCGCAGCGTCTCGACCTGGACCTTGCTCACCGGGTCGGTGATCGGGCCGGGCGTCGTCGGGACGTTGTGGTCCTCGGTCGCGAGGGTCAGGTCGGGTCGGCGCACCTGCCGACCGGCCAGGCGCAGCCCCTCGAAGGCCTGCGGGCTCGTCACCTCGTGAAGGAGGTGCAGGTCGATGTAGAGCAGGTCGGGCTCCCCGTCGACGTGTCGGACGACGTGCTCTGCCCAGACCTTCTCGGCCAGCGTTCCAGCCATGTCTCTCTTCCCATCCATGCGTGGTGCCACGGTGAGGGCACGGTGTGTCACCCATGACATTTGCACGTCGCGGGCGGACCGGATCTTGCGTCTCACGACATGAGATGTCAGTATCAGTCCATGGACAACGGTAGTGGAGTGGGCGTCCTGGACAAGGCCGCCATCGTGCTCGGGGCCCTCGAGGCGGGCCCGTCGACCCTCGCGCAGCTCGTCGGTGCGACCGGCCTGGCCCGGCCGACGGCGCACCGGCTCGCCGTCGCGCTCGAGCACCATCGGCTCGTCGCCCGCGACATGCAGGGCCGCTTCGTGCTCGGCCCGCGCCTGGGTGAGCTGGCCGCCTCCGCCGGTGAGGACAAGCTGCTCGTCGCGGCCGGCCCCGTGCTCGGCGCCCTGCGCGACCACACCAACGAGTCCGCCCAGCTCTTCCGCCGCCAGGGCGAGCATCGCGTGTGCGTCTCGGCGGCCGAGCGGCCCGTCGGTCTGCGCGACTCGATCCCGGTCGGCGCGACTCTGTCGATGCACGCCGGCTCCGCCGCGCAGGTGCTGCTCGCCTGGGAGGAGCCGGACCGGCTGCACCGTGGCCTGCAGGAGGCCGCCTTCACCGCGACGATGCTCTCCGGGGTGCGCCGCCGCGGCTGGGCGCAGAGCGTCGGCGAGCGCGAGGCCGGCGTCGCCTCCGTGTCGGCACCGGTCCGCTCCCCCAGCGGTCGGGTCATCGCGGCCGTGTCGATCTCGGGCCCGATCGAGCGCCTGTCCCGCCAGCCCGGTCGCCTCCACGCCGCGACCGTCATCGCCGGCGCCAACAAGCTGACCGAGGTCCTGGAGAAGCACGCCAAGGCAGCCGAGGCCGCGGACCGCGACACGGAGTGAGTCGGGCTTGCTTCCCGCTCCCGGCCCGGAGGGGCAGCGCGCTGCCGATGTCCTTCGTCGTCGTGTGGTCATGTCGTCGTGCTCAACATCGGCTTGATGCTGCGCCACCCCTCCCGCCCGTCCGCTGTACTCGGGTCGAGCGGACAACGCTGCGCGGGCGGACACGACGAAGGCCCCCGCTCGGATGAGCGGGGGCCTTCGACCGATGTAGCCCCGACGGGATTCGAACCCGCGCTACCGCCTTGAGAGGGCGGCGTGCTAGGCCACTACACAACGGGGCCATATGTGCTTCCCGACCGGCTGACCGGCTGGGCAACGGAGAGAACCTTAACCCGAAAGGGGTCACTCTCCGAAATCGAGCGGCGAACCGCTCTCAGCGCTGGGGTACCAGGACTCGAACCTAGAACAACTGAACCAGAATCAGCCGTGTTGCCAATTACACCATACCCCAAGGGGGTATCACTGACCCTTCGGAGCGAACTCCGCGCGGCCCGTGAACCGAGAGACGATGCTACCCGTCAACCTCCGTCACCCCAAATCGTCACTCAGGCGAGCGACTCCCGCAGCGAGCGCAGGCGCGCGAGGGTCGAGGGCTGGCCGAGGATCTCCATCGACTCGAAGAGCGGCGGGCTGATCCGCGCCCCCGAGACCGCGGTGCGCAGCGGGCCGAAGGCGAATCGTGGCTTGATGCCCATGCCCTCGACGATCGCCTCGCGCAGAGTCGCCTCGATCTGCTCGGCCTTCCACTCGTTGCCGCTGCGGGCCTCCTCCGAGAGGACCCCCGCGGGCACGTGCAGCCCCTCGAGCGCCGTGATCGCCGCGTCGAGCACCTGGCCCGCGTCGTCCTTCAGCCCGGCGCGCGCGTCCTCGTCGATGACGAGGTCGGCGTCGGCGGTGTAGAACGGCCGCACCAGCGCGGAGGCCTCGGTGAGCAGCGCCATCCGGGTCTGGATGAGCTCGGCGACCGACTTCAGCCGGGCCAGCTCCCCCAGCGACGGGTTGTCGCCGAGCACGCCGTCGGCCTGCAGGTACGGCAGCAGGCGCGAGGTGAAGTCACCCAGCTCGAGGTCGCGGATCCACGCACCGTTGAGCCACTCGAGCTTCTTGAGGTCGAAGATCGGGCCGACGGTGTTGACCTTGCTCCAGGCGAAGTCGCGGGAGAACTCCTCGAAGGTGAACTTCTCGACGTCCTGGCCGTCCTCCCCCTTCGCCGGCGGGTAGGCCAACAGGCCGAGGAAGTTGACGACGGCCTCGGGCAGGTAGCCCTGCTCCTGGAACCACGTGAGGCGCGCCTCCGGGTTCTTGCGCTTGGAGATCTTCGACTTGTTCTGGTTGCGCAGCAACGGCATGTGCGCGAACTTCGGCGGCTCCAGCCCGAGCCACTGGTAGAGCAGGACGTGCTTGGGCGTGGAGGAGATCCACTCCTCGCCGCGCACGACGTGGGTGATGCCCATCTCGTGGTCGTCGACGACGACGGCCATGTGGTAGGTCGGGAAGCCGTCGGCCTTGAGGATCACCTGGTCGTCGGGACGGGGCGCCGAGACCGTCCCGCGGATGATGTCCTCGAAGGTCGTCGGCGCGTCCTCGGGGATGAGCATGCGCACGACGGGGGTCTCGTTGAAGCCCTCGAGCTGCGCGCGCTCCTCCCGGGTCTTGCCGACGCACATGCGGTCGTAGCCCGTGGGCAGCTTGAGCTTCTGCTGCTTCTCGCGCATCGCGGTCAGGCGCTCGGTGGAGCACCAGCAGTGGTAGGCGTGGCCGTCCTCGATGAGCTTGTCGACGTAGGGACGGTAGGTCTCGAGCCGCTCGCTCTGCCGGTACGGCGCGTAGGGGCCGCCGACGTCCGGGCCCTCGTCCCAGCGCAGGTCGAGCCACCCGAGGGTGTCGTAGAGCTGCTGCTCGCTCGTCTCGTTGAACCGGGCCCGGTCGGTGTCCTCGATGCGCAGCACGAACTGGCCGCCCTGCTGCCGCGCGAAGGCGAGGTTGAACAGGGCCATGTAGGCCGTGCCGACGTGCGGGTCACCGGTCGGCGACGGTGCGACGCGCAGGCGGGGGGCGGAGGGCTTCGAGGGTGCAGAGGAGTCGCTCATGATGGGCCGATCGTATCGCCGTCGATACCGTCGGCGACCGGACGGGACGAAGGGGGCGTCCCCCTTCGTCAGTCCGCGCGAGGTGCGTACATGATCACGGCGACCCCGACGAGGCAGATGAGTGCGCCCGCGGTGTCCCACCGGTCCGGGCGGAAGCCGTCGACGGCCATCCCCCACAGCAGCGACCCGGCGACGAAGACGCCGCCGTACGCGGCGAGGATCCGACCGAAGCTCGCGTCGGGCTGCAGCGTCGCGACCGCCCCGTAGAGGCCGAGCGCCACGACTCCGGCCCCGATCCACAGCCAGCCGCGGTGCTCACGGATGCCCTGCCAGACCAGCCATGCCCCGCCGATCTCGAGCAACGCCGCGAGGACGAAGAGCGGGACCGACCGGGCGACGTCCACGTCAGGACCCGGTCACTCGGAGGCGACGAAGGGGTTGGACAGGGTGCCGATCGCGTCGATGTCGATCTCGACCCGCTGCCCGGGGTCGACGAGGCCGACACCCGCCGGGGTGCCGGTGAGGATGACGTCGCCGGGCAGGAGGGTGAAGGACTTCGACGCGTGGCTGATCAGGGCCGCGACCCCGTGGACCATGTCGGAGCTGTGGCCGTCCTGGGCCACCTCGCCGTCGAGGCGGGTGACGATCGAGACGTCCTGCGGGTCGAGGTCGGTCTCGATCCACGGGCCGAGCGGGCAGAAGGTGTCCATGCCCTTGGCGCGGGCCCACTGGCCGTCGCCGCGCTGCAGGTCGCGAGCCGTGACGTCGTTGGCGATCGTGTAGCCGAAGATGACCTTCTTGGCCTCCTCGGGCTCGATGTCCTTGCACATCCGGCCGATGATCACCGCGAGCTCGCCCTCGAAGCTGACCTTGGACGTCAGCGCCGTCGGGATGACGACCGGGTCGCCGGGGCCGACGACGGCCGTGTTGGGCACGAGGAACATCATCGGCTCGGCCGGGACCTCGTTGCCCATCTCGGCGGCGTGGTCGGCGTAGTTGCGCCCGATGCCGATGATCTTGCTCCGCGGGATGACCGGCGCGAGCAGTCGCACCTCGTCGACCGTCGTCGTCCGACCGGTCAGCTCGATCCGCTGGTAGAGCGGGTCGCCGGTCACCTCGGCGATCTTCTTGCCGTCTGCGTCGACGAGCCCGTAGACGGGGTCGTCACCTTCGGTGTATCTCGCGATGCGCACGGCACCACCCTAGTGACCATCTAGCCTTGCCCCGATGACGACCCTGACCCGTGACGAGTGGCGTGCTCGTGCGCGGGCCCACGAAGCGGCGGTCGACGAGCTGACGGCCGCCCACCGTGAGCGGCGGGCACGCGGCGAGCGCCACGCGGTCGAGGACTTCCTCTTCGAGTACTACGCCCACCGCCCGTCGCACCTGCGCCGCTGGCACCCGGGACCCGACATGACCCTGCTCGACGCCGCCGACGTCTACACCGGGCGCTCCGGCTACACGGTGGACTCGGACGGCAGCGTCCGCCTCGACGTGGACGACTTCGTCGGGCGAAGGGGGCGGACCGTCACCTTTGTGAGGGACCTGCTCACGGCGACCCTGTCGCGGCCGGGCACCCACGACTGCTTCGGCCTGCACGAATGGGCGATGGTCTACCGCCTCCAGCCCGGCGGGCAGCGGCACGAGCAGCTCCCCCTTCGCCTGGGGCAGGAGGCGACGGACGCGGTCGTCGACGGGCACCGGATCCGGTGCAGCCACTTCGACGCCTATCGCTTCTTCACTCCAGAGGCAGTGGGGCGCAACACCCTTCGCCCGACCCGTGATGACCAGGTCGACCACGAGCAGCCCGCCTGCCTGCACGCGGGCATGGACACCTACAAGTGGGCTTTCAAGCTCGCGCCGGCGGTGCCGTCGGAGGTGACGCTCGATGCCTTCCGACACGCGCTGCGGGTGCGGCGCCTGGACATGCAGGCCTCGCCCTACGACGTGTCGGGGCTCGGGCTGGACCCGGTCGCCATCGAGACGGCGGAGGGCAAGGCCGAGTACGTCGCCCGCCAGCGCGAGCTCATGGTGACGTCCAACTCCCTTCGTCGTCGTTTGCTCGAGGTCTGCGACGACCTGCATTCCTACATGACAGTGGCCAAGACCAGGCACACCCAGTCCAACGCAGAATTTGGTCAGGGGTGAGTGCGGAAACATTTGCTGCTCCCAACTTTTCAGCAAAGACCACGGCCCCTGCCTAGAATCACCCAATAAATCGAGACAAAGGATCACTGCGTGCAGATCGAGATTCGAGACTTCAACGGTTCCGCTGAATACTTCGGAACTACTGGACACCAACGCTGGGCCGAAATCGCTGATGTACTGGACAACCTCACACCGCAACTTCAGGCGAGCGACCAAGCTGGCAAGATTGGCAGACCGATCTTCGACCCGAAGGGAACCAACGCGCGTCTGACAGTTGCCGCAGACGCAGCGGGCTGGCGCAAGGCTCCAGTACCTGGAGATCTGCGCCCTTTCGGGAAGGACTGGGACGCAGGCAAAGGCGCAGTCCTAGCCGAGTGGCAGTTCAGCAACTACCCCTTCTTATGGAACAACATCATTCGCAGCGAGGCGATTTTCCAGTCGAAAGCAGTCGTCGCACCCTTGACGGCTCCAGCAGAAGCGCTCATCATCGTCACGAAATCAGGGTCATTCCCGGCCTCGAATAGCACACTCTACTTCGAGCAAGCAAATGCACAAATTGATACTGTCACAACTCTCGGAGTCTTCGAGATCCCCATTCGCCTCGTCGGACTTATGGTCCCAAAAACTTCGCCAATGGAGGCAGCCTGGAACGTGTACGCGGGGCGATACGCACGCGAGGCACAAACAACAATCAGGCAGTTTGACATCACTTGGATGAAATCCACCCAATACGGCAACCAAGCCGCGGCGATTCACCCCCGGTAAAGTTGGTTCACATTCTGCAACTCGAATCGCGAAGGTTTACGGCAGCCAGCCAAACCAACCTGCGCACCACCAAATCTGTTGGATACGACTTTGCGATCCCAGGCAGAGTCAAGCAACGCTAAACCGTCTCGTCATCGAATAGCGATGGCGTCGCGTTGGCGCGGAAGCGCCCTAAGTCAGGCCGACCATCTCCGAGCCCCCGGATACGATCCCCGAAGGCCGCTTCCTCAATGGCGAGACGTTCCTCCAACTGGGCAAGGTGATGCTCTTCACTGAATCGCTTTGCCTTTGCGCGCCCAGAGGCAACTCTGGCCGTTTGCACGTCAAATCGGTAGTCAGCTGGGTCGCCCCCAGTCCTCTGGCAATAGTCCCGAAGAGTCTTAAGGTTCGGAAAAACCCCTTGGGCGTCTGGCTCGCCAGAGAGTCGACGGAGGGCAACCGCATGGTATCCGGCGTCCAGTTCCGCGCCGATGTAATGGCGTTCATTGTCCCGCGCAACGACTGCCACCGTGCCAGTGCCCATGTACGGATCCATGACCACATCTCCAGGCTCCGTCGAGCACAGCACAATTCGAGAGATTAAATCCTCTGGGAACTGCGCTGGATGGACCGTCTGCTCCTCGTGATTGTGCTTTACATTCTGAAAGATCCAGATATCGCCAGGGTTCTTGCCAAGAGGGTTGCAGGTCAACTCGCCCTTATTGTCACCCCGCCAAGACTTCTTATTCTGGTACTTTTGAGGAACACGGATCGGGTCAAGGAAAAACTTGTACTCATCCGACTTGGTAAACCAGAGCACGGTCTCGTGACGGGCAGAGAATTTATTCTTGCCGTGGAGTCCATGCTGCCGAATCCAGACGATACGGTTACGCGGGATAAGATCTAGTTCTTCAAGAATTGGAAAGAATCTTACGTCCAAGGGCACGAGAGATCCGTTGTTAGCATAAGCGCCCACTTGCCAGAATATCGATCCGGTCGACTTCAAGACTCTGGCACACTCACTCAGAACCTCGGCCTGCTCCTCGAGGTACACCTTGAGGGCCCGTCGGCTCTCATACTCCTTGCCAATGTTGTACGGTGGCGACGAAACTATTAGGTCTACCGACTCGTCCGGGATGCCTTTGAGCCATTCGAGGCAGTCCCCGTCATGGATGGAGTCCAAATCGAGATGACTTCTCGCCATAGCTCTCCGCGCCTTCCTTGTCGATCGCCGATGCGGATAACTCTACGACGAACGGCGATCGAAAGCATGTTCGACTCGCCCATCGTCGTCCATGACTCGACTCGGAAGTAGCAGACTGGCCAGTTGGGGAGCTCCACAGACCCCGGGCGATGTCATGCTGGAGGTGTGGACGCGCCGCTGGAGACCCAACCCCGACGCTTCTACGACGGCGGGCCGTCGGGAGGCGAGCCCGACCCGACCGCTCCCCCGCTCATCGTCCTCGAGCGCACCCTCGACATGCAGGTCGACGAGTTCCGCATGGCGCGGCGTCTGGGCTACCGCGACCGTGAGCTCGGGCAGCTGCTCGTGCCGGTCGACACGGCGACCTTCACCACCGACCTGACGTCGGTGCCGTCGATCTTCCTGTGGCTCGTCCCCCGCACGGGCCGGCACCTGCCCGCGGCGCTGCTGCACGACGGGCTCGTCAGCGGCTCCTACATCGCGGCGCCAGGGGTGGACATCGACCGAGAACGGGCGGACCTGGTCTTCCGCGCAGCCATGGCCGACACCGGCACCGGCCTCATCCGCCGGTGGCTCATGTGGACCGCGGTGACGCTCGGGACGATCTTCCAGGACCGTCGCACGCGTTGGTCACCCGCGGAGCTCTGGCGGCTGCGGATCACCGCCGTCGGCACCCTCCTCGTCACCGCGGTGGTGGGGGTGCTCGCCACCTTCGACCTCTTCGACATCGACGTCCCGCTCGTCGGCGGCGTCCCGTGGATGGGCGAGCAGGACTGGTGGATCGAGCTGCTCACCGGCGCCGCGGGCGCGATCGTCATCCCGCTGCTGCTCGGCCTGCTCTGGGGTCGATTCCGCGCCGCCGGCATGATCGCCAGCGTCGCCCTCGCCCTGCTCCTCCACGTCACGGCGGCCGTCGCCGCCCTGACCGCCGTCTACCAGCTGGCGGAGCGTCTCGTCTCACGTTCCTCGGAGTGACCGCGTGGTCCTCCCGACGAAGAAGGATCGGCGCTGGGCCGAAGTCCTTCGTTGTCGCGTCGTCACCTCATCGTTCTCGACTTCGGCTTGATTCGCGCCGACCCTCCTCCGTCGTCCGGGTGTGCGGGCGGCTCCCGTGACCGCTGTCCTTGGTGGCCACCAGGAGTCCGAGGTGGAGCTCGAGGCGGTCGCGGCCGCGGGAGAGGTCGAGGCCGGTGAGTGACTCGACGCGGCGCAGGCGGGCGTAGATGCTCTGGCGGTGCAGGCCGAGCCGGTCGGAGGTGGCGGCCATCGAGCCGGCCTCGTCGAGGTAGATCTGGGCGGTCTCGACGAGCTCCGGTGCGGCAGCGAGCAGCTCGGCGACGGCGGGCGTGCGCACGGCCTCGAGCAGCTCGTCACCGGCCGCGGTGCCGAGCAGCCGCTCGATGCCGAGCGAGGCCCACGGGTGGACGCGGGCGGCGACGGGCGGGACCTCGCCGCCGGCGGGCGTGGGCCTGACGACGCGAAGGGCGGCGCGCGCCTCCCGCAGAGAGCTCGCCACGACGGGGAGGGCGACGAGCCGTCCGACGCCGGCGACGACGTGGGCGTCCGTGACCTTGGCCAGGACGCGAAGGGCGGACTCGGCCGCGTCGTGCACCTCGGGGTCGTCGTCGGCCGGCACGACGAGGACGAGGTCACCCGACCGCTCGGCGACCCCGATGCGGCGCGGCAGCCCTCCGGGGCCGTGGACCTCCTCGGCGCGCAGCCGCACGCCAGGGGCCGCGCCGAGGACGACGACGGCCGCGTGGGTCGCGGGATCGACGGCGAGCTCGTCGGCGAGCTCGCGCGCCGGTCCGGCACCGCCGCCCGCAGCCGCGTCGAGCAGGTCGAGCACGAGTCGTTCGGTCTCGTGGCGTCGCGAGGCCAGCCGTGCGAGGTGGGCGCCCGCCCGGTCGGCGAGGACGGCCGCTGCCCGGATCCGCTCGGGCGTCAGGCCCTCGGGCGGCTCGACTGCCCAGAGGTAGCCGTGGACGACGCCGTGCCACCGGGCCGGCAGGCACAGGCGCGCCGCGGTCCCCCGCTCCGGGTCGGCTGGCACGTGCACCGGCCCGGTCGCCCGCGCGATGCCGAAGCTCTCGAACCACTCCCGCGTGCGCGGGTGCGCACCCCGGGACATGACGGTCTCGACGCGCACGCTGTCGGCGTCCTCGGCGTGGGCGGCGAAGGCGAGCAGCCGGAAGCGCCGGTCCTCGAGGGTCACCGGGGCGAGGAGGATCGCGGATGCCTCGTCGACGAGGTCCTGCACGTCAGCCACCGGACAAATGTATGCGGTGGTCCACGATCGGTCGTGCGCTCGTCAGTCGCCCCGGTCCGTCCGGTCCGAGAGCTCGTTGTGCCGACGGGCCGCGCGGTCACCGAGGACGCTCAGGGCGTCGACCACCTTCGACCCCAGCTCGGCACGGGCACGAGCACCGACCACGTGGGGTGTCTCGCGCGACATCGACGGCCCGGTCCGCGCACCTCGGGGCAGGGCTCGGGCCACCAGTCCGAGGAGGCGTGAGGTCGCCCCGGGGGCCACGCCGTGCACGCGGCGACCCACCCAGGTCAGTGGCGTGAGCTCGACCTGCGCACGTCCCGCCAGCACGGCATCGACGATGCGTCGGGCCGCTCGCGGCCCCGAGACCGACAGCCCGGGCAGCGAGGCTCCCGGGGCGAACCACGCGTAGTCCCGCGGGGCGTCCCCGACGAACTGCGCGTTGACGTGACCGCCCGTGCGCATCAACCCCGGGATGATCGTCGTCGACGTGACACCCGTGTCGGCCAACTCGGAGCGCAGCCCCTCGGTCAGGGCTGCTGCGCCGAACTTCGCGACCGAGTACGGCAGCAGGTGCGGCACGGACACGACTCCGCCGACGGAGCTGACGACGCCGATCCGCCCCGAGCCTGCGGCGAGCATCGTCGGCAGGGCCGCGAGGCAGAGGTGCACCGGACCCATGAGCATCGTCTCGACCGCGGCCCGGAAGTGCCCCAGGGTCGTCGACTCCACGGGGCCGACCTGGATGATCCCGGCGACGTGGATCGCGACGTCGATCCGCCCTTCGTCCCGGCCGACCTGCTCGACCCAGGCCTCGACCGCGGGCGCGTCGGTCACGTCGCAGACGTCCCCGACGAAGGACCCGGCGACCGGCCCGGAGGTCGGGCCGACCAGCCCGTCCTCGATCAGGCGCGCTGCCCGGTCGAGCTCGGCGCGGTCGCGGGCACACCCGCGGACCCGGTAGCCCCGTGCGGCCAGCTCGGCGCTGACCAGCAGACCGAGGCCCCGGGAGGCACCGGCAACGACTGCGCAGGGGCCGTCGCGGCCCGCCTGTGTCCGTGCAATGTGCGTCGTCATGCCGATGCCGTACCCCCGCGCCCACCGCGGCATGCCACGTGGGACGACACTAGACATCTGTATGTCGATATCCGGACCGATTCGGACACCTGTCCGTGGCGCGGGCCACGTCGCACGCCTACCGTCGACAGCATGACGACCATCACGAGCACCGACCCGGCCACCGCAGCGTTCGCCCCCTTCGTCGAGGACGCGATCGCCCTCGCCGAGCGCTGGTCCGCGTCCGCGGAGGCCGGCGAGACCAAGCGTGAGGCGCAGACGACCGGCCAGCTCGCCGCGCTGCTGTCCGACCACGCCGGGCTCGACCTCGCGGTGTTCTTCGTCGACCGGGTCGCCCGCCCCGAGGACAACCGGGTGGCGGCCAAGGCGCTCAACCGGATCACGGCGTCGGACTCGGCCTCCTTCCTCGGTGGGCTCGACCGCGCCCTCCTCGGCCTCGGCGCACGCGCCGCCCGGATCGCCCCGCAGGTCGTCGTGCCCGCCGCCCGCGCGCGGATGAAGCAGATGGTCGGCCACCTCATCGTCGACGCCCGCGACCCCCGGCTCGGCAAGCACCTCGCCGCTGCGCGCGAGGACGGGTTCCGCCTCAACATCAACCTGCTCGGCGAGGCCGTGCTCGGCGAGGGCGAGGCCGCCTCGCGCACCGAGCGCACCCGGGAGATCCTCGCCCGCGACGACGTCGACTACGCCTCGATCAAGGTCTCCTCGCTCGTCAGCCAGATCAGCACCTGGGACACCGACGGCACCGTCGAGCGCTGCCTCGACCGCCTGCGCCCCCTCTACGAGACGGCCAAGGCGTCCACGCCCCACGCCTTCGTCAACCTCGACATGGAGGAGTACCGCGACCTCGAGATGACGATGGAGGTCTTCATGGCCCTGTTGTCCGAGCCGCAGTTCCACGACCTCGAGGCCGGCATCGTCCTGCAGGCCTACCTGCCCGACGCGCTGCCCGCCCTCGAGCGGCTCATCGAGTTCGCGACCGCCCGACGTGACGCCGGCGGCGCCCCGATCAAGGTGCGCCTGGTCAAGGGCGCCAACCTCGCCATGGAGCGCGTCGAGGCCGTCATGCACGGCTGGGAGCAGGCGCCCTACTCGACGAAGGCCGACGTCGACGCCAACTACCTGCGCTGCATCGAGCGGGCGCTGCGTCCCGAGCTCGCCGGTGCCCTGCGTCTGGGTGTCGCCTCGCACAACCTCTACGACGTGGCCGCCGCCCACCTGCTCGCGCAGCACCGCGGGGTGCAGTCCGCCCTGGACGTCGAGATGCTCCAGGGCATGTCGCCGGCGCAGGCCCGCGCCGTGCGCGACGAGGTCGGCACGGTCATCCTCTACACGCCCGTGGTCGCCCCCAAGGACTTCGACGCCGCGGTCTCCTACCTCGTGCGCCGGCTCGAGGAGACGGCCTCGCCGGAGAACTACATCCACGCCTCGTTCTCCGACGACCCCAGCGCCATGCCCGAGCAGGAGGCCCGCTTCCGGGCCAGCGTCGAGGCAATCGGGTCGACCCCCGTCGGGCCGCGTCGCTCCGCGGAGCGGGCGCCCATCGGCGACGTCTTCGACAACACCCCCGACTCCGACCCGGCCCTGCCCGCCCACCGCGAGTGGGCCGCCCGCGCGGTCACGGCTGGTCGACCCGAGCCGACCTCCCCGCACCTGGGCAGCACCGGCGCGGTCGACGAGGTCGTCGCCACCGCCCGGGACGCCCACGTGGCCTGGGCCGCGAGGCCGGCTGCTGAGCGAGCAGACCTGCTGCGCAAGGCTGCTCGCGAGATCGACTCCCGCCGCGAGGAGCTGCTCGCCATCATGGCGGGTGAGGCCGGCAAGACCGTCGCCGAGGCCGACCCCGAGATCTCCGAGGCCGTCGACTTCGCCCGCTACTACGCCGACCGCGCCCTCGAGCTGGAGGACGGGCCGATGACCGACGGGGCGGGATTCACCCCCTTCGCCCTGACGCTCGTCACCCCGCCGTGGAACTTCCCCGTCGCCATCCCGATCGGTGGCGTCCTCGCGGCCCTGGCCGCCGGCTCGTCCGTCATCATCAAGCCGGCCCCGCAGACCCCGGTCTGCGTCGAGGCGACCGTCGCAGCGCTCCACGACGCCGGCATCCCGCGCGACGTGCTCCAGGTCGTGCGCACCGACGAGGACGAAGTCGGTCAGCACCTCGTCGCCCACGCGGACGTCGACGCCGTCGTGCTGACGGGCGCGAGCGAGACCGCGCGCCTCTTCGCGGGGTGGCGGGCCGACCGCGAGCACGGCGCCCGCGTCCTCGGTGAGACCTCGGGCAAGAACGCCCTGGTCATCACCCCCTCCGCCGACATCGACCTCGCCGTCGCGGACCTCGTGCAGTCGGCCTTCGGCCACGCGGGCCAGAAGTGCTCGGCCGCCTCGCTCGGCATCCTCGTCGGCTCGATCGGGACCTCCGAGCGATTCCGCCGGCAGCTCGTCGACGCGGTCGAGTCGATCGCCGTCGGCTGGCCGAGCGACCTCGGCACCCGCATGGGGCCGGTCATCGAGGCTCCGAGCGGCAAGCTGCTGCGTGCCCTCACCACCCTCGAGCCCGGCGAGACCTGGCTCGTGGAGCCGAAGCAGCTCGACGAGACCGGTCGCCTGTGGTCGCCGGGCGTCAAGGACGGAGTGCGTCCCGGCTCCTTCTTCCACCTCACCGAGGTCTTCGGCCCCGTGCTCGGCCTGATGCGTGCCGACTCCCTCGACGAGGCGATCGAGCTGCAGGACGCGACGGACTTCGGCCTGACGGGTGGTCTGCACAGCCTCGACGAGGACGAGATCGCGCGCTGGACCGACACGGTCTCGGTCGGCAATGCCTACGTCAACCGGCACATCACCGGCGCGATCGTGCGCCGCCAGTCCTTCGGTGGGTGGAAGGCCAGCTCGATCGGCCCCGGCGCCAAGGCGGGTGGCCCCAACTACGTGGCCCAGCTCGGCACGTGGTCGGCGACCGGCCTGCCGACGAAGGGGGCGCCCGTCACCTCCGCCGTCCGCTCCACCGTCGACGCCCAGCTCGCCGGGCTCGGCGAGCGGGTCTCCGCAGACGAGCGGGCCTGGCTCGACGCGGCGCTGGCGAGCGACGCGGCCGCGTGGGCCGACGAGTTCGGCGTGGAGCACGACGAGAGCGCCCTGGTCGTCGAGACCAATGCCTTCCGCTACCGCCCGCACCCGCAGGTGCTCGTGCGCGCTGCCGCGGGCACGCGGGTCGTCGAGGTCGTGCGCCTGGTCGCCGCCGCGACCCTCACCGGCGCCCACGTGACGATCTCCGCCGACCCGGCCGTGGAGCTGCCCGCCAGCCTGGGGCACGTGCAGGTCGTCGCCGAGGACGACGCCGCTGCGCTCGCCCGGGCGCAGCACGCCCGCGACGTGCGGGTGCGCGCGATCGGTGACGTGCCCGCCGCGCTCGTCGACGGACTCGTCGCCGCCGGCGTCGACGACATCACCGGCGAGGTCCTGGCCACGGGACGCCGGGAGGTCCTCCCCTTCGTCCGGGAGCAGGCGGTGAGCACGACCCGGCACCGGTTCGGCCACGTGGCCGGCTGACGGAGACCTCGCCGACGCGCGGGTGGATGCCGACCCGCCGACGAATGACCCGCGCGTATACCTCCAGCCGGCGGCCTCAGCCGACCAGCGACGGCTGATGGTAGATTTATGCCATGAGGACAACCATCGATGGAGCGGGCAGGATCGTCGTCCCGAAGTCTCTGCGCGACGCGATGCGGTTCGAGGCCGGCCAGCAGATCGACATCGTCTTCACCGATGGTCGGTTGGAGATCGAGGTCGCACCGACGGCAGCACGCGTGGTCGCGGACGATGCAGGTGTGCGTCTCGTTCCCGACGAGCCGCTGCCGCCCCTCACTGATGACGAGGTCCGCGACGCCCTCGAGCAGACCCGCCGGTGAGCCGATCCGACCAGCACACTTGCGACACCAGCGTGCTCGTGCCGGCACTGGCCTCGTGGCATGAACACCACGAGGTGGCCGGGGCCGCCATGGCGCGCTGCACGGCCCTGCCGGGGCATGTGCTCCTCGAGACCCTCAGCGTCCTCACCCGACTGCCCGCTCCCCACCGGCTCGACGGTCCGGTGGTGCTCGAGGCCTTGGAGCAGCTCGACCTGCCGGTCATCACACTCTCACCCGACGGACACCTCGAGGCGCTTCGCCGACTCACCGCCCGAGGCCTGCGTGGCGGAACGGTCTACGACGGTCTCGTCGCGTCCACGGCCAAAGAGCATGACCATGCGCTCCTCACCCGCGATCGCAGGGCACGACAGACCTATGAGGCCGTCGGCGTGCGGCTCGCCCCGATCTCGTCCTGACTCCACAGGCCGCCCTTCGCGGGTGGACGCCGACCCGCCGACGAATCACCCGCGCGCATACCTCCACCCGGCGGCCTCAGCGCACCGGCACCCTTGCCCGCATCAGGCCGTAGGTGATGCCGTCGACGAGCGCCTCCCACGAGGCCTCGACGATGTTGGGCGCGACGCCGACGGTCGTCCACGAGGTCTGGCCGTCGCTGTGCTCGATGAGCACCCGCGTCGTCGCGTCGGTGCCGTGGGCGGCGTCGAGGATGCGCACCTTGTAGTCGATGAGCTCGATCCGCTCCAGCTCCGGGTAGACGACCGACAGCGCCTGGCGCAGGCCCTGGTCGAGCGCGTTGACCGGACCGTTGCCCTCCCCCGTCGCGACGAGCCGCTGCCCGCCGGCGACGGCCTTGACCGTCGCCTCGGAGAGGGCGTCGACCCCGCCGCGGGCGTCGATCATGATCCGCCAGGACTCGACCTGCGCGTACTCCGGCGCGGCCTCCTCGAGCTCACGCCGCAGCAGCAGCTCGAAGCTCGCGTCGGCCGCGTCGAAGGTGTACCCGCGCTGCTCCATCTCCTTGACCTTCGCCAGCACCCGCGTGAGGGCGGCGTCGTCACCGGCGAGGTCGACGCCGAACTCGCGGCTCTTGAGCTCCACGGTCGCGCGCCCGGCCATGTCCGAGACGAGCATGCGCATGTCGTTGCCGACGTCCTTGGGCTCGATGTGCTGGTAGAGGTCGGGGTCGACCTTGATCGCGCTCGCGTGCAGTCCGGCCTTGTGCGCGAAGGCCCCCGAGCCGACGTACGGCTGGCGGGAGAAGTGCGGGAAGTTGGTCACCTCGCTCACCGCGTGCGCGATGCGGGTGGCGTCCTGCAGCCGGTGCGGCTCGACGAGGTCCATGCCGAGCTTGAGCTGGAGGTTGGCGACGACGGTGATCAGGTCGGCGTTGCCGGTGCGCTCGCCGTAGGCGTTGACCGTGCCCTGCACGTGGTCGGCCCCGGCCTCGACGGCGGCCATCGTGTTGGCGACGGCACAGCCGGTGTCGTTGTGGCAGTGGATGCCCAGCCGCGCCCCGGTGGCCTCGATGACGTCGGCGACGGCCGCGCTGACCTGGCCCGGGAGCATGCCGCCGTTGGTGTCGCACAGGGCGACGACCTCGGCGCCGGCCTCGTGGGCGGCGCGCACGCAGGCCAGCGCGTAGTCGCGGTCGAGGTGGTAGCCGTCGAAGAAGTGCTCGCCGTCGACCATGACCGCGCGCCCCTGTGCGCGCAGGTGCGAGACGGTGTCGGTGATCATCGCGAGGTTCTCCTCGCGGGTCGTGCGCAGGGCTCGCTCGACGTGCCCGGGGTGCATCTTGGCCACGAGGGTGATGACCGGCGCCTGCGAGTCGAGCAGCGCCTGCACCTGCGGGTCGGTCGCCGCGGACCCACCGGCGCGACGCGTGGCGCCGAAGGCCGCGAGCGTCGCCGTGTGCAGCTGCAGCTCGGTACGCGCCCGGGCGAAGAACTCGGTGTCGTTGGGGTTGGCCCCGGGCCATCCCCCTTCGATGTGGGTGACGCCGAGGTCGTCGAGGTGACGGGCGATCGTCAGCTTGTCCACGACCGAGAGGTTGATGCCCTCCTGCTGGGCACCGTCGCGCATCGTCGTGTCGTAGACGTGGAAGCCGGTCATCGTGGTCACTCCGGGATGGGGACGAAGGGAGGCGCTCGCCTCCCGCGGTGAGTGTGACACCTGCTCGTCGCGCCCGTCCGTGGCTGGGGTGTGCTCCGGACCCGATTGCTGTTGTCGCTGCCTGCTCGACAAAAGCAAAAGACCCCCCGGGTGTGGGAGGTCCGCGCGACGAGCAGGTGGCTCGTCGCGCCTAGATAATGAGCTGGGTCGCGGTGGCGACTCGGGTCGTCATCTGAAGCATCACCCGGTCACCATGGCACCACCGGCGCACACGCGGCACCGGGCGTCCGGATCGTGGGATCCGGCGGTTCACCCGATGAGACCCTCGAGGACCTGCGCGACGCCGTCCTCGTCGTTGGCCGGCGCGCGGTCGGTCGCGGCCGCGAGCACCTCCGGGTGGGCATTGGCCACGGCGAAGGAGCGGCCCGCCCAGGTGAGCATCGGCAGGTCGTTGGGCATGTCCCCGAAGGCCCACACCTGGCTCGCGTCGATGCCCAACTCGGCGCACCAGCCGGCCAGCGCGGCCGCCTTGGTCACGCCCGCCGCGGAGATCTCCGCCAGGCCGCCCGCCCCGGAGAAGGCGACGATCGCCCGGTCCCCCACCACTTCGGTGACGACCTCGATGAACTGCTCGTCGGTCAGGTGCGGGTTGCGGGCGAGCAGCTTGCCGACGGACGCGTCGGTGAGCAGCTCGATCGCCGAGGTCGTCACGAGGTCCTCGGGGTGGTCATGGATCGCGGCGAACATGCTCTCCGCCGCGAGGCCGGTGTGCCGCTCGGCGGCGAAGCCGGTGCCGGGCAGCTGCTCGCGCAGGTCGCGGACGATCTCGGTGACGACGTCGCGCGGGATCGAGCGCACGCCGAAGATCCGCCGCTCGGCGACGTCGTAGCGGAAGGCGCCGTTGCCGCAGATCGCCACGCCGCGGGCCCCGACGACGTGCGCGAGCTCGTCGAGCCAGCGCGGCGGGCGGGCGGTGACCAGGACCGTCTCGAGGCCCGCGTCCGCGACGGCTCGAAGGGCGTCGACCGAGCGCTGCGAGACGGTCCCGTCCGTGCGCAGGAGGGTGCCGTCGAGATCGGTGGCGATGAGTCGCGGGTCCACGGCACCAGTGTCCGCGACGGGTCGTGGCTCAGACGAGACGGGTCATCCAGCCACGCGTGTCGGCGGCGCGGCCGTACTGGATGTCGAGCAGCGCCTGGCGGATCGACCGGGTGACCTCTCCGCCCCCTTCGCCCGCGGTGGACGCGGCCGAGCCGCCGGCCCAGCGCAGCTCGCCGACGGGCGTGACGACCGCGGCGGTGCCGCAGGCGAAGACCTCGGTGATCTCGCCGGAGGCGACGCCGTCCTTCCACTCGTCGATCTCGATGCGCGACTCCTCGGGCGTCAGACCGAGGTCGGGAGCGATCTCGAGGATGGAGGCGCGGGTGACGCCCTCGAGGATCGAGCCGGTGAGCGCGGGCGTGCGCAGGCGACCGTCCTTGGTGACGAAGAAGAGGTTCATCCCGCCGAGCTCTTCGATGTAGGTGTGCGTCGAGGAGTCGAGGAAGACGACCTGGTCGCAGCCCTGGGCGATGCCCTCCAGCTGCCCGGCGAGCGAGGAGGCGTAGTTGCCGCCGCACTTGGCCGCTCCCGTGCCCCCGTCACCGGCGCGGGCGAAGTCGGTGCTCAGCCACAGGTTGACCGGCTTGAGGCCACCGGGGAAGTACGCGCCGGCCGGGCTGGCGATGACCGAGAAGGTCACCTCGTTGGCCGGGCGCACCCCGAGGAAGGCCTCGGACGCGAACATGAAGGGCCGCAGGTAGAGGCTCTCCTCCTTGGTGCTGAAGGCCGGGACCCACGGCTCGTCGGCCTCGACGAGCGCGGTGATCGACCGGATGAAGTCCTCCTCCGGCAGCACCGGCAGCGCGAGCCGCTCGCAGCTGCGCGCCATGCGCGCGGCATTGCGGTCGGGGCGGAAGGTCCAGACCGAGCCGTCCTCGTGGCGGTAGGCCTTCATCCCCTCGAAGACCTCCTGCGCGTAGTGCAGGACGGCCGCGGCCGGGCTGACCTGGAGGGGCCCGAAGGGGCGCACCTCACCGGTGTGCCAGCCCTCCCCCTTCGTCCACGTCGCGGTGACCATGTGGTCGGTGAAGTGGGAGCCGAACCCGGGGTCGGCGAGGATCGCGGCGCGGTCCGTGTCGGACGCCGCGGTCTCGCTGCGGGTGGTCGTGAAGGTCAGCTCAGCGGTCATCGGTGACACGTCTCCTCGGGGGTCTGGTGTGTTGCAGGTTACCCCCCGGCAGGGAGGTGTCAGAGCCGGCCGGCCACGGCGTCACCGATCTGGCTGGTCGACCGCTCACCCGCGCGCTCGGCGAGGTCGGCGGCGACGGCCGCCTCGACGCGCTGGGCGTCCTCGGACAGACCGAGGTGGTCCAGGAGCATCGCGGCGGAGAGGATGGCGGCGGTCGGGTCGGCCTTGCCCTGGCCGGCGATGTCGGGGGCGGAGCCGTGGACCGGCTCGAACATGCTCGGCGCCTCGCGCGTCGGGTTGATGTTGCCGCTCGCGGCCAGCCCGATGCCACCGGCGACGGCCGCGGCGATGTCGGTGATGATGTCGCCGAAGAGGTTGTCGGTGACGATGACGTCGAAGCGCGCCGGGTCGGTCGCGAGGAAGATCGTCGCCGCGTCGACGTGCTGGTAAGCGGTCTCGACGTCGGGGAACTCCGCGCCGACCTCTTCGACGGTGCGGCGCCAGAGGTGGCCGGCGTGGGTGAGCACGTTGTGCTTGTGGACGAGCGTCAGGTGCCGGCGCGGGCGGGCCTGGGCGCGGGCGAAGGCGTCACGCACGACCCGCTCGATGCCGAAGCGGGTGTTGACGCTGACCTCGGTCGCGACCTCGTGCGGGGTGCCGACGCGCAGCGCGCCGCCGTTGCCGACGTAGGGACCTTCGGTGCCCTCGCGGACGACGACGAAGTCGAGCCCCTTGTCGGTCACCTCGGTCGACAGCGGGCTCGTGACGCCCGGGTAGAGCTTGGCCGGGCGCAGATTGACGTAGTGGTCGAGCGCAAAGCGAAGGGGGAGCAGCACGCCCCGCTCGAGGACGCCGGAGGGGACGCTCGGGTCGCCGATGGCGCCGAGCAGGATGCCGTCGTGTCCGCGCAGCTCCTCGACGACGGAGTCCGGCAGGGTCTCGCCGGTGCGGTGCCAGCGCGCGGCACCTAAGTCGTACTCGGTCGTGCGGATGTCGACACCGCTGGCACCGAGGACCTTCAGGCCCTCCGCGACCACCTCGGGGCCGATCCCGTCGCCCCCGATGACGGCGATGTCGAAGCTGGTCTGCGCGTCGTTCATGGGCGCCACCCTAGGTCGCCGTCCCGACATGTGAACCCCGCGTCCCGACATTCGGACGCGTCAACGGGGTGGGCTCAGTCGACCTTGCGCGCGGCGCCCTTGTCGGCGGACTGGGCGAACTTCGCGAAGATATTCAGCGCGGGCGTGACGTGGCGGTCACGCGGGGCGGCGGGGGCCCACCCCTTCGCGTCCTGCTCGGTGCGGCGCCGGGCGAGCTCCTCGTCGTCGACGAGCAGGTTGACCCGACGACCGGGGATGTCGAACTCGATGACGTCGCCGTCCCGGACCAGGCCGATCGCGCCGCCGGAGGCGGCCTCCGGGGAGACGTGCCCGATCGACAGTCCAGAGGAACCGCCGGAGAAGCGGCCGTCGGTGATCAGGGCGCACTTCGGGCCCAGACCGGTGCCCTTGAGGTAGGAGGTCGGGTAGAGCATCTCCTGCATGCCGGGGCCGCCCTTGGGGCCCTCGTAGCGGATGACGACGACCTCGCCCTCCTGCACCTGCTTGGAAAGGATCATCTCGACGGCCGCATCCTGGGACTCGGCGACGCGGGCCGGCCCGGAGAAGTTCCACTGGTGCTCGGGCACGCCGGCGGTCTTGACGATGCACCCGTCCGGGGCGAGGTTGCCGGTGAGGACGGCCAGGCCCCCTTCGCTCGTGTAGGCGTGCTCGACGGAGCGGATGCACCCGTCCTCGCCATCGGTGTCGAGGCTCGACCACCGGTTGGTGGAGGAGAAGGCCTGCGTCGTGCGCACCCCACCGGGGGCAGCGTGGAAGAGCTCGGTCGCCTTGCCCGTCGCCAGCCCGGAGCGGATGTCCCAGTCCGAGAGCCACGACTCGAGGTCGGGGCTGTGCACCGAGCGCACGCTCGTGTCGAGCATCCCACCGCGGTGCAGCTCGCCGAGGATCGCGGGGATGCCGCCGGCGCGGTGCACGTCCTCCATGTAGTAGTCGCCGCTGTTGGGGGCCACCTTGACCAGGCACGGGGTGACCCGCGAGAGCGCGTCGATGTCGTGCTGGTCGAAGTCGACGCCGGCCTCCTGCGCGGCCGCGAGCAGGTGGAGGATCGTGTTGGTCGAGCCGCCCATGGCGATGTCCAGGCGCATGGCATTGGCGAAGGCGGGCTTCGTCGCGATCGAGCGCGGCAGCACCGACGCGTCGTCGTTGTCGTAGTAGTCGCGGCACAGGTCGACCACGAGGCGGCCGGCGTCGAGGAAGAGGTCCCGGCGGGCGCTCGCAGTCGCCAGCGTCGAGCCGTTGCCGGGGAGGGAGAGGCCAAGGGCCTCGGTCAGGCAGTTCATCGAGTTGGCGGTGAACATGCCCGAGCAGGACCCGCAGGTCGGGCAGGCGGACTGCTCGATCGCGGTGATCTCGTCGTCGGAGACGTTCTCGTCGACGGCCTTGACCATCGCGTCGACGAGGTCGAGCCGGGTGAAGGTCTCGCCGTCGTCGCCGATGATCGCCTTGCCGGCCTCCATCGGGCCGCCGGAGACGAAGACGGTGGGGATGTTCAGCCGCAGCGCGGCCAGGAGCATGCCGGGCGTGATCTTGTCGCAGTTGGAGATGCACACCAGGGCGTCGGCGCAGTGCGCGTTGACCATGTACTCGATCGAGTCGGCGATGACCTCACGGCTCGGCAGCGAGTAGAGCATGCCGTCGTGGCCCATCGCGATGCCGTCGTCGACGGCGATGGTGTTGAACTCCTTGCCGACTCCCCCGGCCTCCTCGACGGCGCCGGCGACGAGCTGGCCCATGTCCTTGAGGTGGACGTGCCCGGGGACGAACTGGGTGAAGGAGTTGGCGATCGCGACGATCGGCTTGCCGAAGTCACCCTCTCCCATGCCCGTCGCACGCCAGAGCGCGCGGGCACCGGCCATGTTGCGTCCGTGGGTCGTGGTGCGGGATCGAAGCTGCGGCATGACACCACGGTAGTTCGCCGTTCCGGGGACTGATACCGCGTCTCAGTCCCCGGCCGGTCCGCTCACCCCGTGGACTGGTCGTCACCGTGGGGACGTACGACGCGGCCGCCCCCGGATCGGGGGCGGCCGCGTCGATGTGCGTGGGTGCGGGTCAGTCCCGGCTGCCCTGCTCGCGGCGGTCCAGGCTCTCCTGGAGCGCGCGGCGGGCCTCGGTGGTGGCCTCGTCGGTCATGACGACTCCTCGTGCGTGCGTGGTGGATCAGGTGCGGGCACGACATGGGTGGGAGTGCCGAAGGGGACGGGGCCGGGTGGGCGCCGACCGCACGACGGTACGCCGCTCGGGACGCGCGACGGAACGCCCTGTCCAGTCCGTGGACCGGGTCTCGAGGCTCGGGCGCGGGCGCCCTCACACCTCGACCAACGTTGGGAGCCCCCCACCCCCACGCTGGCTGAGGAGCGAGGAACGAGCCTCGAAGCCACAGGTCTCGAGGCTCGGGCGCGAACGCCCTCGCACCTCGACCAGCGTCCGTTGTCCCTCGACCAACGTCAGGTGTCTCGTCGTACGGTGGAGGGGATGCATCCCGCCGACTACCCGTGGACCGTGCCCGCCGTGACCGGCGTGGTGTGGCCGGACGGGATCGAGGTCGGGGACCTCCCTTCGCCCGACGCACTGGCCGCCCGCACGCCGGTCGTCGCCGTCGGGTCCAATGCCTCCCCCGCCGTCCTCGTCGCGAAGCTCGGCGACCTCCTCGCCACCGGACTGCCCGTCGCGCCGGCGGTGGTCACCGACCTGACGGTGGGGCACTTCGCGCAGGTGGCGGCGCGCGGTTTCGTCGCGGCCGCGCCCGCACGCTCCCCCGGTGCACGCCGCGAGCTGTCGGTCGGCTGGTTCGACGACGCGCAGCTCGCGGCGCTCGATCTGACCGAGCCCAACTACCGCCGCGAGGTCCTCACCTCCGCGTGCACGTGGGCCGGGGGCGAGGTGGTCGGGGCACAGGTCTACGTCTCCTCACACGGTCTGCTGGCGGACGAAGGGGAGGTCCTCCCCCTTCGTCCCCAGGCCGAGGTGCTCGCCTGGCTGGGCCGGCGTCTGCCGGACCTGGCCCACGAGCTCACCCACGACCGCCTCGTCGACCTCGACGTGCGCGAGCGCGTGCGCCTGGCGCTCATCGAGAGGGGCCTGGTCACCCACCCCTGGTGAACCAGAAATTCGGAGGCGCGTGTCGGTGGGTGGACATAGCCTTGACAGGCCATGACCCAGACCCTCGAGCGGACCGCAGTACCGCCTCCCACGACCACCCGACCGACTCCCCCGGAGCGCACCGTCAACTGGCGACGCATGCGCTCGCCTGCCGCGGGCGCCGCGCTCGCGTGCTCGGCCGTCGCCGCGGTGCTGCTCACCCTCGGCACGGTCGTCGTCGGTCGGCTCGCGGAGGACCCGACCACCCGACTCGTCCAGCTGCTCGCCCTGCTCCTCATCGGCGGCGCGGTCATCGACAACGTCGGCAAGGTCATCTGGGTCGGCCTGTCCGACCGCGCCGAGGGCGTGCTGCGCGACGACCTGCTCGACGCCGCCCTCGCCCAGCCCGTCGCGACGCTCTCCGAGCAGGCCGCCGGCGAGATCCTCGACCGGGTCGACGACGACACCCACGAGGTCGGCAACCTCATGCGGTGGCAGGTGTGGATGTTCGCGCGCACCTCCTTCTCCGTGCTGCCGATGTGGATCGTCGCGGGCATCACGTGGTGGCCCGCGTGGCTGCTCTTCCCGCTGCTCGGCGGGGTCACGGCCGTCGCCGTCCGTCCCCTCCTGGGCGAGATCTCCCGGCGCAAGGTCATCGAGGAGATGGCCTGGACCGACCACGCCAGCGCCCTCGAGGAGGGCATCGCCGGTCGCGACGACCTGCGCACCAGCCTGGGTCAGGCCCACATGCTCCAGCGCCTCGCGACGCTCACCGCGCGGGTGCACGCGCGCTTCGCCGACGTCGTCGTCCTCGAGAGCCGGCTGGCCCGCCGGGCCGGCCTGCTGCTGCACTCCCTGCTCGCCGGCATCGGCGTCGCGGGGATCGCGCTGGCCGTCGGTGGCGCGCTGTCCGTGGGTGAGCTCGTCACGCTCTTCATCGTCACGTCGACCTTCGTCGGACTCGTCGGCCAGCTCTCCCACCAGCTGCCCGACCTGCAGGCCGGTCTGGGCGCCGTGATCCGGTTGCGCCAGATGCTCGCGGTCGAGCCGGAGCCGCAGGGGGGCGCCCCCGTCCCCGCCGGCGCCGAGCTGTCCGTCGAGGTCCGCGGGCTCGACTTCTCCTACAGCGAGGGCAGCTTCGCGCTGCGCGACGTGACCTTCGCCTGCCCGGCCGGCGAGACCGTCGCCCTCGTCGGGCGGACCGGGTCGGGCAAGTCGACCCTGGCGTCCTTCGTCTCCCGGGCGGTCGAGCCGCCCCGGGGCAGCGTCTTCGTCGGCGGGGTCGACGTGCGCGACATCGACCTCGAGCAGCTGCGCACCGACGTCGGCGTCGTCACGCAGCGCACCGAGATCATCGCCGGCTCGCTCGCCGACAACATCACCCTCTTCGACGACACCCCGCGCGAGGACGTCGTCGCAGCCGTCACCGAGCTCGGCCTGGCCGACTGGGTCGACGGGCTGCCCGACGGGCTCGACACCCTCCTCGGGCCCGGGGGCACGACCCTCTCGGCCGGTGAGGAGCAGCTCGTCGCCTTCGCCCGCCTGCTCGTGCGCGACGTGCGGGTCGTCGTCCTCGACGAGGCGACCGCCCGCATGGACCCGCTCACCGAGCGCCGGGTCGTCTCGGCCTCGGACCGCCTGCTCGTCGGCCGCACCGGCATCCTCATCGCCCACCGGCTCAACACCATCGAGCGCGCGCCGCACGTCGTGGTCCTCGACCACGGGCGGGTCATCCAGCAGGGTCGGCGCATCGACCTGGCGCGCGAGCCCGGCCCCTTCCGCAGCCTGCTGCTCGACAGCCGGGCCGAGTCCGACACCGACGTGCCGTCCGCGGAGGGGCACGTCGACCACGCGGACCTCGACCCGGTCGGCGGGCGTCGCCGCACGACGACGCCTCCCGAGGTGCCAGAGGTCGGCGACGGGCCGTCGCTCGGGCGCGGCATCGCCCACGCCCTGTCGGTCAAGCCGCAGTGGGGCATCGCCGGTGCCCTCTGCTTCCTCGCCATGTCCCTGCTCGGGGCCCAGGGGGCGATCACGGGTCTCGTCTGGGGCCGCGCGATCGAGGACCTGCAGGCCGGGCGCACGCCCACGCTGCTCGGTCTCGCCCTCGTCGCGTGCCTGCTCGTCGTCCCCTTCCTCACGTCGCAGGCCTTCTTCCGCTACCCGCGGTGGTGGATCGAGGTCATGCTGCGCACCCGCTTCGCCGTGCTCGTGGGTCAGACCCGCGCCGAGCGGCTGCCGCGCACGCCCCCGGGCGAGGTCGTGGCCCGCTCGATGGACGCCGACCGCTACGCGCGGTACGCGGACCGGTGGGTCGACTTCATCAACGGCCTCGTCATCGCCGCGCTCACCGCGGTGCTCGCGGGCACCTGGGTCGCCGGCGCGGTCCTGCTGACCGTGATGGTCAGCTCGGCGCTGGCCGCGAGCCTGGGACGGCCCGTGGCAGGTCGGTCGGCGGCCGCGGCCTCCCTCGCCCGCGCGCGCTTCGGCCGTGCCGTCGTCTCGGCGCTCGAGGCGGTCCGCACGGTCAAGCTGGCGGCGGCGACTCCCTTCGTCCGACGTCACCTGCGTCAGGTCGACGGTGGCCGCGTCGAGGCGGCGGTCAAGGAGCACCGCGTCCAGGCCGTGCTCGACGCCGTCCCGCTCGTCATGGTCCAGTGCGGCGTCGTCGCGACGTGGTGGATCCACGTCGCGGGCGGCTGGGGCCTGGGCACGGCGATCCTCGTCTCCGGGGCAGTCGCGGGCTTCGACTGGTTCGGTCGCGTCGCGAGCATGGTCGTCACCGAGGCGCCGGGCACCCGGGCCTGGCAGGTCGAGACCGCGCGCTTCGCCGGTGGGGTCGACCTGATGGACCTGCCCGAGGGCGTGGACCTCGTCGAGGGCGTCTCGCCGGCGCCCGTCGCCGGTGAGCGCGAGCCCCTGCGCCGCCTCGAGCTGCGCGACGTCACCGTCGTCCACGACGACGGCACGATCGGGGCCAGCGACATCGACCTGACCGTCGACGCCGGTGAGCTCGTGCTGCTCGTCGGGCAGGTCGGCTCGGGCAAGTCGAGCCTGCTCGCCTCGCTCGCCGGTCTCGTCGACCACCGCGGCGAGGTGCTGTGGAACGGCACTGCCGTCACCGACCCGCAGCGGGTGCTGCGGCCCGGACGAGTAGCGCACGTCGCGCAGGTGCCGCGGGTGCTGTCGGGGACCTTCGTCGACAACGTGCGGCTCGGGCACGAGCGTCCGCTCGACGCCCCCATCGGGTTGGCGCGGATGAGCGAGGACGTCTCTGCCGCAGGCGGGCCCGACTCGCTCGTCGGCCACCGCGGGGTGCGCCTGTCCGGCGGCCAGGTGCAGCGACTGGCGTTGGCCCGTGCGCTGGCGACCGAGGCCGAGCTGCTGCTCGCCGACGACGTCTCCTCCGCCCTCGACGCCACGACCGAGATCGACCTGTGGCGCGGCCTGCGCGAGCGAGGCGCGACCGTCATCGGCGCGACCTCCAAGCGCGCGGCGCTCGAGCAGGCGGACCGGGTCGTCGTCCTCGACGGTGGCCGCGCGGTCGCCACCGGCACCTGGGCGCAGCTCTCCCCCGCCTGGGGGCACCTCGCCGGCTGAGGGCACTCGCCCCCTCCCCCCTCCCCCCGCGATTGGAGGTAACCGCGCTGACGAATCACCTGCGCGTATACCTCCAATGGCGGGCCCCTGCGGTCGAGCCGGCGGGCATGACGAAGGGGGCGTCCCCGGCTGGTGAGCCGGGTGACGCCCCTTCGGGGACCCGCGCGGGGTGGCCGCGGCGGGTGGTCCTGTGAGCAGCGGGCTCGCTGGCGCTCGCTGCGATGCTCGCGCTCTCGTCAGCGAGCAGCCGACCCCTCGGTGTAGTCGTCGTCGCCCGACTGCCAGGCGAAGTGCGCACGCAGCGTCTTGCCGGTGGCCTCGATCGGGTGACCGGCCTCCTCCTCGCGCAGCTTCTGGAACTCGGCGGCGCCGTTGTCCTGGTCGTCGATGAAGCGCTTGGCGAAGGAGCCGTCCTGGATGTCGGCGAGGATGCCCTTCATCGACTCCTTGACCTTGGCGTCGACGACGCGCGGGCCGGAGACGTAGTCGCCGTATTCGGCGGTGTCGGAGATCGACCAGCGCTGCTTGGCGATGCCGCCCTCCCACATGAGGTCGACGATGAGCTTGAGCTCGTGCAGCACCTCGAAGTAGGCGATCTCCGGCTGGTAGCCCGCCTCGGTGAGGGTCTCGAAGCCCGCCTGCACGAGGTGCGACATGCCACCGCAGAGGACGGCCTGCTCGCCGAAGAGGTCGGTCTCGGTCTCCTCGGTGAAGGTCGTCTTGATGACGCCGGCGCGGGTGCCACCGATGCCCTTGGCGTACGAAGCCGCGATGTCCCAGGCCTTGCCCGAGGCGTCCTGCTCGACGGCGATGATGTCCGGGATGCCGCGGCCGTCGACGAACTCACGACGCACCGTGTGGCCGGGCGCCTTGGGCGCGACGAGGATGACGTCGACGCCCTCGGGGGCCTGGATGTAGCCGTAGCGCACGTTGAACCCGTGGCCGAAGACGAGGACGTCACCGTCCTTGAGCTCCGGGGCGATGTCGTCGGCGTAGACGTGGCGCTGCACCTGGTCGGGCGCGAGGATGACGATGACGTCGGCCTCGGCGGCGGCCTCGCGCGGGGTGAGCACCTTCAGGCCCTCGGCCTCGGCCTTGGCGCGGCTCTTGGAGCCCTCCTTGAGGCCGACGCGCACGTCGACGCCGCTGTCGCGCAGGTTGAGCGAGTGGGCGTGGCCCTGCGAGCCATAGCCGATGACGGCGACCTTGCGGCCCTGGATGATGGACAGGTCGGCGTCGTCGTCGTAGATCAGTTCGGCGGCCATGTGGCTCTTCTCCTTGTGGTGTCGGTACTGCGGTCGAGGTCTGGCGTCATCGTCTCGCGTCGGGCGGGGCGATGACCGGGTGGATCAGTGTCTGGAACGGTCGGTGATCGAGCGGGGTCCGCGGCCGATGGCGACGACGCCCGACTGGACGAGCTCCTTGACGCCGTACGGCTCGAGGATGTCGAGCATCGAGTTCAGCTTGTCGGCATTGCCGACGGCCTGCAGGACGATCGCGTCGGCGGTGGCGTCGACGATCTTGGCCTTGAACATCTGCGCGGTCTCGAGGATGCCGCTGCGGCTCGTCGCGTCGGCCCGCACCTTGACGAGCACGACCTGGCTGTTCACCGAGGCGAGCGGGTCGAGCTCGACGACCTTGAGCACCTCGACGAGCTTGTTCAGCTGCTTGGTCACCTGCTCCAGGGGCAGCAGGTCGACGTCGACGACGACGGTCATCCGGGAGACCTCGGGGTGCTCCGTGGGCCCGACGGCGAGCGAGTCGATGTTGAATCCCCTGCGGGAGAACAGCGCCGAGATCCGGGCGAGGACGCCGGGCTTGTTCTCCACGAGGACGGACAGGGTGTGCTTGGTGCTCATGCGTGGGTGCTCCCTCACTGGCCGTCGTGGTCGGCGTCGGTGTCCTGCTCGACCGCCTCGGACTCCTCGCGGTCCCACACGGGCGCGGCGTCACGGGCGGTCTGGATGGCGTCATTGCTCACGCCGGCGGGGACCATCGGCCACACCATGGCGTCGCGCTCGACGACGAAGTCGATGACGACCGGGCGGTCGTTGATCGCCATCGCCTGCTCGATCGTCGCGTCGAGGTCCTCGGGCCGCTCGCAGCGCAGGCCGACGCAGCCGTACGCCTCGGCGAGCTTGACGAAGTCGGGGATGCGGTTGCCGACCGACGTGTGCAGGTCGGTGTTGGAGTAGCGCTCGTTGTAGAACAGCGACTGCCACTGGCGCACCATGCCCAGGCTCGAGTTGTTGATGACCGCGACCTTGATCGGGATGTCGTTGATGACGCAGGTCGCGAGCTCCTGGTTGGTCATCTGGAAGCAGCCGTCGCCGTCGATCGCCCACACGACCCGGTCGGGCTCACCGACCTTGGCCCCCATGGCGGCAGGCACCGAGTAGCCCATGGTGCCGGCACCACCGGAGTTGAGCCACGAGTTGGGACGCTCGTAGCCGATGAACTGCGCGGCCCACATCTGGTGCTGACCGACGCCCGCGGCGTAGACGGCCTCGGGACCGGCGATCGCGCCGATGCGCTCGATGACGTGCTGCGGCATGAGGGCGCCCTCGTGCGCCGGGGTGTAACCGACGGGGTACTCCTGCGCCCACCCCTTCGTCGTGGTGACCCACCCGCGGTAGGTGTCGGGAGTGACCTGCCCGGCCTCTCCCTCCCCCGTCTCGATCGCCGCGATGAGCTCGCTGATGATCGCCTTGGCGTCACCGACGATCGGCACGTCGGCGACGCGGTTCTTCGAGATCTCCGCGGGGTCGATGTCGGCGTGGATGACCCGCGCGTCCGGGGCGAAGGACGAGAGCTGCCCCGTCACCCGGTCGTCGAAGCGCGCGCCGACCGCGATGATCAGGTCGCTGCGCTGCAGGCCGGTGACGGCTGCGACCGACCCGTGCATGCCCGGCATGCCCAGGTGGAGGGGGTGCCCGTCGGGGAAGGCGCCCCGGGCCATCAGGGTGGTGATGACCGGGATGCCCGTCAGCTCCGCCAGCCGGCGCAGCTCGGCGTGCGCGCCGGCGCGGATCACGCCACCGCCGACGTAGAGGACCGGCTGGCGGCTGGCGGCCATGAGGCGCACGGCCTCACGGATCTGCTTGGCGTGCGGGCGCGTCACCGGGTGGTAACCCGGCAGGTTGATCTGCGGCGGCCACGTGAAGGTGGTCGTGGCCTGCAGCGCGTCCTTGGCGATGTCGACGAGGACGGGGCCGGGTCGGCCGGTGCTCGCGATGTGGAAGGCCTCGGCGATGACCCGCGGGATGTCCGCGGCGTCGGTCACGAGGTAGTTGTGCTTGGTGATCGGCATCGTGATGCCGCGGATGTCCGCCTCCTGGAAGGCGTCGGTGCCGATGGCCGCGGACGCGACCTGCCCGGTGATCGCGACCATGGGCACGGAGTCCATGTGGGCGTCGGCGATGGCCGTGACGAGGTTGGTGGCACCGGGCCCGGAGGTGGCCATGCACACGCCGACCCGGCCGGTGGCCGATGCGTACCCCTCGGCCGCGTGGCCGGCGCCCTGCTCGTGGCGCACGAGGATGTGGCGGACCTTGGTCGAGTCCATCAGCGGGTCGTAGGCCGGCAGGATCGCGCCACCCGGGATGCCGAAGACGACATCGGCACCGACGTGCTCCAGGGCGAGGATCAGGCTCTTGGCGCCGGTCACCTGCTCCGGGGTCGCTCTGCTGGCCTCGGTCCGGCGCGCCATCGCGGCCGGGCTCGGGGTGCTGCTGCTCGTGTCAGTCACCGTGTGTCCTTCGGTTCGGCGTGCCATCTGCTGGTCCTCCCTGATCCTCTCCCGGCATGAAAAAGCCCCTCAGTCCGGGTGCGGACATGAAGGGCGCGCGCTACGTCGGCGACGGGTCGTCGCTCAGGCAGCGCGCCGGGGAAGTACGAGGAGGAGGGCCATGCCCGTACTCTCTCCCGCCGCCCGCCCCGTGTCAACGCTTGAGACAGCAGCATCCACGATGCGGACATGGACGAAGGGTGTGGCCCCGGACCGGAGGAGTCGCGAAGGGGGTGCGCCGGAATTCGCGTGACAGGCACCGCCCGCGGCGGGAGGCTGCCTCCATGACGAGCCGAGACGCGCCCCCCTTCGTCCTGCCGGCCGGCGTCGACCTCACAGTCCGCCCGCTCGAGCCCGCCGACGCCCCGGCGGTCGTCGCGCTGGCCCGCGCCGACGAGGCCGAGTCCCTCCCCGAGCCGTTCACCGAGCTCGTCGACGTCGAGCGCACGTGGCGCCAGCCCTCGACCGACCTCGCCACCCGGTCCGTCGCCCTGCTCGACGGAGACGATCTCGTCGCCTACGCGCTCGTCGGGCAGCGCGGTCACCTCGACGCCGTCGTCCCGCAGGCGTGGCGCGGTCGTGGGATCGGGCGCGCACTCCTCGACCACGCCATGTCCATCGCTCGCGCCCACGACGACGACGAGGTGTCGCAGACGGTGCCCGTGGGCAGCGCGGCACAGCGCTTCCTCGAGGCGGCGGGCGCCCGCCCGACCTACGACGCGTGGATCCTCGAGCTGCCCCACGGCCGCACCGTGGCCGACCAGTCCCTCCCCGACGGGTTCGCCCTCGGCGAGGGCCGCCCGGACGAGATGCTCACCGTGCACCGCGTCATCGAGGACGCCTTCAACGAGTGGCCGGGGCGCCGTCCGACGAGCTTCGCGGACTGGTCCGCCGACTTCCTCGAGGGCGACGAGGCCGCGCCCTGGCGCTGCCGGGTCGTGCGCGACCGCGCGGGTGAGGTCGTCGGCGCGGCGATGGTCATCGGGAGCGAGGACGGGATGCTCTGGGTCGACCAGCTCGCCGTGGCCGCCCGTCACCGCGGGCTCGGCCTGGCCCGCGCCCTGCTCGCGGACTCCTTCGCCGAGGGCCGCCGACGCGGCCTGCAGCGGGCCGGCCTGTCGACCGACTCGCGCACCGGCGCGCTGGGGCTCTACGAGCACGTCGGCATGGAGATGACGGCGACCTTCCGCCACTACGTCCTGGCGGTGTGACGCAGGTCCTGTCACGCGGACCGCCCGGCCGGTGTCTTCATGGTGAACGGCCCGACGACGGGCCGACCGACGAAGGGAACCACCGTGCCCAGCTCCTTCCGCATCCCCCGCGCCGACCTGACCTCCTCCCCCTTCGGCCGGCTCGTCGCGGGCCTCAGCCGACGGCTCTACGGCGAGGTGCCCGACAACGCCCACGTCCTCTTTCACAACCGCAAGGTCCTCATGACGACCTTCGGCCACGAGCGCCGGATCGCGACGTGGGACGCTCTCGACCCCCACCTCAAGATCTACGCGGTCATGGCCTCGGCGGCGACGATCGGGTGCTCGTGGTGCCTCGACTTCGGCTACTGGACCGCCCACGAGGACGGGCTCGACCTCGACAAGGTGCGCGAGGTGCCGCGCTGGCGCGAGTCGGACGTCTTCACCGACCTCGAGCGGGACGTCATGGAGTACGCCGAGGCGATGACCGCGACCCCGCCGACCGTGACCGACGAGCTGTCCACGCGACTGCGCGAGCGGCTGGGCACCTCGGCCCTCGTCGAGCTGACGATGATGGTGGCGGTGGAGAACGAGCGCTCCCGCTTCAACGCCGCCGCCGGCCTGTCGAGCCAAGGGTTCTCCGAGGTGTGCGAGCTCCCCCTCGCCGGGCGCGACGCGGGCGTGGGACGGTGAGTGCGTGAGCACCATCGGGAGCGGCGACGACGCCGCCACGTCGGCGTGGGTCGCCCACCGCAACCTGCTCTACACCGTCGCCTACGAGATGCTCGGCTCCGCAGCGGACGCCGAGGACGTGCTCCAAGAGGTGTGGCTGCGCTGGTCGCGGGTCACCGACGACGTCCACGACCCGCGCGCCTACCTCGTGCGGGTCACGACCCGGCAGGCGCTGAACCACCTGCGCAGCAGCAGCCGTCGGCGCGAGGAGTACGTCGGGCCGTGGCTGCCCGAGCCGCTGCTCACCACCCGCGACGTGGCCGAGGACGTCGAGCTCGCCGACAGCGTCTCGACCGCGATGCTGCTCGTGCTCGAGACGCTCGCGCCGGTGGAACGCGCCGTCTTCGTGCTCCGCGAGGTCTTCGACCTGCCCTACGACGAGATCGCCGCTGCGGTCGACAAGACGCCCGAGGCTGTCCGGCAGGTCGCCCACCGGGCCCGCCGGCACGTCACGGCCCGCAGGCCACGGCAGACGGTCACCGCGGACGAGCGGGCGGCGGTGATGGAGCGGTTCCTCGCGGCGGTCGCCGGCGGCGACCTCCAGTCACTCGTCGACGTGCTCGCCCCCGACGTCGTGCTGCTCACCGACGGCGGCGGGGTCAAGCAGGCCGCCCTCAAGCCGATCATCGGGGTGGACAAGGTGCTGCGCTTCCTCCAAGGCGTCTACGTGGCGGCCACCTCGGCACAGGCCGTGGAGGTCAACGGGGCGCCCGCCCTTCGCCTGGAGATCGACGGCGAGCTCGAAGCCGTCGCGACGTTCACCGTCGTCGACGGGCAGGTCGCCGCCGCCTACGTCGTGCGCAACCCGCACAAGCTGACGTCGCTCACGACGCCCGCCGCGCTCACCCGCTGACGGGAGCCGGCCTCGGGGCGCGCAGCTCGTCGAGCACGGCCGCCCCGTAGGCCAGGTCCTGCCAGTGCCCGGAGAAGCGCAGCACCGCGGCCGCCCCCGGGGGGAACCCGTTGCTCAGCTGCTCGTGGGCCTCGTCGTCGCCCTCGCCGTCGGCGAGCAGGCTGACGGCCGTCGGCAGGCCGGGAGCATGCCCGACGACGAGCAGCACGTTGGCGTCGTCGGTCGACTCACGGATGACGGCCAGGACGTCGTCGGCGTCCGCGTTGTACAGGCGGTGCTCGATCTGCACCTCCGCCTCCGGGCATCCGGCTGCTGCGACCTCCTGCATCGTCTCGCGGGTACGCAGCGCCGGCGAGCACATGACCTCGTCACAGCCGAGCCCGTGCTCGCGCAGCCAGCGCCCCACCTCCTGCGCCTGCTCCCGACCGAGCTCGGTGAGTGGTCGTTCGCGGTCGTCCTGACCGGCACCGCCCGGCTCGGGCTCGGCGTGCCGCAGCAGGATCAGGGTCCGGTCCTCTGCTGACGTCGTCATGATCCGAGTGTGGCCCCGGACACACTCCGGCGCCACCCCTCGGTAGCCTCGGTGCATGACGCCGCACGCTGTGGTCGGGTCACTCCTCGGCATGTCCGCGGCGGTGCTCCTCGCGGCCTGCAGCGGGGGGTCCGGCGGCGGTGACGCGCCGTCGTCCGTGGGCGGCAGCGCCACCCCGTCCACGTCGTCGTCGTCCGGGACGACAGCGTCGCCCGACTCCGGCCCACCGGAGGTCACCGAGGTCGCCCGCGACCTCGACGTGCCGTGGGACATCGCCTTCGTCCCCGACGGCGACGCGCTCGTCACCCTGCGCGACCGCGGCACGATCGTGCGGATCGCGGACGGTCGGGTGAGCGAGGTCGGCACCGTCCCCGGCGTGGCGGCCGATGGCGAAGGGGGCCTGCTCGGCCTCGCGGTCTCCCCCGACTTCGCGCAGGACGAGACGATCTTCGTCTACGCCACGACCGACGAGGACAACCGCGTCCTGCGGATGACGTTGGGGGACAACGGCCTCGGCTCACCGGAGCCGGTCCTCACCGGCATCCCGAACGCCGGCATCCACAACGGCGGCCGGATCGCCTTCGGCCCCGACGGTCACCTCTACGTCGCGACCGGCGACGCCGGCGAGACCTCCTCGTCACAGCGCGCCGACAGCCTCGGCGGCAAGATCCTGCGGATCACGCCTGACGGCGAGCCGGCACCGGGCAACCCCGAGGCGGACTCCCCCGTGTGGAGCTCGGGCCACCGCAACGTGCAGGGTCTCGCCTGGGGCGAGGACGGGACGATGTGGGCCAGCGAATTCGGCCAGTCGACGTGGGACGAGCTCAACCGGATCACGCCCGGCAGCGACTACGGGTGGCCCCAGGTCGAGGGCGTCGGCGGACGGTCCGAGTTCGTCGACCCGGTCGCGACGTGGTCGACCGCCGAGGCGTCGCCGAGCGGCATCGCGGTCGCCGACGACGGCTCGGTCGTCATGGCGGCGCTGCGTGGAGAGAGCCTGTGGCGCGTGCCCGTCACGGGCGAGGGAGAGGGCACGCAGGTCGGCACGCCGCAGCGGCTGCTCGAGGGTGAGCACGGGCGGCTGCGCGACGTCGCGCTCGCTCCCGACGGGAGCCTGTGGGTGCTGACCAACAACACCTTCCGCGGAGAGCCGCGCGAGGGTGACGACCGTGTCCTGCGCATCACGCTGCGGTGACCGGGCGGGCCCGGTGTCGCGGCCCTAGGATCCGGGCACATGGGACGTGCAGGGGTGGCCGGGGTCGGACTCGTCGCGGTCGGAGTGGCCGGGATCGTGGTGGCCGTGGTCGCCGACCTGGGGCGATGGCCCTACTACGGCGGCGCTGCCGCGGTCGCCGTCGGACTGGGTCTGCTGCTCGCCCGCGTCCTGCGTCGCCGCACGCTCCTCGTCCCCGCGGTGACCGCCGTGGCGGTCCTCGTCGGTGGCGGTGCATGGCTCGGGCTCAACGGGATCCCCGAGGACCACGCTGCGTGGCCGGAACGGGCCGAGGGGTACGACATCACCGGCGATGCCGGGCGACTGGGCGACGCATGGTTCACCGGGGCAGCCGCCTACGACACGGCGACGGGCGCGGTCCGCTGGACCACGTGGGGAGACGGCGCCGCTCCCTCCACCGCCGAGGACATCGATCTCGTCGCGCTCACGGACACCGCGGTCATCAGCTTCGAGCCGACGGAGGACCGACGCAGCGGACGGTTGGTCTCCCGGGCCCCGAGCGACGGCAGCGAGCAGTGGGCGGTGACCTCGCCGTTCGGACGAGGTGTGGCCGTCGACGAAGACATCCTTGTCCTCAGCGGTTCGGAGGGCACGCGGGCACACGACCTGCGCTCGGGCGAGCAGGTGTGGACCTCCGCCCTTCCCTCGGCCACGATGTGCGAGCTCGGCGACCTGCACCACTCCTACGGCCCGGCCCGGGGGCAGTCGGTCGTCGTGGCGATGGACGAGGAGGCTGCCGGTGCCTCGGCAGACCTGCTGCGGGTGGTCGACGGCGAGACGATCTCGTCGGACGTCTCCTGCCTGAACGGCGCCCGCGTCCTGGCTGACGTCCTGGTTCAGGCTGACGGGGATCGGCTCGAGGGTCGCTCGGTCGAGGACGGCGCCGTGCTGTGGCGCGCACCCGAGCACCTCGAGCCGCTGGCCTGGGCCATCTCCGGGTCCGGGTCGACCGCCTTCGTCCCGGATGACCTCGAGTACTTCGCCGTCGACGTGGCCACCGGCGCGGTCACGAAGACGAGCCCGCCCGACGGCTGGCGGGTGCCGTTGGACGAGACCCACGACGAGTTCGGCGACCCCGTCCGCCAGCCCGTCGTCGGCGAGGACGGTGGCCTGGGTGTCTGGGAGCTCGGCACCGACCGGGTCATCGAGGTGCCGGCCGCCGCTTCCTACCGCGAATTCGTCCAGGACTGGGCAAGCGGGTGGTTCGTGCTGGCGGCCGACGTCGAGGACGCCGTGGGTGACCGGCACCGCCGGGCGTGGGCCATCTCCCCCGAGGGTGGGCTCCGCGGTCCCTTCGAGGGGCGCAACGCCTACATCGCCGATGGGCTGCTCCAGGTCGACGACGTCGTCCACCCCGTGGACTGACCCCACACGCGTCGGCGCGGTGCCACGGTCGGCTCGGGCCCCCGACCTACACTGCGGCACATGCGCAGGGTGCTCGAGTGGCTGACGAAGCACGTCGCGCTCTGCGGTGCGGCCCTCTGCGCCGTCGGTATCGGCCTGCTCGCGGCATCGGTCCTCGCTGACCTCGGGCGGTGGACCTACTACGGCGGGGTCGTCCTGCTCGTCGCCGGCCTCGCCCTGCTGCTCTCCCGTGTGCTGCGCACGCCCCTGGTCCTCGCGGCTGTCTGCCTGGCCGTCGCACTCGTTGCGGCGGGCGGCTCCTGGCTGGCGCTCAACGGGCTGCCCGACCAGCACGAGCACTGGGACGAGACGGGCGCGCCCAGCCACCTGACCGAGGACTCCTTCCGGCAGGATCGGGTCCTCTTCGCCGGGGGCAGCGCGCGCGACCTCGCCACCGGAGCCGTGCTGTGGACCGTCCCCGAGGACAGCCACGTGATGACGACGACCGACGAGACCGTCATCCTCAGCGAGCCCGTCGAGGACGGCGAGGGCACTCGTCTCATCGCGCGACTCATCGACACCGGCCACCAGGTGTGGTGGGCCGACGTCGGCGAGGACCCCCACGCCATCGCCCAGCACGACGGCGTGCTCGTCGTCTCCTCGCGCAGCGGCACCGTCGGGCACGACCTGACCTCCGGCGTGGAGCTGTGGACCTCGGCCCGCCCGTCGGGGACGGAGTGCAAGCAGCGCGCGCCCTGGATCCCGGACTCCCGCGACCTGCGCCAGTCAGCGGTCTTCCTCCCCACGCCCGGCAGTGACACCGACACCGTCGACGTGCACCGGGTGGGCGACGGCGAGGTGTTGATCGAGGGCCTGGACTGCTCCGCCGCCGGCCGGATCGTCGGTGACGTGGCCGTCGAGCACGGCACCGACTCGATCCGCGGTGTCTCCGTGTCCTCGGGCGAGACCCGGTGGGAGCAGGAGTGGATCCGCGACGCCCAGCCCTTCGCCCTGCCCGACACCGGAGACGTCATCCACATCCCCGGTGACGAGGGCCAGTACCACTCCCTGGACCTGGTCACGGGCGAGGTGACACCGACCGCGGCTCCCGACGGGTGGGTCGCGACGCACGACGAGATCCGCCACCAGCGGGCCGAGGTGCTCTGGCAGCCGGTGCGCCGCGGCGCGGAGGTGGGCCTGTGGGAGATCGGCAGCGACCGCGTCGTGCGCATCCCCGGCACCCCGTCCCTCGGCATCGCCGAGGCCGACGTCAGCGGGTGGGTGGCCGTCGTCGGCTCGACGCAGGACATCGTCGGCGACCGGCACCGCGCCACATGGGCGGTCTCACCCGAAGGTGAGGTGCGCGGTCCGTTCGCCGGTGGCAATGCCGCCCAAGACGGTGCCGCGACCATGGCCGACGGCGTGCTGCGGATCGGCGCGCGCGTCTATCCGCTCGACTGAGCGCGACCGGCTGGCTGTCGGCCGACCCGAGCGTCCGTGCCCGACCGGCTCAGCCGCGGTCGACGACGTGGATGGGTTCCTCCCCGGCGACCAGTCGGGCGAGCTGCTCGCGAAGCAGCGCCACCATGCGCGGACGGAATGCCTCGGTGACCCCGCCGACGTGCGGGCTGATGATGACACCGGGGGCCGACCACAGCGGGTGGCCTGCCGGCAGCGGCTCCGGGTCGGTGACGTCGAGCGCGAAGCGCAACCGGCCCGCCTCAGCGAGCGCCGCCTCGGTGTCCAGCGCGGGTCCGCGACCGACGTTGACGACGAGTGCCCCGTCGGGCAGGGCCGCGAGGGCCTCGGCCCCGAGGATGCCTCGGGTCGTGGCCGTCCCCGGCAGGACCGAGATGACGATGTCGTGCTGCGGCAGCAGGTCGAGCAGCTTGTCCGTGCCGTGGACGCGCTCGACGAGTTCGTCGCCGCCACGGGCGCGGGAGGCGAGCGCGGTCAGCTCCACCTCGAAGGGAGCCAGTCTCCGGCCGATCGCCGAGCCCACCGAGCCGTAGCCGAGGATCAGAACGCGCTTGTCGGCGAGCCCGGGGCGGAACTTCCGAGGCAACCACTCCCCCTTCGCCTGGGCCGTGGCGAACTCGTCGAACCCGCGCTGCGACGCGAGGACCAGCCCCACCGCCAGCTCCGCGGTCGCCGCGTCGTGCACGCCGTGCGCATTGGCGATCGCCACGTGCTCGGGGACGACCGGCAGTGCCGCGTCGACGCCGGCCGACAGGAGCTGGACCAGGCGGACGGACGGCACCTGCGCGACCGGCTCGATGAGGTCCGGACCGCCCATGTACGGGGCGACGAAGACATCGAGCTCCTGCGTCGGCGGCGGATCCGTGGGGTCCCACACGAGTGCGGTGACGCCCTCGACCGGACCCACGTCGTCGCGCCAGCTGCTGTCGGGGAAGGAGACGGTGACCATGGATCGAGCCTAGGCCGCCCCCGGGATCTCGCCGAGGCGACCTACCCTCGGGTCATGCGACGTCGTCCGGACCCCGAAGCACTCGCGGCCACCTGGACCGGTGCGCTCAGGCGCGGCGAGACGATCGTCATCGAGCAGAGCCGCCTGCCCGCCGTCCGCTACCTGCTGCTCGTCATCGGGATGACGGTCGTGTGTGCGTGGGTGCTCACCCGCGACGGGTGGTGGCTGCGCACCGGCCTCATGTGGCTCGGCATCGTCCTCTTCGGCGTCGTGGGGATCCCCGTGCTCGTCCGCCAGGTCGTCCGCGGCAAGGAGCCCGTCGTGCGGATCACCGGCTCGACCGTCAGCGTGGGCGACGAGGTGATCCCCCTCGCCGAGATCACCGCGGTCCGGCGCCACGACGGGGCCTACGGCGATCAGGCCCCCGAGGGCCCCGGCGGGGTCAGCGTCCTGCGCGGTGAGGAGCACGCGCTCGAGATCCCACTGCCGCCGTGGGTGCCGACCGGGGCGGTGGAGCGCACGCTGCTCCCCGGACCCCCAGCACCCGGTTCGAGGTAGTCGACGGCCTCCTGGGGGCACTCGACCAGATCGACCCGGGGGACGCGGGACGCGCTCCCCCGGGTCGATCCCGAGATCAGGCGCCGAGCTTGGCGAGGATCATCTCGCGCGCCTTGCCGGCGTCGGCCTGGCCCTTCATCTCCTTCATGACCTGACCGATGAGCGCCCCAGCGGCCTGGACCTTGCCGCCGCGGATCTTGTCGGCGACGTCGGGGTTGGCCTCGATGACCTTGTCGACCGCTGCCTCGAGGGCGCCGTCGTCCTGGACCAGCTCGAGACCGCGCGCATCGGCGACGGCGGTGGGGCCCCCTTCGCCGTCGAGGACGCCCTCGAGGACCTGACGGGCCATCTTGTCGTTGAGCCGGCCCGCGCCGACCATCGACTCGAGCTCTGCGACGTGCGCCGGGGTGACGCCCACCTGCTCGGCATAGGTCGTCAGGTCGACACCCTCGGTGTTGGCCCGGCGGGAGGGCTCGCCGAGCCACCACTTGCGGGCGGCCTGCGGCGTGGCGCCGGCGGCGACGGTCTCCTCGATGAGCTCGGTCGCGCCCGCGTTGAGCACGTCGCGCATCTCCAGGTCGGAGTAGCCCCACTCGCCCTGCAGCCGCTTGCGGCGCTGGGCCGGCGGCTCGGGCAGCGTGGCGCGCAGCTCCTCGACCCACTCACGGCTGGGCGCGACGGGCACGAGGTCCGGCTCGGGGAAGTAGCGGTAGTCCTCGGCGTCGGACTTCTCCCGGCCACTCGTCGTGATGCCGGTGTCCTCGTGCCAGTGGCGCGTCTCCTGCAGGATCGAGCCGCCGGAGGTCAGGACCGCGGCGTGGCGGCAGACCTCGTAGCGCACCGCCCGCTCCACCGAGCGCAGCGAGTTGACGTTCTTGGTCTCGGTCCGGGTGCCGAGCGGGACGGCGAGCTGCTCGGGAGCGGCCGGGTCGCTCCCTTCGCGCGGACGCAGGGAGAGGTTGACGTCGCAGCGCATCGAGCCCTGCTCCATCTTGACGTCGGAGACGTCGAGGGCGCGCAGCAGGTCACGCAGCGCGGCGACATAGGCCTTGGCGACCTCCGGGGCGCGCTCGCCCGCGCCGACGATCGGACGGGTGACGATCTCGATGAGCGGGATGCCGGCGCGGTTGAAGTCGACGAGCGAGTACTCGGCGCCCTGGATGCGGCCGGTGGCGCCACCGACGTGCAGGCTCTTGCCGGTGTCCTCCTCCATGTGGGCGCGCTCGATCTCGACTCTAAAAATCTCTGAGGTCTCGCCATTCTTGCCCGGGATCTCGACGTCGAGGTAACCGTCGAAGGCGATCGGCTCGTCGTACTGCGAGGTCTGGAAGTTCTTCGGCATGTCCGGGTAGAAGTAGTTCTTCCGGGCGAAACGGCACCACTGCGCGATCTCGCAGTTGAGGGCAAGGCCGATGCGGATCGCCGACTCGACGCCGATCGCGTTGACGACCGGGAGGGCGCCGGGCAGGCCGAGGCACACCGGGCAGACCTGCGTGTTGGGCTCGGCGCCGAATCCGGTGGCGCACCCGCAGAACATCTTGGTGTTGGTGCCGAGCTCGACGTGGACCTCCAGGCCCATGACGGGGTCGAAGGTGGACAGGGCCTCGTCGTACCCGAGGACCTCGTCGGTGGTGCTGCTCGCCATGTCTCAGGCTCCCTTCATGACGGCCAGCTCGGGGGCCTGCTCGAGCAGGTGACCACCCCAGGCGGAGACGAGACGCTGCTCGAGGGCGGCGCCGACGGTGTAGAGGCGGTCGTCCGCCATGGCGGGCGCGAGGATCTGGAAGCCCGCGGGCAGCCCGTCCTCGGCGCGGCCGCTCGGCAGCGACATGCCGGGCACTCCGGCGAGGTTGGCCGGGATGGTCGCGATGTCACCGCGGTACATGGCCATCGGGTCGTCCGTCTTCTCACCGAAGCGGAAGGCGGTCGTCGGCGCCGTCGGGCTGACGAGGACGTCGGCGGCCTGGAAGGCCGCGGCGAAGTCGTCGGCGATGAGGCGGCGGACCTTTTGCGCGCTGCCGTAGTAGGCGTCGTAGTAGCCCGAGGAGAGGGCGTAGGTGCCGAGGATGATGCGGCGCTTGACCTCGTCACCGAAGCCGGCGTCACGGCTGGCGGCCATGACCTGCTCGGCACTCGGGGCGTCGACGCCCTCGGGACCGACCCGCAGGCCGTAGCGCATCGCGTCGAAGCGGGCGAGGTTGCTGCTCGCCTCGCTCGGCATGATCAGGTAGTACGCGCCGAGAGCGTGCACGAAGTTGGGGCAGGAGACCTCGACGACCTCTGCGCCGGCGTCGACGAGGTGCTGGACCGACTCGTCGAAGCGGGCCTGCACGAGCGGCGAGAAGCCCTCTCCCGTCAGCTCCTTGACGATGCCGATGCGCATCCCGGAGACGTCGGCGCGCTGGGCGGCGCCGACGACGTCGGGCACCTGCTGGTCGATGGAGGTCGAGTCGAGCGGGTCGTGACCGGCCATGACCTCGTGCAGGAGCGCGGTGTCGAGGACGGTGCGCGCGCACGGGCCGGCTTGGTCGAGGGAGGACGCCATGGCGACGAGGCCGTAGCGGGAGACGGCGCCGTAGGTGGGCTTGACGCCGACCGAACCGGTGACGGCAGCGGGCTGGCGGATCGAGCCACCCGTGTCGGTGCCGGTCGCCAGCGGTGCCTGCCAGGAGGCGACGACCGCGCTGGACCCACCGCCGGAGCCACCGGGGATCCGGTCGAGGTCCCACGGGTTGCGGGTCAGGCCGTAGGCGGAGTGCTCGGTGGAGGAGCCCATCGCGAACTCGTCCATGTTGGTCTTGCCGAGGATCGGCAGGCCGGCCGCCTTGAGGCGAGCGACGACGGTGGAGTCGTACGGCGGGACCCAGCCCTCGAGGATCTTGGAGCCGGCGGTCGTCGGGATGCCGGTCGTCGTCATGACGTCCTTGACCGCGATCGGGACGCCGGCGAGACGGTGCAGGCTCTCTCCCTTCGCGCGGCGCTCGTCGACGGCACGGGCCTCGGCGAGGGCGGACTCGCCGGCGACGTGCAGGTAGGCGCCGACCTGCTCGTCGACTCCCTCGATGCGGTCGAGGTGGGCGCGGGTGACCTGCTCGGAGGAGAGGTCACCGGAGGCCAGCGCGTCCGCGAGCGCGGCAGCGGTCATGCGGGTGGGGTCGCTCATGGGGTCCTTCTGGCTCAGTCTTCGGTGAGGATGCGCGGGACGGCGAAGCGCTGGACCTCGGAGGCCGGCGCCATGGCCAGGGCCTGCTCGGGCGTCAGCGACGGGCGCACCTCGTCCGGACGGGTGACGTTGACGATCGGCATCGGGTGGCTCATCGGCTCGACGCCCTCGATCGGCGCCTGCTGGACGGCCTCGACGGAGGAGATGATCGTCCCGAGCTCCCCGACCATGCGGTCGAGCTCGGCGGCGGAGAGGTCGATACGGGCCAACGAGGCCAGATGGGCCACGTCGTCGCGGGAGAGGTCAGACATGGCGCACAGTCTAGGAGCCGACGAAGGGGGTGGCCGCGCCGGTCGTCGCGGAGTCCCGTGGGGCCGCAGGGAGCGCGGGCTCGGCGTCCGGCCAAGGTGACTCGCGGGTACGACGACACGCTCGGTGGAGCCTCTTGCGCTGACCCCCGCTGTGACGCGGCGAGGTCACGCACGGTACGACGCGCATGTCGTCGTACCCGCGAGTCATAAAGCCTGTGGACAGCCCAGAGCGCGGTCCCGTCCGAGGCGCGACGATGCTGGACATGCAGGTGGAGGAGGTCCTCGCCGAGCTCGGAGGGGTCGCCACCCGCGCCGAGCTCCTCGCGCATGTCACGGAGCACGCCCTCCGCGGGGCCTTGGCGCAGAGCCGCATCACGCGGTGCGGGCGGGGGCGCTACGCGCTGCCTCCGACGCCACCCAGCGCCGAGCGGGTGACGTCGGTCGAGTTGGCCCGCAGGGGGCGGCAGGCGGCCCACCAGGTGTCCGGCACCGCCATCCTGCTGAGTGCTGCAGCGCGCTGGGGGTGGCGCACGAAGTGGGTGCCCACTCGCCCTCAGGTTGCCGTCCCGCTGGGGCGCAAGGTCCCGCCGTCGGTCCGTCGTTCGCTCGATGTGCGCTGGCGAGACATCCCCACCCGGGAGCGAGACGACGGCTGGGTGACCGACCGGATCCGCACCGCCATGGACTGTGCCGTGCTCCTGCCCCCCGACGAGGCCCTCGCCGTCCTCGACTCCGCTCTGCGTGAGGGCGCCGTCGACAAGGACGAGCTGGGTTTGGCGGCAGCGGCACTCCCCACTCAGCAGCGCAGTCGCGTCGAGCAGCTCGTCACGATGGCGAGTGACAAGCCCGCCAACCCCTTCGAATCGGTCATGCGGTGGATCGTCTCCGACATCGCCGGGCTGGTCGTGCGGCCGCAGGTCGAGATCCACGACCACGCCGGCAAGATCGGCACCGTCGACCTCGCCGACGAGCATCTTCTGATCATCCTGGAGGCCGATTCCTTTGAGTGGCACGGCCAGCTGGAGGGGCTCGAGAAGGACTGCCTTCGCTACAACCGGTTCGTGGCCGGTGGCTGGTTGGTCCTGAGGTTCACCTGGGACCAGGTAATGAACCACCCAGAACGGGTCCGCGAGATCGTCCTGCGGACGGTGGCCCTACGTGACTCGCGGGTACGACGACACGCTGGGTGAGTTGCCGCCCGCGAGCCCGCACCAGAAGCAGGGCCGAGGACCACGGAGTGGCCAGCCTGTCGTCGTACCCGCGAGTCACGAGCCGTGGGGCGGCGTCGCGGAGCGGTCAGAGCAGGGGCACGGCGGCCCGGGCCGCGCGCACCGCCTCGCGGTCCACCTCCGCGTCGAGCACGTCTTCTCCCCCACCCAGCCGCGCACGGACCTCCCCGGTCGGGTCGGCGAGGGCGGAGCGACCGATGCCGTACGGCCCGGAGACCGACTCGCGGGTCCATGCCTGACCGACCGCGAGCAGCCAGGACTGCGCGTCGTGGGCGCGCGCCCGGGTGAGCAGGTCCCACTGCGACGCCTTGCCGGGGCCGTCACCCCAGGAAGCGGGCAGCACGACGAGCTCGGCCCCGGCCCGCCCGAGCCGGGTGAACTGCTCACCGAAGCGCACGTCGTAGCAGGTCGCCAGCCCCACCCGCCAACCCTCGACGTCGAGCGTAACGACCCCGTCACCGGGCGCGACCGTGTCGGACTCGCGATGGCCGAAGGCGTCGTAGAGGTGGATCTTGCGGTAGCTGGTCTCAGTGATACCCGGCCCGGTGACGAGCAGGGTGTTGTGCACCCGCGAGCGCTCCTTGCCGTCCTCGGTCGTGATCTCGTCGGCAGGTGTGAACATCCCGACGACCAGCGTCACCCCGTGGCGCTGCGCGACCTCACGCACCCCGTCGGCGAAGCGCCCGTCGAGGGGCTCGGCCACGGTGTCGAGCCTCCCGGCGAAGCTGGCCATCGCCGCCTCGGGGTGGACGACGAGCCGGGCCCCGCGCTCGGCTGCCACCGAGGTGAGCTCGTCGATGCGGGCGAGGTTGGCGCTGGGGTCTCCCGTGGAGCTCCACTGGCATCCCGCGATCCGCAGGCGCGCGCTCACGCCGCGCCACCCCCTTCGCCCTCGCTCGGCAGAGCCCGCCGGGCCATGTCCTCCCGGGCGGCCGCGAGGACCTGCTCGTCCCGGCACCCCTGCGCGAAGCCCTCGATGCGCCGGGCGATCTCCCGCCCCAGCAGCCACTGCCCGATCGGGTGCGCGATCCGCTGCAGCCAGGTCGGTCGCACGTCGTAGGTGTACTTCCACACGGCGAGGGTCCCCTCGCCGTCCGCCTGGAAGCGCCACCCGCCGCCGAAGCGCGCGAAGAACCACGGCCCGGTCACCATCGTCATCCCCACCGACGTCGGCGGGCGCCACGAGACGTACTCGCTCACCATGGCCGGCGAGATCGGGCCGGCGAAGGACGAGCGGGTGAAGGTGCGCACCCCCACACCCGGCTCACGCGCCCCGTCGAGGAAGCGTTGCTCGCGGATGAACGGGTCCCACCGGCGACGGACAGCACCCGTCGTCTGGGACACGGCGAAGGCGAGGTCCGGCGGGACCGGGACGTGCACGTCGGCGCTGACCTGGGGCATGCCTCCACCCTAGGGTGAGGTGCATGGCGACTCTCTTCACGAAGATCATCGAGGGCGAGATCCCGGGACGGTTCGTGTGGTCCGACGAGACCTGCGTGGCCTTCCTGACGATCGAGCCGCTCACGGACGGGCACGCGATGGTCGTGCCCCGCGCCGAGCTCGAGCAGTGGACCGACGCGGACGAGCAGACCTGGGCGCACCTGCAGCGGGTCGCGATGATCATCGGCCGCGCGCAGCAGGCCGAGTGGGAGGCGCCGCGGATCGGCATGCTGCTCGAGGGCTTCCTCGTCCCGCACCTGCACGTCCACACGTGGCCGGCGTTCTCGCCCAAGGACTTCGACCCGCACGCGACGATGCGTGACGTGTCCGACGAGCGCTTCGATGAGGCGGCCGAGCGGCTGCGGGCCCGGCTGCGCTCCGACGGGCACGGCGAGCACGTCCCGGGGCCGGGGGCGCTGCCCGCATGATGTCGCGCCGCAAGAAGGCGGCGATGTTCGTCGCCGCGATCGTCGGGTTCTCGCTCGCGCTGATCGGCGGTGGCGCGCTCTTCCTCGCGGACGGGCAGCCGTGGCCGGCGGTGGCCTGGGTGCTCATCTGGGGCGTGGCGGTGGCCGTGACGTCCGCGGGCTTCATCGGGTTCCTGCGGGACACCGACCCCGACCTCGTGGACGAAGGGGGTCACACCCTCGTCGAGGCGCCGTCCGACCCCCTTCCCCCGGCGACGGACCGCAAGAACCCGTGGCCGTTCGCCTGGCTGGCCCCGGCGCTGGCGGACGCCTTCGAGGGCACGCCGTACGTCGTGCGCAGCAACGGCTCCTCGATCCTCGTGCACGCCGACCTGGCCGACGCCCGGTGGCAGCACGTGGCGACCGCGCACCACCTGCAGCACACCTTCGTCGCGCGGCTGGTCCCGGAGCGCCCGGGTGTCGTGCGGCGCACGGACGAGTCGCGCCGGGTCGAGGGCTCGCTCGGCCCGACCCGGCTCGGCGCCCAGGTCGCGGTGGCGTCCGGCCGACAGTGGAGCTACACGCGCCGCGTCGAGTACGGGCTCGGCCTCGACGGGTTCAAGAAGCGGGTCGACTACGAGTTCTCCACCTCGGAGATCAACGAGCCACTCCGGGAGATCATGGAGCGCGCCGGCTGGCGGGCCACGCTCGATGCCGAGTCCAAGGGCGCCCTCGTCATGGGCGGCATGGGCCTCTCCGCCCTCGTCCTCGTGCCCCTCGGCCTGGGCATCAAGGCGCTCGTCTCGTAGGGCCGCGACGGCGCCCACCCCTCGGGCCGATCGTGACTTCGACCGGCGCGGGGTGTAGGCATGGAGGCATGGCTACCACCGCATTCAAGGGCAACCCCGTCAACACCGCCGGCGAGCTGCCGGCCGCCGGCGCCAGCGCCCCGGCCTTCGACCTCGTCGGCGACGGACTCTCCGCGCTGACCTCCGCCGACGTCCCCGGGCGCGTCGTGCTCAACATCTTCCCCAGCATCGACACCGGCGTGTGCGCCGCGAGCGTACGCAAGTTCAACGAGCTCGCCGCGAGCCTCGACAACACGACCGTCGTCAACGTCTCCAAGGACCTCCCCTTCGCCCAGGCCCGCTTCTGCGGCGCGGAGGGCATCGACAAGGTCAAGGTCGGCTCGGCCTTCCGCTCCTCGTTCGGTGAGGACTACGGCGTGACGATGACCGACGGCCCGATGGCCGGTCTGCTCGCCCGCTCGGTCGTCGTCCTCGACGCCGACGGCAAGGTCGTCCACTCCGAGCTGGTCCCCGAGATCACCCAGGAGCCCGACTACGACGCGGCGGTCAAGGCCCTCGGCTGACCCACCCGGAGATCGAAGGGGGAGGTCGCCCGCTCGGGCGACCTCCCCCTTCGCACGTCCGGACCGCTCCGGACCGCGCATTTCCCCGGGGAGATGCGCGTCCCCTTGGCGGTCAGGCGCGGAGGGTGCGGGTGACCAGGTAATGCCGGTCGCGGGCGAGGATCTCGGTCTCGCCGACACCCCGCAGGCGCGGCAGGTACGGCAGGTGCGCGTTGTAGACGAGCACCAGCTGGCCGCCGGGCACGAGGACCCGGGCCGCGTCGTCGATCATCTCCAGCGTCGGCGTCGAGTCCTTGGCGGCACCGACGTGGAAGGGGGGATTGCTCACGATCGCGCCCACGGACGCGTCGGGCAGCTCGGTCAGGCCGACCGAGCGCCGCACGTCGACCCTCCCCTGCGTCGTCAGCCGGGCCGACGCGACGGCCGCCGCGGAGACGTCCACGGCCACCACGTCGTCGAAGCGCCGCCGCAGCAGTGACGCGAGCACCCCTGTGCCGCAACCGAGGTCGACGACCGTGCGGTCGGTGTCGGTGACCTGGTCCAACTGCCGCACGAGCAGCGCCGTCCCCGCATCGAGCCGCGTCCCGGCGAAGGCCGCCCCGTGCGCGTGCACGGTCAGGTCGAGCGACGCGTGGTGGCGCGAGCGCGGCCACGTCTGCTCCACGGCCCGGCGGGTGCGGGCGTGCAGGACGCGGGACTTCTGCCGGCCGAGACTGGCGGACACCTCCTCGAAGCTCGCGGCGAGCACGTCGTTCATCGACCGCGTCATGTGCTTGACCCGTCCGCCGGCGACGATGCGCACGCCGTCGGCGCCGAGCACCGCTGCGGTACGGGCGATCTCGTCCAGGGCGTCGAGGGAGTTCGGCAGCCGGAGCACGACGAGCTCGGCACCGGCGAGCGCCTCGCCGAGGGTCGGCACGACGGCCACGCCCGTCGCGGCGACGGCCCGCTCGCTCACCAGGCTGTCGCTGTGCGCGACGACGCTCCCCTCGCCCGCGCCCCCCTCGGCGACACTCCCCGCTGCACGCTCGGCGACCGCCACCGCCAACGCCCCGGTGTCGTCACCGATGACCGCGATACGTCCTGCGGGCTGCTCACCCAGCTCGTCGAGCAGCAGCCGGTCGACCGGGTCCGGCTCGGGCACCATCAGTGGCGAGGACCCTTGCGGTGCGGCTTCTTCGGCCCCTTGCGTGGGCCGCGCTCGGTCCACGGGCGCAACTCGATCAGCTGCCCCGAGATCCGGGTGCGGCTCAGCTTGTCCTCGGTGCCCGGCGGCAGCGGCGAGGGCAGCTCGACGATCGAGTGGTCACCGCGGATGTCGATCCGGCCGAAGTCCTGCCGGCTCAGGCCCCCTTCGTTGGCCAGGGCACCGACGATCTGCCGCGGCTCGACCTTGTGCCGGCGGCCGACGGCGATGCGGTAGGTCGCCTTGCCGTCGGCGCCGCGCGGGCCGCGGTCTCCCCCCTTCGTCCGGTCCGGGCGCTCCCCGCGCTCGCGCTGCGGACGCTCGCGGCGCGGCGGGTCGGGGTCGAGGAGCATCGGCTCGTCGCCCTGCGTGAGGATCGCGAGCGCCGCGGCGACATCGGCCTCGGGCACGTCGTGGTTGCGCACGTAGTGGGCGATGACGTCGCGGAAGGCGTCGAGGTCCGGCGAGGCGAGCGCCGTCGTGATCCGGTCGTCGAAGCGGCCAAGCCTGGTGGCGTTGACGTCCTCGACACTCGGCAGCGGCATCTCGGTCAGGGTCGTGCGGGTCGCCTTCTCGATGGACTTCAGCAGGTGGCGCTCGCGCGGGGTGACGAAGGAGATCGCGTCACCGGAGCGCCCGGCCCGACCGGTCCGCCCGATGCGGTGGACGTAGGACTCGGTGTCGGTCGGGATGTCGTAGTTGACGACGTGGCTGATCCGCTCGACGTCGAGGCCGCGCGCGGCGACGTCGGTGGCGACGAGGATGTCGAGACGGCCGGACTTCAGCTGGGCGACGGTCCGCTCGCGCTGGGCCTGGGCGACGTCGCCGTTGATCGCCGCGGCGGAGAACCCGCGTGCCCGCAGCTTTTCGGCGAGGGTCTCGGTCTCGTTCTTGGTGCGGACGAAGACGATCATCCCCTCGAAGGCCTCGACCTCGAGGATGCGCGTCAGGGCGTCGACCTTCTGCGGGTACGACACGAAGAGGAAGCGCTGGGTGATGTTGGGCGCCGTCGCCGTCTTGCGCTCGACGGTGATTTCGAGCGCGTCGGTGAGGTGCTTCTTGGAGATCCGCCGGATCTGCGGCGGCATGGTCGCGGAGAAGAGGGCGACGTGCTTGTCGTCGGGAGTGTCCGCGAGGATCGTCTCGACGTCCTCGGCGAAGCCCATCTTGAGCATCTCGTCGGCCTCGTCGAGGACGAGGAACCGCAGCTGCGACAGGTCGAGCGTCCCCTTGTCGAGGTGGTCCATGATCCGCCCCGGCGTCCCGACGACGACGTGCACGCCACGACGAAGGGCGGACAGCTGCACCCCGTAGCCCTGCCCGCCGTAGACCGGGAGCACGCGCACGCCCGGGATCCGGGCCGCGTACTTCTCGATCGCCTCGCAGACCTGCAGTGCGAGCTCGCGGGTCGGCGCGAGGATGAGCGCCTGCGGCGCCTTCTGCTTCGGGTCGAGCCGGCTGAGGATCGGCAGCGCGAAGGCGGCCGTCTTGCCGGTGCCCGTCTGCGCCAGGCCGACGACGTGCCGCCCCTCGAGGAGCGCGGGGATGGTCGCGGCCTGGATCGGCGAGGGGGTCTCGTAGCCGACGTCCTTGAGCGCCCTCACCACCCGCTCGTCGAGACCGAGGTCGGCGAAGGTCTGCTGGTCGTCGGGTGCTGCGGGGGCGCTGTCGCTGCTCACACCCCTGACGGTAGTCGAGCGGCGGCGGTCAGCGTCCCAGGAGCAGATCGACGGTCAGGTCGACGTGGCCGAGGTGCTGGAAGAGCTCTTCGATGACGTGCAGAGCGATGAAGCCCTGGGTGATCGGCTCGGGGTCGCCCTCCTCCCAACCGTCGGGCCCGCGCGGCGGGGCGCCGGCCTCGTAGTCGGCGAGGTCGGTGACCCACCGACGTCGCTGGGCGGCGACGATCTCCTCGAGCTGCCCGATCGTGCCGGTCGCGGTGAACTCGGCGGCCCGGTCGCGGTGGATGCTGCGGCCGGCGATCGACTCGCCGCCCCAGCGCTCCATGACGCCGCAGCAGTGGACGACCAGGGCGTAGACGCTGTTGGCGCCCTCGACGTCGGGGCGGCGGCAGAGCAGCTCGTCTCCCCCGGCGTCGACGAGCTCGTCGGCGCGCGCGAGGAGCCTCGCCAGCGCGGCGTCGACATACCACTGGAGGGTGGCCAGGTCGGAGGTCATGCGTCGCTCTCCGGTGCGTCGGCCCCGGCGGCGTCCGCGTCCTCACCGAAGCCGGCCACGGTCCCCGTGGTGAGCAGCTCCTCGAACTGCTCCTCGGTGAGGATCGGCCGCCCGAGGTCACGGGCCTTGGCCTCCTTGGACCCGGCGTTGTCGCCGACGACGACCCAATCGGTCTTCTTGCTCACCGAGCCCGAGGCCTTGCCGCCGCGCTCGAGGATGGCCTCCTTGGCGGAGTCGCGGGAAAAGCGCTCGAGCGAGCCGGTGACGACGACGGTGACGCCCTCGAGGGTCTGCGCGATCGACTCGTCGCGCTCGTCCTCCATGCGCACCCCGTCGGCGGCCCACTGGTCGACGATCGCGCGGTGCCAGTCGTTGCCCTCGCCGTCGAACCACTCGCGCACCGCCGCGGCGATCGTCGGGCCGACGCCCTCGACGTCGGCGAGCGCCGCCTCGTCGGCCTCACGGATCGCGGCGATCGAGCCGAAGTGCTGAGCGAGCGCCCGGGCCGCGGTCGGCCCGACGTGCCGGATCGAGAGCGCGACGAGCACCCGCCACAGCGGCTGCTCCTTGGCCTGCTGGAGGTTGTCGACGAGCTTGGCGCCGTTGGCCGAGAGGACCCGACCGTCGTGGACGGCCTCCTCCGGATCGGTCTTCTTCGCCGCCCGGGTGAAGAGCGGCACGCGGGCGACGTCCTGCGCGGTCAGGCCGAAGAGCCCGCCCTCGTCGGTGAGCACGCCGGAATCGAGGAGCCCGACGGCGCCCTCCCAGCCGAGCGCCTCGATGTCGAAGGCGCCGCGCCCGGCGAGCGACGACAGCCGCTCGCGCAGCTGGCTGGGGCAGGTGCGCGAGTTGGGGCAGCGGATGTCCTTGTCGCCCTCCTTCTGCGGCGCGAGCTCGGTCCCGCAGGCCGGGCAGTGCGTCGGCATGACGAACTCCCGCTCGCTGCCGTCGCGCAGCTCGACGACCGGCCCGAGGATCTCGGGGATGACGTCGCCCGCCTTGCGCAGCACGACGGTGTCGCCGATGAGCACGCCCTTGCGCTTGACCTCGTGCGCGTTGTGCAGGGTCGCGAGGGAGACCGTCGACCCAGCCACCGTCACCGGCTCCATGACGCCGAAGGGGGTGACCCGCCCCGTGCGCCCGACGTTGACCTGGATGTCGAGGAGCGTGGTGTTGACCTCCTCGGGCGGGTACTTCCACGCGATGGCCCAGCGCGGGGCCCGCGAGGTCGACCCCAGCCGACGCTGCACGGCGATCTCGTCGACCTTGACGACGACGCCGTCGATCTCGTGGTCGTAGTCGTGCCGCTGCGCCTCGACCTCGGAGATGAACTCGCGCACCCGCGTCATCGAGTCGAAGACCTTGTAATGCGGGGAGGTCGGCAGCCCCCAGGCCGCCATGAGCTCGTAGGCATGGCTCTGGCTGTCGATGTCGAAGCCCTCGCGCCGCCCCATGCCGTGGACCAGCATGCGCAGCGGGCGCCGGGCCGTGACGCGAGGGTCCTTTTGCCGCAACGATCCGGCAGCCGAGTTGCGCGGGTTGGCGAAGGGGGCCTTGCCCGCCTCGACGAGTCCCGCGTTGAGCTCCTCGAAGTCCTCGAGCCGGAAGAAGACCTCGCCCCGGACCTCGACGAGGTCGGGCACCGGGTGCTCGCTGTCGTCGAGCTGGGTGGGGATGCCCTCGATGGTGCGCACGTTCATCGTCACGTCCTCACCGGTGCGCCCGTCACCGCGGGTGAGCGCGCGGGTGAGCTTGCCCCCTTCGTACAGGAGGTTGATCGCGAGGCCGTCGATCTTGAGCTCGCACAGGTAGTGGAACCCGGAGACCTCCTGCTCGACCCGGCGCGCCCAGTCGAGCAGCTCGTCGCCCTCGAAGGCGTTGTCGAGGCTGAGCATCCGCTCGAGGTGGTCGACGGCGGTGAAGTCGGTGGAGAAGATCGCCCCGCCCACCTGCTGCGTCGGCGACTCGGGCGTGCGCAGGGCGGGGTGGGCCTCCTCGAGCTCCTGCAGCCGGCGGATCAGCCGGTCGTAGGCGGCATCGCTGATCGTCGGCGCGTCCTTGACGTGGTAGGCGAACTGCGCGGCGTGCGCCTGCTCGGCCAGGTCGGCCCACTCGTGTCGTGCGTCCTCGGGGATCTCGCTCACGGACACATCCTGCCGCAGCCTGCCGACAGCCCGACGCTGTCGGCACCCTCGCGTAGCGTCACTCGCACACCGACTTCTACCATCGGAGGGTAGAATCTTGACCGTGGCGACCATGAACATCAAGGACCCCGAAGTGCACCGCATGGCCATGGAGCTGGCCGCCCTGCGGCACACCAGTGCGACCGGGGCCGTGCGCGAGGCACTGCGCGAGGCCATCGAGCGGCAGCGTCGCAATCTGCGCGAGGGCGTCGGCGAGCAGCTGCGCGACCTGGCGGCACGTGGTCGGGCGCTGGACGAGCCGGTCCGCGACGTCGACGATCTCTACGACGAGCAGGGCCTGCCCCGATGATCGTCGACACCTCGGCACTCGTTGCCGTCCTGCGGGGCGAGCACGACGCCGATCGCTTCATCGCCGCCATGGAGTCGGCGCCCGACCTGCGGGTCTCGACCGCGACCGTCCTCGAGTGCACCCTGGTCCTCGGGCCACGACGCACCGAGCTCCTCGACGAGTTGCTGCAGGTCGTGGCAGCCGAGATCGTCCCCTTTGACGAGGAGCAGCTGGCGCTGGCCCGGGAGGCCCACCGACGTTACGGCCGCGGCAGCGGGTCGGCGGCCCGACTCAACTTCGGTGACTGCTTCACCTACGCGCTGGCGCACTCGCGCGGCGAGCCGCTGCTCTTCAAGGGCGACGACTTCACCCGGACCGACGTGACGGCCACCTGACCTCCCTTCCCTCGAGCGCGCAGACAAGGTTGGATGGGCGCACCCGAACCCCTAGGAGTCGACGATGACCAATTTGGCGAGCAACCTCGTCACCACGGCCCAGGCCCACCCCGACAAGGTGGCGATCAAGCTCGACGACGCGGAGCTGACGTGGTCCCAGCTGCACGGCCTCGCCGCCAAGGCCGCGGGTGCGATGCGGGCCGCCGGCCTCGAGCCCGGTGACCGGGTCTCGCTCATCCTGCCCAACGTGCCCGCGTTCCCGGTCCTCTTCTACGGTGCGCTGCTCGCCGGTGGCACCGTCGTGCCGATGAACCCGCTGCTCAAGGCGCAGGAGATCGAGTACTTCTACACCGACTCCGGGGCGAAGTTCTCCTTCGTCTGGGGCGACTTCGCCGCCGAGGCCCAGGCCGGTGCCGAGGGCACCGACACCACGGTCATCGTCTCCGGCCCGGTCGGCCCGAGCGACGAGGACCTGCCGCCCAGCGAGCCGATCGCCACCCCGGTCGAGCGCGACGCCGAGGACACCGCGGTCATCCTCTACACCTCCGGCACCACCGGCCGGCCGAAGGGGGCCGAGCTCACCCACAAGAACCTCGACCTCAACGCCCAGCGCTCGGCCGAGGACATCATCGGCATCCAGCCCGATGACGTCATCATGGGTTGCCTGCCCCTCTTCCACGTCTTCGGCCTGACCTGCGGCCTGAACACCGCCGTGCGCCAGGGCGCGACGCTCACCCTCATCCCGCGCTTTGAGCCGGGCAAGGCGCTGGAGGTCATCGAGCGCGACAAGGTGACGATCTTCGAGGGCGTGCCGACGATGTACGGCGCGATGCTGCACCACCCCACGGTCGCCGACACCGACACGAGCAGCCTGCGCACCTGCGTCTCGGGCGGATCGTCGCTGCCCGGCGAGACGCTGCGCGAGTTCGAGGAGACCTTCAAGGTCTCCCTGCTCGAGGGCTACGGCCTGTCCGAGACCTCGCCCGTCGCCTCCTTCAACATGCTCGACCAGCCGACCAAGCCCGGCACGATCGGGCGCGCCATCCCCGGCTGCGAGATGAAGCTCATCGGCGCCGACGGCCAGGACGTCGGCCCGGGCGAGGGCGTCGGCGAGATCGCGATCCGCGGTGACAACGTCATGAAGGGCTACTGGGGCAAGCCCGAGGCCACCGCCGAGGCGATCCCGGACGGCTGGTTCCGCACCGGCGACATCGCGAGCGTCGACGAGGACGGCTACTACACGATCGTCGACCGCAAGAAGGACCTGATCATCCGCGGCGGCATGAACATCTACCCGCGCGAGGTCGAGGAGGTGCTGTACACCCACCCGGACGTGCTCGAGTGCGCGGTCGTCGGCGTGCCGCACCCCGAGCTGGGCGAGGACGTGGGCGCCGCTGTCTCGCTGCGCGAGGGCGCCTCCGGCGACGTCGACGAGATCCAGCAGTACGTCAAGGAGCGGATCGCCGCCTACAAGTACCCGCGCACCATCTGGGTCCTCGACGAGCTGCCCAAGGGCCCGACGGGCAAGATCCTCAAGCGGGAGATCCACGCCCCCGCCTGACCCAACGCCGCTCGAGGTGCGAGGTGCCCTGGGCCCGAGCCTCGAGACCCGGTGACTCGAAGAAGGAGCGCGACCTCGTGGTCGCGCTCCTTCTTCGATCCGGCAGTCCGTGGCGAGGGGGGCTCAGTCGTCGACAGCGATCCGCCCGCGGTTGGTCAGCAGGACGATGACGGTGAGCGCGGTCCCGATGCCGACCGCCATGAGCGGCACCGCGGCGTAGAGCTCCCAAGGCCCTCCGTCATACGCCTTGCGCCCGTCGGCGACCCACAGCCGGACGGTGTCGCCCCCTTCGACCCGCGCGTTGTCGGGGCACCGGGTCCACCAGGCGGTGCCCCGATCCGACCCGTCCTGCCATATGACCGTGACGAGGTCGCCCCGCGCGCTGGCGCGAGAGCACTTCTGGGTGTCCTGCTGCACCTGCGCGACCTGCACGTCACGCTCGTGGGTGAACCCGAGATGGTGCCCCCGGAAGTCCCCGTTGAGGACCATCAGCCCGGCCGCGATGACGACGACGAGGACGAGCGCACCACGGGTCATCCGCCACCACAGCCGCATGAAGCGCCGCGGCCACGCCCTGCGGTCAGGCTCGTTCACGCGGCCGCTGCGTCGGTCAGCGCGGCCGCGAGGTCGGTGGTCGTCCGCACGGCCTGGACGGCAGCGCCGGACCCCGCCAGCCCACAGCTCGGCGTCACGACGACGTCCGCGAGCGAAGGGAGCGTCAGCCCGATCCGCTGCCACGCCCCGACGAGCCGGTCCCGTGCCGTCCGCCAGTCGGTGCGGCCCGTGGTGGGCACCGCACCGGCCCAGAGGGTGAGACCGCCCTCGACGGCCTCCGCCAGTTGCTCCCAGCGCGGCCCGTCGAGCAGTGAGGTGTCGAGCGAGATGCCACCCGCACCGGTCTGCCGCAGCAGCTCCACCGGCACGTCACCCGCGCAGCAGTGCACGAGGGTGCGCCGCTCCCCCGCGGCCTCGAGCACCTCGCGCAGCCCGTCGCGCACCTCCGACCGGTCGACGGCCCGCAGGCGCCCGTACCCGGATGCCGTCGGCAGCCGGCCCTCGAGCACGGCCGGCAGACCGGGCTCGTCGACCTGCACGACGACCTCGGCGCCCGGCACGAGCCGCTCGACGTCGGCGATGTGGCCACGCAGCCCCTCGGCGAACGACCCGACGAGGTCGCGCCGCGCACCGTGGTCGGCGACCGCCCGCTCACCGCGGGCCAGCTCGATGCTCGCCCCGAGCGTCCACGGCCCGGTGACCTGCACCTTGAGCGGTCCGCTCCATCCGTCGTAGGCCTCGGCGAGCTCGTCGAGGTCCTCGCGCAGGAGGGCGCGGGCCCTCCCTTCGTCCGCTCCGGGCCGACCGGCGAAGCGCCACCCGTACGGCTGGGTCTCCACGTGCAACCCCTCGAGCAGCGCGGCGGCGCGCCCGACCATGTCCGCACCGACCCCGCGGGCGGGCAGCTCGGGCAGGTGCGGGATGCCGTCGCCGAACAGGTCACGGACGGTGACGATGGCCTCGCGGGCGCTCGTGCCCGGCCAAGAGCCGACACCGGAGGCGAGCGTCATGAGCCATCCCCGGGTGGAGGTATACGCGCGGGTGATGCGTCGGCGAGCCCACGTCCACCCCGCGTGGCCCGGGCGATCGTCCCCGACCCGACGACCCGTGTGCCGTCGTAGAGGACGATCGACTGACCGGGGGCCGCGCCGCGCACCGCGTCGTCGAGCCGCACGATCAGGCGGGTCCCTTCGAGGCTCCCTTCGAGGCTCCTTCGTCGCTCCTCAGGGCACCGCGTCCCTCGCTCCTCAGGGACCGTGGACACCACCTCAGCGGTCGCCGGGATCTCCTCGCCGTGCGCCCGGATCTGCGCGCCCAGGCGCAGCCGACCGCCCGCGGCGGGCCCGCACCAGCGGACGTGGTCGGCCTCGATGAGGTCGGCGCCGAGCAGGTCGGCGGTGCCGATGAAGACGCGGTTGGTCGCGGCCTCGACGCGGGTGACGTACCGCGCCTCGCCGTCGAGCGAGGACCGCTCCAGACCCAGCCCGCGTCGCTGCCCGACGGTGAACCCGTAGGCCCCGCGGTGCGCGCCGACGACCTCGCCGGAGCCCTCGTCGACGATCTCCCCCTCCTGCTCACCGAGTCGCCGGGTGAGCCAGCCGCGGGTGTCGCCGTCGGCGATGAAGCAGATGTCGTGGGAGTCGGGCTTCTTGGCCACGGCGAAGCCACGCTCGGCCGCTTCCTCGCGGATCTGCGGCTTGGTCGTGTCGCCGAGGGGGAAGAAGGCGCGCGCCAGCTGCTCCTCGTCGAGCACGCCGAGCACGTACGACTGGTCCTTGGCCATGTCGACGGCGCGGTGCAGCTCGCGGCCGTGCGGTCCGTCGACGATCTGCGCGTAGTGCCCGGTCGCGACCGCGTCGAAGCCGAGCGCGAGCGCCTTGTCGAGCAGCGCGGCGAACTTGATCTTCTCGTTGCAGCGCAGGCAGGGGTTGGGGGTGCGACCGGCCTCGTACTCGGCGACGAAGTCCTCGACGACGTCACGGGCGAAGGGGGTGGCCATGTCCCACACGTAGAAGGGGATGCCGAGCTTGTCCGCGACGCGGCGGGCGTCACCGGCGTCCTCGATCGTGCAGCACCCGCGGGCACCCTCGCGCAGCCGCTTGGCGTCCTTGGCCAGGGCGAGGTGGACGCCGACGACGTCGTGCCCGGCCTCGATCATCCGGGAGGCGGCGACCGCCGAGTCGACGCCTCCGCTCATCGCGGCGACGACACGCATCAGGCGGCCCCGCTGGCCCGTCGGGCTCGGGTGACGGCCTCGGGCAGGGCGGCGAGGACGGCATCGACATCGGCCTCGGTGGAGGTCCAGCCGAACGAGACGCGAAGGGAGCCGCGCGCCTCCTCCTCCGAGCGCCCCATCGCGAGCACGACGTGGGAGGGCTGCGGGATGCCGGCCTGGCAGGCCGAGCCGGTCGAGACGGCGATGTCGGCTGCGTCGAGCAGGTAGAGCATCGAGTCGCCCTCGCACCCGGGGATGGTGATGTGGGCGTTGCCGGGCAGGCGGGTCGTGACGTCGCCGACCTCCCAGCAGCCGGTGACGCGGATGCCGAGGTCGAGCTGCTGGGTGCCGGCGAGGAAGCGGTCGCGGAGTCCGCCGATGCGCAACGCCTCTGCCTCCCTTCGCTCCACGGCCTCGGTGAGCGCGACGGCGAAGGCGCGGATCGCGGGCACGTCGAGAGTGCCGGAGCGCACGCCGCGCTCCTGCCCGCCACCGTGGCTCAGGGCGACGAGGCGGGCGTCGCGCTTGGCGACGAGCGCGCCGATGCCGAGCGGCCCACCGAACTTGTGCGCGCTGACGCTCATGAGGTCGACGTCGCTCGCCTCGAAGTCGACGGGCAGGTGCCCCACGGCCTGGACCGCGTCGGTGTGGAAGGCCAGCCCGTGCTCGTGCGCGATCGCGGCCATCGCGGTGACGTCCTGGACCGTGCCGACCTCGTTGTTGGCCCACATGACCGAGACGAGCCCGACGCTGCCGGGGTCCTGCTCGATCGCCGCGCGCACCGCATCGGGCTGCACGGTGCCGCACTCCCCCGGCGCGACGAAGGTCGCCTGCGCGCCCTCGTGCTCGACCGCGTGGTCGACGACGTCGAGGACGGCGTGGTGCTCGACCCCGCTGACGACGATCCGGGAGCGAAGGGAGTCGGCCGCCCGGGCCGCGCGCAGCGAGCCGGTGATGGCCAGATTGTCGGCCTCGGTCCCGCCGGAGGTGAAGACGATCTCGCTCGGCCGGGCACCCAGCGCCGAGGCGATCCGCTCGCGGGCCTCCTCGACGACCCGGCGCGCGTCGCGGCCGGGGCCGTGCAGGCTCGAGGCGTTGCCGGTCAGCGCCATCTGCTCGACCATCGCCTCCCGGGCAGCGGGAGTCATCGGCGTGGTCGCCGCGTGGTCGAGGTAGGTGGTCATCGCACAGAGTCTACGAGCCTCCCCGGACTGCGCATTCCCCTACGGCACTGCAGACTCTTGACGTCGAGAGGTCGCATCTCCCCGGGGAAATGCGCGCCCCGTCAGGGAATGGACTCGCCCCCGAAGGCGTTTGCGTGCAGGATGCACACATCGACGACGGGAGGGCCGCGTGACGACCCAGCAGTCGCCGGCGGACCAGGCGGCCCCCTTCGTCCCCGACCCGCAGCGGTGGAAGATCCTGTCGGTCCTGCTCGTCGCGATCTTCATGTCGCTCGTCGGCGTGAGCATCGTCAACGTCGCCGTCCCCTCGATCCAGACCGGTCTCGGAGCCAGCGACTCCGACGTCCAGTGGGTCCTGTCCGGGTACGCGCTGACCTTCGGCGTCGTCCTCGTGGCGGCCGGTCGGGCCGGTGACCTCCTCGGCCGGGGCGGCATCTTCGTCATCGGGATCGCGCTCTTTACCCTCTCCTCGATCGCCGCGGGGCTCGCACCGGATGCGTTCTGGCTCAACGCCGCTCGCTTTGTCCAGGGTGTCGCATCCGGCCTGATCAACCCGCAGGGCGTCGGCATGATCCAGCAGTACTTCCGCGGCCCCGAGCGGGCGCGGGCGTTCGGGTGGTTCGGCACGATCGTCGGCGTCGCCGTCGGGGTCGGACCGGTCATCGGCGGCCTGCTCATCGGCGCGGGTGGCCCGGAGATCGGCTGGCGCCTGACATTCCTCGTCAATGTGCCGGTCGGCATCCTCTGTCTCGTCCTGGCCCTGACGTGGTTCCCCCGCCCGCTCCTGAGCCGCCCCGCGACCGCGGTCGACGCACCGGCCGTCGGCGTCTGGCGTTCCCTCGACCCGGTCGGTTCGCTCCTGCTGGGCCTCGCCGTGCTGGCGACGATGCTCCCCTTCGTCGAAGGGGGATCCTCGCCCTGGTACTGGCTCACCCTCCCCACGGGTGTCGTCCTGGCGTGGCTGTGGGTGCGGTGGGAGCGCCACCACCGTGACTCCGGGCGCAGCCCGATGGTCGACCTGCAGATCTTCGCGATCCCGAGCTTCACCCGCGGCACGATCATCGCGATGCTGTACTTCCTCGGCATGACGAGCATCTGGGTCCTCGTCGCCCTGTACTTCCAGTTCGGACACGACAGGAGCGCGCTGCAGGCTGCGCTCGTCGGCCTCCCCGCCGCGCTCACCGCTGCCATCGCGTCGAACTGGGCCGGCAAGCGGGTCGTCACGCACGGCCACCGCGTCGTCGTCGGCGGGCTCGCGACGGCACTCGTCGGCCTGGTGTCGAGCATCGCCGTCGTCCTGCTCGCGGACGCCGGCGTCGTGAGCGAGTGGTGGCTGCTGGCCACCCTGGTCTTCGTCGGCGCGGCGCAGGGGTCGGTCATCAGCCCCAACCAGACGCTCGCGCTCGCCGAGGTGCCGCTCGCCTACGCCGGCAGCTCCGGTGCCGTCATGCAGACCGGGCAGCGCATCGGCACCTCCGTCGGCATCGCGGTCATCACCTCGGTCGCCTTCGCCGCGCTCGGCGCCAGCGGCAGCTGGTCGACGGCGATGGTCACGGCCCTGGCGCTCATCGCCGTCGTCATCGTCGTCGCGCTGGCCTTCGCCATGAAGGACGGGCGCCGCCGGGCCTGACGCCCTACCGTGGTGGAGATGGAGACCGCGACCCTGACAGGGCGGGTGGCACTCGTCGCCGGAGCGACCCGGGGCGCCGGACGCGCGCTCGCGGTGGAGTTGGCCCGCGCCGGAGCCTTCGTCTACGCCACCGGGCGCAGCAGTCGCACGGGTGGAGCGTCCGAGATCGGGCGACCGGAGACGATCGAGGACACCCTCGACCGCATGATCGAAGGGGGTGGGTCCGGGGCCGCGGTCCGCGTCGACCACACGCAGCCGGACGAGGTCCGCGCGCTCGTCGAGCGCATCCGCTCCGACCACGGGCGCCTCGACGTGCTTGTCAACGACATCTTCGGTGGCGACCGCTATGCCGACTTCGGGGCACCGCTGTGGGAGCACGACCTGGAGGGTGGCCTGCGGATGCTGCGGATGGGCATCGACACCCACGTCATCACGAGCGCGCTCGCCCTGCCGCTGATGCTCGAGTCCAGCGGTGGACTGCTCGTGGAGATGACCGACGGCCCGCGGGAGGTCAATCGCGAGTACCGACAGGACGTCGGCTTCTACTACGACTACGTCAAGGGCTGCATCGACCGGCTCGTCACGAGCCTGACCGCGGAGCTGGCGGACCAGCCGGTCACCGTGGTGGGCGTGACGCCCGGGTGGCTGCGCTCGGAGGCGATGCTCGAGAACTTCGGCGTGACCGAGGAGACCTGGACGGACGCGGCCGAGCGGGTGCCGGGCTTCGGCGCCTCGGAGACGCCGACCTACGTCGCGCGCGGGGTGGCCGCGCTCGCCGGCGATGCCGATGTCACCCGGCACCACGGCTCGGTGCTCACCGCCCGGCAGCTGTCCGACACCTATGGCGTCACCGACGTCGACGGCTCCCGTCCGGACTGCTGGGGTGTCATCCGCGACCTCGGGTGGGAGGACCAGCCGCTCGGGATCCTGCACGACTACCGGTAGCGTCCGCTCCTCACCGGTCAGGCGTCGATGGCGGGCAAGCCGTCGATCGAGGTGCGGTTCTTGGCCTGTTGGTACTCACGCACCCCGTCAGCCCCCTTGCGCTCCATGTAGCCGACGAGGATGTCGCGCTCCCCTCGGTGCTCCATGAGCGGCACGCCGAACCCGCACGAGTCGCTCACCCGGGCCACGTCGACCACGATGACCGCCCGGCTCGCCGGCGAGTCGGCCAGGTCGAACCGCGGCGCCCACGTCGCGAACTCGTCGTCGGAGGGCGTCACGACGCGTCCCCGCCCGTGCAGGCGGACGATGTTGGGCTTGCCGTCGAAGGCGCAGAACATCACGGTGACGCGACCGTTCTCCCGCAAGTGGGCGATGGTCTCCGCGCCGCTCGCGGTGATGTCGAGGTAGGCGAAGGTCGACGCGTCGACGACCACCGATGTCCCGGCGATCCCCTTGGGAGAGACATTGACGTGGCCGTCGGCCGACAGGGGTGCCGTGGCGACGAAGAACACGGGCTGGGCCTCGATGAACTCCTGCAGACGCGGCGTGATCTCGGGGTGCACCTTGCCCATGGCGGCATCCTCGCAGACGCTGCTCCCACTGCCCTGACCGCCTCAGCCGTGCTCCATCGCGCCGCACGTCCGCTCGCGCACGTCGGCTGTCTCCAGCTGGATCGTCGCGTGGTCGAAGGAGACCGGGAAGTGCTCGCGCACGCACTCGCGGATCTGCTCGAGGATCTGCGGCGCGTGCCCGGACTCGAAGCACCCGTCGTCGATGACCACGTGCGCGGAGATGACCGGCAGCCCGGTGCCGATCATCGACGCGTGCAGGTCGTGCACCTCCCGCACGTGCTCGAGCTCGAGGAGGTGCGCGCGCACGATGTCGAGATCGACCCCCTTCGGCGTGAACTCCATGAGCACGGAGGTCGTCTCGCGCAGCAGCCGCACCGCCCGCGGCACGATGAGCGCGGCGATGAAGAGGCCGGCGAAGGTGTCGGCGCGCGCGTACCCGGTCGTCGCGATGACCACCGCCGCCACGATGACGCCGAGCGAGCCGAGGGCGTCGTTGACGACCTCGAGGAAGGCGGCGCGCATGTTGAGGTTCGCCCCGCGGCCCGAGGCGAGCACCGCCATCGCGATGACGTTGGCCGTCAGGCCCAGGACGCCGAGGACGAGCAGCTCGGCCGCGGGCACCTCGGTCGGCTCGAAGAGGCGCCGCACGCCCTCGACCGCCGCGTAGACACCGACGACGATGAGCAGGCAGGCCTGCCCGAGCGCGGCGATGACCTCGATCCGCGCGAAGCCCCACGTGCGCGTGCTGCTCGGGGGCCGCAGCACCATCGTCGCGGCGATGACCGCGACGAGCAGCCCGGCGGAATCAGCGAGGGCGTGGGCGGTGTCGGTCAGGAGCGCGAGGCTGCCGGTGATGACCGCCCCGATCGCCTGCGCGACGACGACGAGTGCGGTGATGACGAAGGCGGCCAGAAGTCGGTTGCGCAGCCCCCGGTCGGGTGTGCCGCCGGCGCCGTGCGTGTGGTCGTGCCCCATCAGCCCGCCTCCTCGCCGTCACGATACAAATACATCCCGCGCGTCAGGACGCGCGGGATGTATTTCAGCCGGACGAAGGGGGCCAACGCTGGCGGGAAGCAGCCGGTCAGGGCTGCTCGACCGTCGGAAATCCGCCGAGTCGTACGAGGTTGCCGTGGAGGTCGATGATGTGGAACTCCACGGCACCTCCAGCATCGACGTCCGGGGTGCTCAGGACCGCCGGCTCGGGGACCGTGACGTCGGCCCAGACCGCGTGACGGGCCAGGGCCTCGCCGGGCGTACCGAAACGGATGTAGCAGGCGACGTCGTTCGTCCACCGGTCGACCTGGGGGTCCAACCAGAAGTGAAGTTCGAGGTCGAGATCTGGGTGGCGAACGATGAGATAGCCCGGCCATCGACCACGCTCGACGAACCCGAAGGCCGACCACAACGCAACGGACACATCGAAGTCCGCGCTCGGCAGGATCGGAATCGTCTCGGCAGGCATGCGCCCAGTCTGCCCGGGATCCGCTGCCGGGCGAGGCGCGTGAGCCCCTGGGCTCGAGAAGCGCGCAGGGCCATCGCGTGAGGACGCAGAAGCCCCGCCGGGTGGGACCCGGCGGGGCGTGACGCAGGCTCGCCTCAGTTCACCGAGACGTGCACGTGGTCGTAGTGGTTCTGCGTCGGGCTGCCCCGGTCCTCCATCATCTTGGAGCTGCCATTGGGGAACCAGATGCGCTGCTCCCAGATGATGTACTTGATGTTGAGGCTGCCCGCGTTCTGCTGGAGCCACGCGTTGATCTGGTCGCCACGGGCGCCCGTGACCATGATGTCGACCGCGTTGCCGCTGCCGTGGTCGCCCGGGTCGCCGGCGCGGTAGCCACCGATGTTGGTCATGTCGGGGAACTGCGTGCGCACCGCCGAGTAGACCTTCTGCGCGTTGGGTCCCAGCCCAAGGGCCGCGCCCTGCGAGGCGTAGTTGCCGGTCTGGACCGACCCGCCCTGGCTCTCGGACTCGGTCTCCTCCTGGGTCTCGACCTCCGAGCGCTCACTGCTGCGGGAGGCCTGCTCCGGCGCCTGCGCCTCGGTGCCCTGCGGCTCCTCGGTCTCCTGCTCCGTCGCGTCGGTCTCGGCCTGCTCCTGCTCGGGCTCCTCGACGGGCTTCGGCTCGGGCTTCGGCTTGGGCTTCGGCTTGGGCTTGGGCTTGACCACCGGGTCGAGCGCGAGTGCACCGGCGCCGTCGTGGACGTCCTGCGAGCCCTCGCCCTTCGGGGCGGTGACAGCGGCGGCCGTGCGGGCGGTCGAGCGCGACGAGGCCGGCTCGCCACCACGGTCGGCGAGCAGCTCGGAGACGTCGGTCTCGAAGCTCACGGCGGCCAGGTCATTGGTCTGTGCCTCGTCGGCAGCCTGGCTCGGCGCGATGACGAAGGCACCCGAGCCGAGGACGATCCCGACGCCGGCGACCGTCTTGGCCGCGGCGCGGGCCCCGTGGGAGCCGACGGAGGACGGCAGGCTGCCGAGTCGTTGCAGGGGGCCGCGACGGGGACTGCCGTGCCGGCTCACGTATCGGGTGTTGCTCACAGGGGGACCTCTGGGTGGGGATCAGGGGGTGGCCGCGAAGGCCGACGCAACTGTAACCATAGAAGTCACGGTTTGGTAAACGCGGAGCCGAGCACGTGGCGCGCGTCACCCCCTTCGCCCGGCTGTTGGAGGTATGACCGGCCCCCGGGAGGGCCGGCGATACCTCGACCCGGCATGTGGGGACGCGGGCGCGGACGCGGCGGTGGCGACGCCCCCCGGACACAGCGAAGGGGGGCGCGCACCGGATCGGTGCACGCCCCCCTTCGTCAGGAGAGACCAGGGGTCACTTTCCCTTGACGGCCTCCGTGGCCTGCGGCAGGACGGTGAAGAGGTCACCGACGACTCCGAAGTCGACGAGCTCGAAGATCGGGGCCTCCTCGTCCTTGTTGATCGCGACGATCGTCTTGGACGTCTGCATGCCGGCGCGGTGCTGGATCGCGCCGGAGATGCCCGCGGCGACGTACAGCTGCGGGGAGACCTGCTTGCCGGTCTGGCCGACCTGCGAGGAGTGCGGGTACCAGCCGGCGTCGACCGCGGCGCGCGAGGCGCCGACGGCGGCACCGAGGGTGTCCGCGAAGGTCTCGACCGGGCTGAAGTCACCGCCGGTGCCACGACCACCGGAGACGACGATCGCCGCCTCGGTGAGCTCGGGACGACCGGAGGCCTTCTTCGGCTCGGACGCGGTGACCTTGGCCGTCTTGGCGCCGTCGGAGATGCTCACGGAGAGCTCCTCGAAGGCACCGGCGCCGTTGGCCTGCTCAGGCGCGGCGGAGTTGGGCTTGACGCAGATGATCGGCGTGCCCTTGGTGACCTTGGCCTGGACGGTGTAGCTGCCGGCGAAGACCGACTGCGTGGTGACCGGGCCGGCCTGGACGTCGGTGGCGTCGGTGATCAGACCGGACTCGGTCTTGACGGCCAGACGCGCACCGATCTCCTTGCCGGCGGCATTGCTCGGGATGAGCACCGCGGCGGGCTGCTTCTCCTGGACCAGCTGCGCGAGGATCTCGGCCTGGGGGGCGACGAGGTGCTCGAGGGCGGCCGGGTCGGAGACGGAGTAGATCTTCTCGGCGCCGTAGCGCGCCAGCAGGTCCTTGGCGGTCTCGGCGCCGGGGCCGATGAAGACGGCGGACGGCTCACCCAGACGACGGGCGATGGTCAGCATCTCCGCGGCGGGCTTCTTCACCTCACCGTTTGCGTGGTCGACGAGGACGAGGACTTCAGCCATGTCTATTGCTCCTTGTGTCCGGGTCGTCGATCAGACGAACTTGTTGGTGGTCAGGAACTCGGCGAGCTTGGTGCCGCCGTCACCCTCGTCGGTGACGATCGTGCCCTGCTCGCGCGGGGGACGCTTGGTCGTCGACTCGACGGCCGTCGCGGCGTTGGCGAGGCCGACCTGGCCGGCGTCGACGCCGAGGTCGGCGAGGCTCCACTCCTCGACCGGCTTCTTCTTCGCGGCCATGATCCCCTTGAAGGAGGGGTAGCGCGGCTCGTTGATCTGGTCGGTGACCGAGATCAGCGCCGGGAGGGAGGCCTCGATGGTCTCGCTCGCGGTGTCGCCGTCACGGCGGATCTTGGCGACGCCACCGTCGACGGTCAGCTCGGAGGCGTAGGTGACCTGCGGCAGGCCGAGGCGCTCGGCGAGCATCGCGGGGACGACACCCATGGTGCCGTCGGTCGAGGCCATGCCGGTGAGGACGATGTCCGGGGTCCCGACCTTCTTGATCGCCTCGGCGAGCACCAGCGAGGTGGCCAGGGCGTCGGAGCCGGCGATCGCGTCGTCGCAGATGTGCACGCCCTTGTCGGCACCCATCTGGAGCGACTTCTTGACGGCCTCGGCGGCGTCAGCGGGGCCGATGGTCAGCACGGTGACCTCGCCCTCACCCGCCTCGGCGATCTGGAGGGCCTGCTCGACGGCGTACTCGTCGAGCTCGGACAGCAGGCCGTCCACGCCTTCGCGGTCGGTCGTGTTGTCCTCGTTGAATCCGCGGTCGGACTGTGCGTCCGGAACGTACTTCACGCAGACGACGATGTTCATCGGTGAATCGTCCTCTTCCTGGGTGAGGGGGCTGGGTACCGGGCGATCCTCTCAGCATCTGCCGCGATCGGGCGGCCGATGTGGGGAGGCTCCCAGTCCGCTCACGCTATCCAGCGCGCCCGCGGACCACCAAGGCGGGCAAGGGTGCCCTTCGCCACACCAGCACCGGGCGTCAGTCCGCGGCGTTGACGAGGACGTGGAAGGACGGCTCCTCGTAGGGGTGCGAGTCACGCAGTGCCGCAACGACTCGCGCGCGCAGCGACCGCCGGAAGGCGACCTCGACGCGGTCCTCGACGACCCGCTCCGGCTGCCCCACGGTCCCGATCGTGGGGTTCGCCGATCCCACGGGGCGGAACCTCCCTTCGCCCTGCTGGACGAAGGCGCACTCGCGGTACTCCCCCACCTCGCCCGCGCCGACGGCGAAGAGCGCCGCGAGTACCTGCTCGGTGTGCGTCGTCGGGATGTGCGCGACGAGGACGTCGAGGGCTTCGCGCTCGACCACGTCACCACCCCGCCGGCAGGTCGAGGTCGTCCTCGGTCACGACGACCGGTTGGCGCCGCTTGAGCACCTTGGCCGGGACCCCACCGACGACGACGAAGGGGGGAAAACTGCCCCGGACGACGGCGCCGGCACCGACGACCGAGTGGCTGCCGATGTCGGTACCGCGCGTGATGACGCACTTGGTCGCGACCCACACGTCGTCACCGAAGCGCACGGGCGACTTGACGATGCCCTGGTCCTTGATCGGCGTCTCGAGGTCGGTGGTCACGTGGTCGAAGTCGCACACGTAGACGTCGTCGGCGAACAGGCACGCCTCGCCGACCTCGATGTCGAGCCAGGTGTTGAAGGTGTTGCGGATCCCGATGACCGTCTTGGCCCCGATCCGCAGCGTGCCCTCGTGCGCGCGCAGCGCCGACCCGCCACCGATGTGCGTGTAGGCGCCGACGATGAGCCGTCCGGTGCCCGGGCTGACCTGGAACTGCACGTCGGGACCGATGAAGCACGGCCCCTCGAAGACCAGGCCGGGCGTGCGCGCCTTCGCCCGCAGCATCCGCAGGTAGCCCAGGACGTGGTGGTGGGACCAGGCGCGGTTGGCGACGACCCAGCGCGTCCAGTGCCACCACGTGAGGCGGGAGGATCGGGCCATCACCGCAGGGGCTTGGTGCCCGTGACGCCGACGTTGTAGAAGAAGCGCTGCGGCACGACCCGGCCGAGGACCGCGTCGACGCGCATGAGGCGCCGCCACGAGCCGTAGGCGAACTTCGCCCAGCCGAAGCCGAGCGCGTCCTCGGCGACCGCGTACTCGAAGGTGCGGATCGGCCACCCGGCGAAGGCGGCGGTCAGCTCCTCGGTCGCCGTGCCGACGTGGTCGGCACCGGCGCGGCGCGCCTTGGCGGCCAGCTCGGCGGGGTCGAAGGTGTGCAGGTCGACGACCGCCTCGAGCGCGGCGGCGCGCGAGGACTCGTCGAGCTCGGCCTGCTCCCGGGCCCACTTCGAGCGGAAGGGGGGCAGCCGGCTCACCCGGGTCGCGGTCTCCCACGTCGCGCGGGAGATGTGGCGGGCGTACCAGTGGCCGATCGTCGTCGGCTCCCCCGCGATGACGAATCGGCCACCCGGGCGCAGCACCCGCACGACCTCGCGCAGCGCGGCCTCGACATCGGGGATGTGGTGGATGACGGCGTGCCCGACGACGAGGTCGAAGCTGTCGTCCTCGTACGGCAGGGACTCCGCGTCGGCGACCCGGCCGTCGATCTCGAAGCCGAGCCGCTGGGCGTTGGCCTTCGCCGCCTCGACCATGCCGGGCGACAGGTCGGAGACGTGCACCTCGTCGACGAGTCCGGCGAGCTTGAGGTTGAGGGCGAAGAAGCCGGTACCGGCGCCGAGCTCGAGGACCCGGCCGTAGGGCAGCGACTCATCGGGCCGTCGGGTCGCCTCGAGCACGTGCATGAAGCGGTCGCGCACGACAGTGGTGCACCGCTCGTCGAAGCTGATCGACCACTTCTCGTCGTAGGTCTGGGCCTCCCAGTCGTGGTAGAGCACCTGGGCCAGCTTGTTGTCGGCCCAGGCCTGCTCGACCTCCTCGGCGCTCGCGCCGGTGGTGACCATCAGTTGCCCTCGAAGGTGGCCTTGCCGGGGCCGTTGTCGACGAAGCTGCGCATGCCGCTCTTCTGGTCGTTGGTCGCGAAGAGCGCGCTGAAGACCTGCGCCTCGATCTCGAGTCCGGTGGACAGGTCGACCTCGAGCCCCTTGTCGACGGCCTCCTTGGCCGCACGCAGCGCCTGGGTCGGGCCGGTGACGAAGGGGGTGACCATCGCCCGGGCGGCCTCGAGGACCTCGCCGGCGGGCACCACCTTGTCGGCGAGACCGATCTCGAGGGCCTCGGCCGCGTCGACGAAGCGACCGGTGAAGATCATCTCCTTGGCCTTGGCCGGGCCGACGAGGCGCGGCAGGCGCTGGGTGCCACCGGCTCCGGGGATGATGCCGAGGGTGATCTCGGGCAGGCCGAGCTTGGCGTTGTCGGCGACAACGCGGAAGTCGCAGCACAGCGCCGTCTCGAGCCCGCCACCGAGGGCGAACCCGGTGATCGCGGCGACGGTCGGCTTCGGGATCGCGGCGAGCGCGCGGGAGAAGCGCTGCAGCAGTCGCACGTGGGCGGCCATGTCCGTGTAGGACATCTCGGCCATCTCCTTGACGTCGGCGCCGGCGGCGAAGACCCGCTCACCACCCCAGACGATGACGGCCTTGACGTCGTCGCGCTCGGCGGCCTCCTCGGCGACGACGACGAGCTGACGCTGCATCTCGGCGTCGAGCGCGTTCATCTTCGGGCGGTCGAGGACGATCGTGCCGATGCCGTCGGCGCCCTCGAGACGGACGACCTCGCTCATGCCTGCGGCTCGCTCGGGGCGTCGGCGGAGCCCTCCTCGGTGGGGTCCTGGCCGGTGGCGCGCTGGTGCCACAGCTGCACGCCCTGCAGGACGAGCGGGAGGGCCAGGCCGAGCAGGCCGCGCACATCGGCACCGCGGGGCAGGATGTGCTCGCTCGTCACGAGGAGGGTGTCGCCGGCGACGGCGGCCTTGACGAGGTTGAAGGCGACGTTGAGGTCGTTGCTGACCTGCAGGCGCTCCATCGGGTCGGTCGGCACCGGGTCCTCGAGGGCCCACTGGCCGAAGACGCGCAGCACGTTGGACTCGTCGTCCTGGCAGCGGATGAACATCTGCTGCTCGGAGAAGGTGAAGGCGACGTCGCCCTCACTGTCGATGGAGGGCTCGAGGCCGAGCTCGCGCAGCGCGTCCTGGACGCGGTCGCGCAGCGGCGCCTCGGGCGCGGGCTGGTCGCCACCGTTGGGGGGCGTGGGGCCGAAGTTGGGCAGGGCGGTCGGATCGCTCATGCCCTCAACGTACCGACTGCTTACCCTGTGATCCATGTCGACCACCGGCTCGCAGCCGCTCCCTCTCCCTTCGCGCCCCGGCGTGCACCCCGTCGACGGCGGTGTCGAGGTCGCGGTCCACGCCCCCAGGGCGACCGCGGTCTGGCTGTGCACCTTCGACGGCGATCACGAGACGCGCACCCCGATCCCGGCGTCGGACGAAGGGTGGTGGTCCGGTCTCGTCCCGGACGTGCACCCCGGCGCGCGGTACGGCCTGCGGGCCGACGGGCCGTGGGATCCGGCGTCCGGCCAGCGCCACAACCCGGCCAAGCTCCTCCTCGACCCGTGGGCCCGCTCGATCGAGGGTGAGCTGACCTACGCGCCGGCCGTCTACGGGCACGTCGTCGACGAGGCAGGCGAAGGGGACCCGGCCGTGCGCTCGGACCTGGACTCCGCCCCCTTCGTCCCCCGGAGTGTGGTGCTCGACACGGCCTTTGACTGGGGTGACGACGCACCGCCGGCCCACCCACGGGACGAGCGGGTGGTCTACGAGGTGCACGTGCGCGAGATGACGATGCGGCTGCCCGGGGTGCCCGAGCACCTGCGCGGCACGTACGCGGGGCTGGCGCACCCGGTGACGATCGAGCACCTGCAGGCGCTCGGCGTGACGACCGTGGAGCTGCTGCCCGTGCACGCGCACGTCGACGAGCCGCACCTCGTCGACCTCGGCCTGACCAACCACTGGGGCTACAACACGGTCGGATTCTTCGCCCCGCACGCCCCCTACGCGAGCAACCAGGACCCGCACGAGGTGCTGCGGGAGTTCAAGGGCATGGTCAAGCTGCTGCACGCCGCGGGCATCGAGGTGCTGCTCGATGTCGTCTACAACCACACGGCCGAGCAGAGCGTCGGCGGAGCGACCCTCGCGTGGCGCGGTCTGGGCGCGGGGACCTGGTACCGGCTCGACGACGAGGGCCACGACGTCGACGTCACCGGGTGCGGCAACACCGTCGACCTCACCGAGCCGGTCGCCCTCGAGATGGTCCTGGACTCGCTGCGGTACTGGGTGCAGGAGTGCCACGTCGACGGCTTCCGCTACGACCTGGCCGTCGCGCTCGGACGGGGCGAGGACCTCGGGTTCGACCCGGAGCACGCCTTCTTCGCCGCGCTGCGCGACGACCCGGTGCTCTCGCAGGTGCTGCACGTCGCCGAGCCGTGGGACCTGGGCCCCGACGGGTGGCGCACCGGGCAGTTCCCGGGGGCCTGGGCGGAGTGGAACGACCGCTTCCGCGACACGGTGCGCGACTTCTGGCTCGCGGACACGGGGGCGCTCTCGCGGGGTGAGGGCAGTGGTGCCGGGGTGCGCGAGATCGCGACGCGCCTCGTGGGCAGCCGGGACCTCTTCGCCGAGCGGACGCCGCTGTCGTCGGTGGGATTCGTCACCGCGCACGACGGGTTCACGATGGCCGACCTGGTCGCCTACGACGACAAGCACAACGAGGCCAACGGCGAGGACAACCGCGACGGCAACGACCACAACCGCTCGTGGAACCACGGCGCCGAGGGCCCCACCGACGACGAGGTCATCCTGCTCGCGCGACGCCGCTCGGTGCGCAACCTGCTCGGCACGCTGCTGCTCTCGGCCGGGGTGCCGATGATCGCCTCGGGTGACGAGATCGGCCGCACCCACGACGGCAACAACAACCCGTACTGCCAGGACAACGAGATGACCTGGCTCGACTGGGACCTCGACGACCAGCGCCGCGACCTGCTCGCGAGCACCGCCCACCTGACCGCGCTGCGGCGCGAGGTCCCGGTGCTGCGCGACCACGACGAGTCGGTGATCGGCTGGTACGACGAGGCCGGTGAGGAGATGACCGAGGAGACCTGGGCGCAGGACGACCGGCGCACGCTCCAGCTGCGCCTCGAGGGCGAGCCGTGCGCCCTGCTCGTCGTCCACGGCGGCCTCGGCGAAGTCGAGCTGACCCTCCCGCCCCTGCCGGAGAGCGCCGGCGAGGGCGCGTGGCGGCTGCGCTGGGACAGCGCCTGGGAGCAGCCGCAGGAGACCACCACCGCCCCGGCCACCGAGACGGTCGGCCCGCTCAGCCTGCGCCTCTACACGAGCTGACCGCTCCCCCTTC